>NZ_CP183770.1:1207857-1544642 GCF_048568905.1 Sphingomonas sp. HT-1 | reverse complement strand
CCAACAGCGGGTTGATCGAAGGCAGCTATGCCGGCGTAGACATGTCCAACTACGCTTCCTCGGTTTCGGGGGATGCGGTCTCGCTCACCAACAACGGCACCATCCGCGGACGGACCTCGGGCGTGCGCGCAAGCTACGTCCCGCTGATCAACACGGGCACGATCGGCGCCAGCGCAGGCATTGGCGCGGTGCTGGAGGCTGGGTACAGCGTTAGCTCGGTCGGTGCATCGCGGAACAGCGGAACGATCACCGGCACCACGAGCGGCGTCAGCATCAGCGGCGCGCGCTTGAGCAACAGCGGAACCATCACTGGCGGTACGGCAGGTATCACCGTCAACAGCGGTGGCACGATCGACAATCTCGCAGACGGGGTGATTGGCGGCGTCATCGGCATCGATGCGCGCAACGGAAGCCAGGCTACCGTGCGCAACGCCGGGACGATCAATGGCGACGTCCGTTTCAACAGCCAGAGCTATAGTACTTCTGCGGATGTGTTCATCGATGCCGGGGGCAGCGTGAATGGCGCGCTATCCCTTGGTTCTGGGGACGACCTGGTGGTCGTCCGGTTGGACGCCGCCACATCGCGTCCGCTGGCTGGGGTAACGGGCGGAATCGATGCCGGAGACGGAATCGACACCATCCGCTACCTTGTAGACGCTGACACGACCACGGTCACTGCTGCGCATACCGGATTCGAACGGACGGCCTATGAAGTGCAGAACGGGGCGAAGCTCACTCTTTCCGAGGCGGCACTTGGCCAGCGCTTGGGGCTGGTCGGCACCGGCACTGTAGATGTGCGCGCCGACATCACTGTAGGCAGCGGTCCGGCTATCGACCTGACCGGCGCAACCGTCGAAGGCTTGTTGACGAACGGCGGAGCCTACGGAACGGGTGCCAACACCGGCTTGACCGTGATCAGTCGCGGGACGATCACGGCAACTGCTCTGGGCAACGACTATCCCTATTGGAACAGCAACGGATCGTGCGGCGTCGCCGCCGGCGGCGCGAACTTCGAGAACGCCGGGACGATCACCGCAGCGGCCAGCGTGAACAACTATGGCGCGACCGCGATCTGCGGCGGCACGAGTGTCACCAACAGCGGCACCATCCGCATGGCGAGCAACGGCACCGCCATTGGTGGGGCGACGACGCTGATCAACACCGGCTCGATCATCGGCGATGCCGGCAAGGCGGTCGATGGAGGATATGTCCAGACACTGGTCAACAGCGGGCAGATCATCGTCGACGGCACGGCATTCTACACGTCGTTGCAAGGTGGTGGCAGCGTTACCAACAGCGGTATTCTGGAAAGCCGCAAGGGGAGCGCAGTCGAACTGAGCAGCCGAAGCATCCTGGTCAACGAGGCGACCGGCACCATTAAAGGCGCCGGCGTGGCGGTCTATGGTGCCAATGCGGATATCGTCAATCGCGGCAGCATCACCGGCGACGTGTGGCTGGGCGAATCCTTGTTCGGTGATGGAAACCGCTTTGTCTCCGATGGCGGTACCGTCACGGGCAACATCTACTTCAGCTATGGCGACGACGTGTTCGTGCAGCGCGGGATGAAGACGGGCGTGAGCGGCCTGATCAACGGCTGGCAAGGCACCGATACGGTCGTATTGAGCGGTCCGAACGGCGGCACCTTCAGCGGCGCGGTAGACTTCGAGCGACTGGTCGTGGAGGTCGGCAGCTGGACGCTGGCAACGCCCGCCAATTTCAGCGAGGGGACGGCTATCGCGGCGGGCGCCACCTTGATCGGCGACACCAACAAGCTGTTGGGCGCCATCCGTACCGACGGTACCCTGCAGATCGACCAGAATTTCGACGGCCGGTTCGAAGGGACGTTAAGCGGTACGGGTATCCTCGCAAAGTCCGGTACCGGGAGCGTGGCGCTGGCTGCGCAGCCCGGCTTTAGCGGCACGGTGCGCATCCTGGGAGGCAGCTTGGCGTTTGATGGCGATGCGGCGTTCGCGTTGTCGATTGCCAGTGGCAGCTTCACCGGCACTGGTCGCGTGGCGGCGCTTTCGCTGGCTGCAGGCGGTGTCGTCTCGCCCGGTGGCAGCGGTGGCGCCACGGTGCTGGCGGTGCCGGCGGCCGGCGCGACCGCCACGGCTCCAAATGTCGGCACGCTGACCGTAACGGGTGCCTTCTTCCAAGGGCAGGGCAGCACTTATCTCGCGACGATCGCTGCCAACGGAGCGTCTGACCTGATCGCGGTAGGCGGCGCTGCGGCGATCGCGCCGGGTGCGCGCCTGCAGCTTGCGGGTACGCGCGGCGGGATTGGCATGCGCTATACACTGCTGACCGCAGCCGGCGGACTTACCGGCACCTATGCTACGGTGGACCAAGTGGCAGGCAATACTGAACTGCGGCTTGCCTATGCCGCCGATCGCCTGTTCGCGGATGTGGTACGCAGCCGTGTCGGGCTGGTTCGCATCGCGGGGACGGGCAACCAGCGGGCGACCGCGAGCGGCCTGGGCGCGCTCGGCACCGCAAATGCGGCGTATAGCGCGATTACGACACTAGCGGATGACGGCGCAACCCGAGCAGGCCTCGATGCGCTGTCTGGACAGGTCTATGGATCGCTCGGCGCGGTTACCGTGCAAGATGCGCAGCAGGTGCAGAATGCGGTGGAGGCGCACCTGCGAGGGTCCGATGGACGATATGGTGTTTGGGGCAACTATGTCAGCGGCGCCGGCACCAATGACGGCGACGTCGAGGCAATGGCAACGCGACGTTCAACGATCGGCGGCGTTGGCGGTATCGATCGCAGCTTCGGCACCGTGCGTGCCGGCATCGCGGCGGGCTATACCCGTACCAAGCTGCGTATGAGCGGCTTGGCACGCGACGCGCAGGCGCGCACCGTCCACCTGCTCGCCGCCGCTGGCGTGCAGGCGGGGCCGTTCGATGTGCGAGCCGGCATCGGCTATGGCTGGACCCGTAACCGAACCGATCGCGTGGTCGCGATTGCCTCGTTCCGCGACTCGCTACGGGCGGACTACGATACGACCACGCTGCACGGCTTTGCGGAGGTGCAGCGCCCGTTCGCACTGGCCGGGGGCACGGTGTCGCCATTCGTCGGCATGGCCCATTACCGGCTGCATGGCGTAGGCTTTGCGGAGAAGGGCGGGGCGGCGGCGTTGCGTGGGACGGCGCAGTTGCAGAGCTTCACCTTCGCCCGCGGTGGCATTCGCGTGGAAACGCCCATGGCGCGGGGCTTCTCGGTCCGCGGCACCGGCGCGTGGGTTCGGCGAATCGAGGGCGCTGCACCGAACGCTACGGTGCAGTTCGATGCCGGCCCCGTCTTCTCGGTTTCCGGTACGCCGCTGTCTCGCGACGCTGCCACTGGCACGCTGGACCTCGTCTGGGCGCCAACGGAGCGGGTGCGGCTAAGTGCCGGCTATGCTGGAACGATCGGTAGCCGGAACGACGACAATGGCGTACGGATCGCGGCGTCACTCGGCTTCTGAGGGCACGCGGCACGATCGTGCCTCTAACACGATCGTGCCGCGAACGTTTCAATGTGTGACATTTTTGCTCATTTTTTTCTAAATATGTGTCCCGTTTTCTGTCGCTCTTGACGTTAACGCGTAATAAACCGTTAATTCTCTCATGAAGGCCGACAGCTCGGTCTGCTGAAAAGTGGGGGAATTCATGGCATTACGTAAGGTCTTGCGGATTCTGATGGCGAGCGCCGTGTTGGGCGGCGCCGCATTTGCCGTGCCGGCGCAGGCGCAGCTTAAGATCAACCTCATCGACAATGGCGGCGTCACCGGGAGCCAGGCGGAACTCGGGTTCAAGATCGCGGCTGCCTACTGGGAAAGCGTGATCTCCACCAACGTCACCGTGAATCTCGGCGTGGGCTACAGCGCCCTGCGCGAAGGCGTGATCGGATCGACCGCCAGCACCCGCTATGGCGTGGCGACCGAGGACGTAATCGGGGCGCTGGGGGATGTCGGCAATTCGGCGCTGGATCTGTCCGCCGTGCTGCCGGTGCTGTCGCAAACCACCTTTAACGATCCGTTGTTCGGCCCCATCCGTGGCATTTCGATGGTGCGCAACGCGCCGTTGAACGGCAATCTGGGTATCAACCTCAATTCCTCGCAATATGACACATCGATTGGCACCAACAATGCCCGCCTGTCGGTGACATCGGCCAATCTAAAGGCGCTGGGCTATACCGGCCTGAGCGGGGCAGATGCGAACATCACCTTCAGCTCGGCCTTCGCGTTCGACTTCAATCCGATGAACGGCATTTCCGCCAACCAGATGGACTTCATCGGCGTCGCCATCCACGAGATCGGCCATGCGCTGGGCTTCACCAGCGGCGTGGATCTGTACGATCAGTATTCGGGCGTCGGCCCGAACGCCACGACTGGCAATAGCATCAACTGGAACAATCAGTCGGCGGGATCGGTGCTCGACCTGTTCCGCTACAGCAGCGATCCGCGCAATGTCGCGCCCGGCAGCGGCCCGGTGCTCGACTGGTCGGTGGGCACGGCCTCTTATTTCTCGCTGGACGGCGGCCTCACGCAGTTCAACAATCGCTCGCTGATGTCGACGGGCGCGTATAATGGCGACGGCCGCCAGGCGTCGCATTTCAAGGACACGCCGAGCAACGCCGGCGGCTGCGATGGTTATAACCAGATCGGCGTGATGGATCCGACCTTCTGCTATGGCGAGATGGGAGTGATTACTTCCACCGATCTGGCGGCGTTCGATGCTATCGGCTGGAACCTCAACCTCGATGTGCTGGCGAATACCAATTACACGATCGACTCCACCGCCATCTATCGTTCGGTGACGGCCGTGCCGGAGCCGATGAGCTGGGTGACGATCCTGTTCGGTTTCGGATTCGCCGGTGCGGCGCTGCGCCGCCGCGGTGGGATAACCATGGCGGTGCGCGCCGCCTGAATGCCAGTGCGGGCCTTCGGGCGGGCTCCGCACGGCGCAGATGTTCCAAGGCTCGCCAGGGCCTTGGGATAACAGGGGAGGGGCCGGCCGGGGGCAATCCGCCGGCCCTTTTCCGTTGCACTCGGTCCGTTCCAGGCCAGCGCTTGACACTCTCGCGGCAAGCCGCGAACCCCGTGGCTTCCGCTGCAACAGGTACCGCCGACAATGTCTCGCCCGATCCAGCCCCTAAGCCGCCGCGCGCTGATCGGGACGTTTGTCGTGATGTCGCTGGCCCTGTCCGGCTGCTCGGCGCCGCAACCGCCATTGGTACTCGCGCCTGCGAGCCTGCAGGAATCGATGACGGCCGCCGCCGATGCCTGGGCGGCCCTGGGCCATCCGCGCCCGGTGTTGTCCTTTGCGGCCTCGTCCTCGCTGGCGCGGCAGATCGTCGCGGGCGCGCCGGCGGATCTATTCGTTTCCGCCGACCTGCCCTGGATGGATACGGTGGAAAGAGCGGGGCGGCTGGCGCCCGGATCGCGGGCAGTGCTGCTGGGGAACCGGCTGGTTCTCGTCGCCGCAGCCGCTGACCGACGGAGCGTCCCGTTGAACAACGCGGCACCGCTGCTCGAGGCGCTTGGCGGCGAAAGGCTGGCTATGGCCGATCCGGATGTCGTGCCGGCCGGCATATACGGGAAGGCCGCGTTGCAGGCGATCGGGGCGTGGGAGCGGATTGCGCCACGATTGGCGCGAGCGGAAAATGTGCGTGCGGCGCTGGCAATGGTGGAACGCGGAGGGGCGCCGTTCGGCATCGTCTACGCGACCGATGCTCGCGCTTCCGCCCGGGTGCGGGTGGTGGGCAGTTTTCCGGAGAATAGCCATCCGGCCATTCAATATCCCGTGGCACGGCTGGCCGGCGCGGCCAGCCTCGACGCGGAACCGTTCCGCCAGTTCCTTCTCAGCCCCGCGGGCAAGGCAATCTTCGCCCGCTATGGCTTCACGCCGCAATGATGACGCCCGCCGAGTGGAGCATCGTTGCGCTGTCGCTAAAGGTAGGCGGGGTGGCGGTTCTCGCGGTGCTGCCGGTGGCGTTCGGGCTCGCGTGGCTGCTCGCGCGCACGCGCTTTCCGGGCAAGCTGCTGCTCGACGCGCTGGTGCACCTGCCGCTGGTGGTGCCGCCGGTGGTGACCGGATGGCTGCTGCTGCTGGCCTTCGCGCCGGCGGGCCCGATCGGCGGCCTGCTGGCGCGCTGGTTCGGTGCGACCGTGTTGTTCCACTGGAGCGGCGCCGCCATTGCCGCGGCGCTTATGGCACTACCGCTGATGGTCCGAGCGATCCGGCTGTCGCTGGAGGGCGTCGATCGGCGGCTCGAACAGGCCGCGCGGAGCCTGGGCGCATCGCCGTTACGGGTTTTCGCCACGATCACCGTGCCGCTGGCGCTTCCCGGCGTGATCGCAGGAGTGGTGCTGGGGTTTGCCAGGGCGCTGGGCGAGTTCGGTGCGACGATCACCTTCGTGTCCAATGTTCCGGGCCAGACGCAGACGCTGCCGCTCGCCATATATGCCGCGTTGCAGGCGCCGGGCGGGGAGGGGCAGGTGTTGCGGCTTGCCGGCATTTCGGTGGCGATCGCCTTCGCTGCGCTGGTCGCCTCCGAACTGGTGGCGCGGCGCACGGGGCGGGGCACCCATGTCCTTTGACATCGACGTCCGGCGACGGATCGGCGATGCGGACGTCGCCTGCCGCATCGCGCCCGGTGCGGGCGTGACGGTATTGTTCGGCCCTTCCGGCGCCGGCAAGACGAGCGTGCTGAACATGGTTGCCGGATTGCTGCGGCCAGACGCGGGGCATATCCGCGTTGCCGAGCGGACGCTGTTCGACGGATCTACCGGGATAGACCTGCCGCCAGAGGCGCGGCGCGCGGGCTATGTGTTCCAGGATGCGCGGCTGTTCCCGCACCTGCGGGTGCGCGCCAACCTGCTCTATGCATGGCGGAAGGGCGCTGCGGCGGATGTGGGCGATGTGATCGGCCTGCTCGGCATCGCGCCGCTACTCGATCGCTGGCCGCGCACCCTTTCCGGCGGCGAGGCGAAGCGCGTTTCGATCGGCCGCGCCCTGCTGTCCGATCCCGACTTCTTGTTGCTGGACGAGCCGCTCGCCTCGCTTGATCGGGCTCGGCGTGAGGAAATCCTTGCGCTGCTGGAACGCCTGCGGGATCAACTGCGCCTGCCTATCTTGCTGGTGACACACGACCACAGCGAGGCGGAACGGCTGGGCGATTGCATCGTGCCATTCGATTGAGGGAGAGGAACAGATGATCGAGCCGAAACCCGGCCGGCGCGCGGTGCTGGCTGGCGCTGCAGGACTGGCCTTAATCACGCTCGCGCCGCCGGTCCGGGCAGCCCAGCCGCCCCGCGCCCGCGTAATCCTCGACAACGACTATTCGGGCGATCCGGACGGGCTGTTCCAGCTTGCCCATCACCTGCTTTCGCCATCAGTGACGATCCCACTGGTGATCGGATCGCATATCCATGTCGGCGACTTTATGGACGGCTCGGCTCGCCAGGCGGACAATGCCGCCGAAGCTGCCCGCTCGCTGGCGGGGCTGTTGGGGGTGCCCGTCCCGCCGATCCTCGCCGGGCGGAATACGGCGCCGGCGCATGGCGCCCCGCCGCAGCGCACGCCCGCAGTCGATCGCATTCTTGCCGAAGCGCTGCGCACCGATACCAATCTGCCGCTCTATTACTGTGCCGGGGCAGGGCTTACGGAACTGGCCGAAGCGGTGCGCATCGCCCCGGAGATCGGGCGGCGGATAACGCTGATCTGGATCGGCGGATCGGAATGGCCCGATCTCAATCCCGAGTTGCCCGCGCGGACCGACGCCGAGTATAACTTGACCATCGATGCGGCTGCGGTGGAAACGCTGTTCAACGCCAGTGACGTGACGATCTGGCAGGTGCCGCGCAACGCCTATCGCCAACTGACTATCGGCATGGCCGAACTGGAGGCCGAACTGGCCTCAGGTGGTCCGGCGGGGGCCTATCTGCTCGACGCGTTGCAGCGAGTGCGCGCGCGCTTCCCCGATCGGCTTGGTGAAACCTATATTTTGGGCGACAGTCCGCTGGTGACGCTAACCGCGCTGCAGACCCCCTACGAGCCGGACAGCGCTTCCAGCCTCTATGTCATCCGTCCCACGCCCATGCTAGGGAAAGACGGGAGCTATAGGCCCGATCCGAAAGGTCGGCCGATGCGGGTTTATCGCACGATCGATACCCGCCTGACCTTCACGGACCTGTTCGCCAAGCTCCGCGCCGCTGCCAGATAACATCAAAAGGGCATCCTTGCCTTTGCCTGCAGCACCGGAAGGCACGGCGGGCCCGCCACGGAGCTTCGGCATAAGCGCAAAAAAAACCACCGCCCGGGATGCCGGGCGGTGGCTCTTTTCTTGGTACGTCCGGTCAGGCGGCGAGCCCCCGAACGGGGGAGATCACTCCGCCTCGTTCAGGTATTCGCCGGCATCCGCGTCGGTGCCGTGGCCTGAAGGCGCCACTTCCGCCAGCGGATCGCTGCCGGTGCCGCCCGCATCCCGCGGGCTGCGGGCCAGCTCGGCGGCATGCTCTTCGGCCGCACTTGCTGGGGCAATCAGCGACACTTCCTGCATCCGGCGCTGGGCGACGCGGAGCGCCGCATCGCGCGAGGAGGCGGCAACGCGCAGACGGTTCATGCCCGCACCGGTACCGGCGGGGATGAGCCGGCCGACGATCACATTCTCCTTCAGGCCCTGCAGCGTGTCCATCTTGCCCTGGACGGCCGCTTCGGTGAGCACGCGGGTGGTCTCCTGGAACGACGCGGCCGAGATGAAGCTGCGGGTCTGCAGCGACGCCTTGGTGATGCCGAGCAGGATCGGCTTGCCCATCGCGGGCTGCTGGCCCGGCTGGAGCTTCGCGTTGTGCTCGTCCATCTCGTCGCGATCGACCTGCTCGCCCGCCAGCAGCGTGGTGTCGCCGCCGTCGGTGATCTCGACCTTCTGCAGCATCTGGCGAACGATCACCTCGATGTGCTTGTCGTTGATCTTCACGCCCTGCAGTCGATAGACTTCCTGGATTTCGCTCACCAGATATTCGGCCAGCGGCTCGATGCCGAGCACTTCCAGAATGTCGTGCGGATCCGGCGAACCGCCGATCAGGTTGTCGCCACGCTTGACGTAGTCGCCTTCCTGAACGTCGATTACCTTCGACTTCGGGACCAGATACTCCACGACCTCGCCGCCATCCTCGGGCTGGATGCCGATCTTGCGCTTGGCCTTATAGTCCTTGCCGAACACCACGCGACCCGAGACCTTCGCGATGATGGCATTTTCCTTGGGCTTACGCGCTTCGAACAGCTCGGCGACGCGCGGCAGACCGCCGGTGATGTCGCGGGTCTTGGCGGATTCGCGGGCCACACGGGCCAGAACGTCACCACCCTGCACCGTGGCACCGTCCTCGACCGAGATCACCGCGCCCGGCGCCAGCATGTAGCGGGCGGCTTCGGCGGCAGCTTCGCCGGTGAGGGTCAGGCGAGGACGCAGGTCCTCCTTCTTACCCGCACCGCGATATTCGGTGACGACGCGCTGGGCGATACCCGTCGCTTCGTCGACCTGCTCGGTCATGGTCTTGCCTTCGATGACGTCCTGATACTTCACGACACCACCGGTTTCGGTGATCACCGGCATGGTGAACGGATCCCATTCCGCCATGCGATCGCCGGCGCTGACCAAGTGGCCGTCGTCGAACATCACATAGGCACCGTACGGGATCTTGTGCACGGCCAGCTCGCGGCCATCCATGTCCATGATCGCGATTTCGCCCGAGCGGCTGAGCACCACGCGGCGGCCGCGCTGATCTTCGATCAGGCGCAGGTCGCGGAACTCGGCCTTGCCGTCCACCGGCGCTTCGAGGTTCGACTGCTCGTTGAGCTGCGCGGCGCCGCCGATGTGGAAGGTACGCATCGTCAGCTGCGTGCCCGGCTCGCCGATCGACTGCGCCGCGATGACGCCTACTGCTTCGCCGATGTTCACCGGGGTACCGCGGGCGAGATCGCGCCCGTAGCACTTGGCGCACACGCCGAGCTTGGCTTCGCAGACCAGCGGGCTGCGGATCTTCACCGCCGGCACGCTGAGCGCTTCGATCTGCGCGATCATCGGCTCGTCGAGCAGGGTGCCGATCGGGATCGCCACCTGGCCCGTCTTCGCATCGACGATATCCTCGGCCGTGGTGCGGCCCAGGATGCGCTCGCCGAGCGACGCGATGACCGAACCGCCCTGCACGATCGCCTTCATCTCAAGCGCGCGCTCGGTACCGCAATCGTCTTCCATGACGACGCAATCCTGCGACACGTCGACCAGACGACGGGTCAGGTACCCCGAGTTCGCCGTCTTCAACGCGGTGTCCGCGAGGCCCTTACGGGCGCCGTGGGTCGAGTTGAAGTATTCAAGAACGGTCAGACCTTCCTTGAAGTTCGAGATGATCGGCGTTTCGATGATCTCGCCCGACGGCTTGGCCATCAGGCCGCGCATGCCGGCGAGCTGCTTGATCTGCGCCGCCGAACCACGGGCACCCGAGTGGGCCATCATGTAGATGGCGTTGTCGGGCATCTGACGGCCGGTCGTCTCGTCGAACTTAACCGACTTGATCTCGTCCATCATCGCCGCGGCTACCTGGTCGCCGCAACGGCTCCAGGCGTCGATCACCTTGTTGTACTTTTCCTGCTGCGTGATCAGACCGTCCTGATACTGCTGCTCATAATCCTTCACGAGCGCGCGGGTCTCGTCGACCAGGCCCACCTTCGCGTCCGGAATGATCATGTCGTCCTTGCCGAACGAGATACCGGCCTTGAATGCGTGGCGGAAGCCGAGGCTCATGATCGCGTCGGCGAACAGCACGGTCTCTTTCTGGCCAGTGTGACGATAGACCTCGTCGATCACGTCGCCCACGTCCTTCTTCGTGAGCAGGCGATTGACGACGTCGAACGGCACCTTGTGGCTCTTCGGCAGGCACTCGCCGAGCAGCATGCGGCCCGGCGTGGTCTGATAGCGCTTCAGGTAGGTCTGGCCGTTTTCGTCGGTCTGCGGCACGCGGCTGGTGATCTTGGTGTGCAGCGTCACCGCTCCGGCGTTCAGTGCCTGGTGCACTTCGGCCATGTCGGCGAGCAGCATACCCTGACCCGGCTCGTTCTCCTTCTCCATCGTGATGTAGTAGAGACCGAGGACCATGTCCTGCGACGGCACGATGATCGGCTTGCCGTTGGCGGGGGACAGGATGTTGTTGGTGGACATCATCAGCACGCGCGCTTCCAGCTGCGCCTCAAGGCTCAGCGGAACGTGGACGGCCATCTGGTCACCATCGAAGTCTGCGTTGAACGCCGAGCAGACCAGCGGGTGCAGCTGGATCGCCTTGCCTTCGATCAGCACCGGCTCGAACGCCTGGATGCCCAGACGGTGGAGCGTCGGCGCGCGGTTCAGCAGAACCGGGTGCTCGCGGATCACTTCGTCCAGGATGTCCCAGACTTCCTTGCGCTCCTTCTCGACCCACTTCTTCGCCTGCTTCAGGGTCATGGACAGACCCTTGGCATCGAGACGGGCATAGATGAACGGCTTGAACAGCTCGAGCGCCATCTTCTTCGGCAAGCCGCACTGGTGCAGCTTGAGTTCCGGACCGGTCACGATGACCGAACGGCCCGAATAGTCGACGCGCTTGCCGAGCAGGTTCTGACGGAAGCGGCCCTGCTTGCCCTTGAGCATGTCGGACAGCGACTTGAGCGGACGCTTGTTGGCACCGGTGATGGTGCGGCCGCGGCGACCGTTGTCGAACAGCGCGTCGACGGCTTCCTGCAGCATGCGCTTTTCGTTGCGGACGATGATGTCCGGCGCGCGCAGCTCCATCAGCCGCTTGAGGCGGTTGTTACGGTTGATCACGCGACGATACAGATCGTTCAGATCCGATGTCGCGAAGCGGCCGCCGTCCAGCGGCACCAGCGGGCGCAGCTCGGGCGGGATCACCGGCACGACGTCCAGGATCATCCATTCCGGGCGGTTGCCGGATTCGATGAAGCTCTCGACGACCTTCAGGCGCTTGATGATCTTCTTGGGCTTCAGCTCCGACTTAGTGACTGCCAGTTCTTCCAGCAGTTCCTTGCGTTCGCCCTCGAGGTCGAGATCCATGAGCATGATCTTGACCGCTTCCGCGCCGATACCGGCGGAGAAGGCGTCTTCGCCATACTCATCCTGCGCGTCGAGCAGTTCGTCCTCGGTGAGGAGCTGGAACTTCTCGAGCGGGGTGAGGCCCGGCTCGGTGACGATGTAGCTCTCGAAGTACAGCACGCGCTCGAGCTGCTTCAGCTGCATGTCGAGCAGCAGGCCGATGCGGCTTGGCAGCGACTTCAGGAACCAGATGTGCGCGACCGGGGCAGCCAGTTCGATATGGCCCATGCGCTCGCGGCGGACCTTCGATACGGTCACTTCCACGCCGCACTTTTCGCAGACGATGCCCTTGTACTTCATGCGCTTGTACTTGCCGCACAGGCATTCGTAATCCTTAATCGGACCGAAGATGCGCGCGCAGAACAGGCCGTCACGCTCGGGCTTGAACGTGCGGTAGTTGATCGTCTCGGGCTTCTTGATTTCGCCGAACGACCAGCTGCGGATACGGTCCGGCGACGCGATCCCGATCTGGATCTGGTCAAAGGTTTCCGGCTTGGCGAGCGGGTTCGCGAAGTTCGTCAGTTCGTTCATTTCTTCACTCCATCGCCCTCCCGCGAACGGGAGGGGCTAGGGGAGGGGATGTCTTTTCGGCGGCAGGTGACTGGCGGCCCCACTTGCCCGAAGGAAGGTGGGGCGCCGGTTCCTTACTCCGCTGCGATCTGCACGCCGTCGTCGTCGAAGCCGAGTTCGGCCGTCTTCAACTCGACGTTCAGGCCCAGCGAGCGCATTTCCTTGACGAGCACGTTGAAGCTCTCCGGAATGCCGGCCTCGAAGGTGTCGTCGCCCTTGACGATCGCTTCGTAGACCTTGGTGCGGCCGACCACGTCGTCCGACTTCACCGTCAGCATTTCCTGGAGCGTATACGCCGCGCCATAGGCCTGGAGCGCCCACACTTCCATTTCACCGAAGCGCTGGCCGCCGAACTGCGCCTTACCGCCCAGCGGCTGCTGGGTGACGAGGCTGTACGGCCCGATCGAACGCGCGTGGATCTTGTCGTCGACCAAGTGGTGCAGCTTGAGCACGTACTTGTACCCCACCGTCACCTTGCGATCGAACGCCTCGCCCGTACGGCCGTCGAACAGCGTCACCTGGCCGGATTCGTCCAGGCCCGCCATCCGCAGCATCGCCGAAACGTCGGCTTCCACGGCGCCGTCGAACACCGGGGTGGCCATCGGCACGCCCGAGCGGACGTTCTGCGCCAGGTCGACCAGCTGCTCGGTCGAGCGGCGGTTCAACTCGTCCTTGTAGTTGTCGCCATAGACCGTGCCGAGCAGCTCCTTGACCGCTTCCGGCGCTTCGCCGGCCTGCGGGTTGGGGTTGGCTGCACGCCATGCATCGAGCGCATCGCCGATCTTCCGGCCCAGACCGCGCGCGGCCCAGCCTAGATGGGTCTCGAAGATCTGCCCGACGTTCATGCGGCTCGGCACGCCCAGCGGGTTGAGCACGAAGTCGACCGGCGTACCGTCCTCCAGGAACGGCATGTCTTCCTGCGGCAGGATGCGGCTGATGATGCCCTTGTTGCCGTGGCGGCCGGCCATCTTGTCGCCCGGCTGCAGCTTGCGCTTCACTGCGACGAACACCTTGACCATCTTCAGCACGCCCGGCGGCAGCTCGTCGCCCCGCTCCAGCTTCTCGCGGCGGTCTTCGAACTTGTCCTTGATGCGCTTCACGGCCTCGTCATACTGGCCCTTCACCGCTTCCAGGTTGCCCTGCATCGCGTCGTCCTGAACGGCGAACTTCCACCACTCGTGGCGGTCGACGCTGTCCAGCAACTCCTCGTCGATCGTGACGCCCTTCTTCAGGCCCTTCGGCGCGCCGGTGGCGACCTGACCCAGCAGCATCTCGCGTAGGCGCGACCAGGTCGCGCGGTTGAGAATGTTGCGTTCGTCGTCGGCATCCTTGCGCAGGCGCTCGATTTCCTCGCGTTCGATCGCCAGGGCGCGCTCGTCCTTGTCGATGCCATGACGGTTGAACACGCGGACGTCGACGATCGTGCCCGAAACACCCGGCGGCAGACGCAGCGACGTGTCGCGCACGTCGCTGGCCTTTTCGCCGAAGATGGCGCGGAGGAGCTTTTCTTCCGGCGTCATCGGGCTTTCGCCCTTCGGGGTGATCTTGCCGACCAGGATGTCGCCCGGCTCCACTTCGGCGCCGACATAGACGATGCCTGCTTCGTCGAGGTTGCGCAGCGCTTCCTCGCCGACGTTCGGGATGTCGCGGGTGATGTCTTCCGGCCCGAGCTTCGTGTCGCGCGCCATCACCTCGAACTCATCGATGTGGATCGACGTGAACACGTCGTCCTTCACGATGCGCTCGTTGATCAGGATCGAGTCCTCGTAGTTGTAACCGTTCCACGGCATGAACGCGACGAGCACGTTGCGGCCCAGCGCCAGCTCGCCGAACTCGGTCGAGGGGCCGTCGGCGATCACGTCGCCGGCCTGCACGATGTCGCCAACCTTCACCAGCGGACGCTGGTTGATGCAGGTCGACTGGTTCGAGCGCTGGAACTTCATCAGCGTGTAGATGTCGACGCCGCTCTCGCTGGCGTCCACGTCACCCGTCGCGCGGACGACGATACGGGTCGCGTCGACCTGGTCTACCACGCCCGAACGCTTGGCGGCGATCGCGGCCCCGGAATCGCGGGCCACGGTCGCTTCCATGCCGGTGCCGACGAACGGCGCTTCCGCCTTCACCAGCGGCACGGCCTGACGCTGCATGTTCGAGCCCATCAGCGCGCGGTTTGCGTCGTCCTTCTCGAGGAAGGGGATCAGCGACGCGGCGACCGAAACGAGCTGCTTTGGCGATACGTCCATCAGCGTCACCTGATCGCGCAGCGCCATCAGGAATTCGCCGCCCTGGCGGGCCGAGACGAGATCGTCGACGAACGCACCGGTTTCATCGAGCTCGGCCGATGCCTGTGCGATCGTGTGCTTCTGCTCTTCCATCGCCGACAGATAGACGACGTCGTTCGTCACCTTGCCGTCGATGATCTTGCGGTACGGCGTTTCGATGAAGCCGTACTTGTTGACGCGGCTGAAGGTCGCGAGGCTGTTGATCAGACCGATGTTCGGGCCTTCCGGCGTTTCGATCGGGCAGATACGGCCATAATGGGTCGGGTGAACGTCGCGGACTTCGAAGCCTGCGCGCTCACGCGTCAGACCACCCGGCCCGAGCGCCGAAACGCGGCGCTTGTGTGTCACTTCGGAAAGCGGGTTGGTCTGATCCATGAACTGCGACAGCTGCGACGAACCGAAGAATTCGCGCACCGCGGCGACGGCGGGCTTGGCGTTGATCAGGTCGTTCGGCATCACCGTCGACACGTCGACCGACGACATGCGCTCCTTCACGGCGCGCTCCATGCGGAGCAGGCCGACGCGGTACTGGTTCTCGAGCAACTCGCCCACCGAACGAACGCGACGGTTGCCGAGATTGTCGATGTCGTCGACTTCGCCCTTGCCGTCCTTAAGGTTCACGAGCGTCTTGACGACTTCGAGAATGTCCTCGGTGCGCAGCGTGGTCACGGTGTCCGGCGTGTCGAGGCCCAGGCGCATGTTGAGCTTAACGCGGCCCACGGCCGAGAGATCATAGCGCTCCGGATCGAAGAACAGGCCGGCAAACAGCGATTCCGCGGTCTCTAGCGTCGGCGGTTCGCCAGGACGCATCACGCGGTAGATGTCGGCCAGCGCCTGCTCGCGCTCCTCGGCCTTGTCCACCTTTAGCGTGTTGCGGATCCACGGACCGGTGGTGATGTGATCGATGTCGAGCAGTTCGAGCCGATCGATGCCGGCCTTGTCGAGCTTCTCGAGATTCTCGGCCGACACTTCGTCGCCGGCTTCGATGTAGATCTCGCCGGTCTGCTCGTTGATCAGGTCATAGGCGCTGTAGCGGCCGAAGACTTCCTCGGTCGGGATCAGCAGCGTGGCGAGGCCGTCCTTCGCCGCCTTGTTCGCCGCGCGCGGGCTGATCTTCTGCCCGGCGGGGAACACGACTTCGCCCGATGCGGCATCGACGATGTCGAACATCGGCTTCTGGCCGCGCCAGTTCTCGGCCTGGAAGGGGATCTGCCAGCCGTTCGGGCCGCGGACATAGGTCACGCGGTTGTAGAACTGGTTGAGGATGTCTTCGCTGTTCAGGCCGAGCGCGTATAGCAGGCTGGTGACCGGCAGCTTGCGCTTGCGGTCGATGCGGACGTTGACAATGTCCTTGGCGTCGAACTCGAAGTCCAGCCACGAACCGCGATACGGGATCACGCGCGCGGCGAACAGATACTTGCCCGAAGCATGGGTCTTGCCGCGGTCATGGTCGAACAGCACGCCCGGCGAACGGTGCATCTGGCTGACGATGACGCGCTCGGTGCCGTTGATGAAAAACGTGCCGTTCTCAGTCATGAGCGGCATGTCGCCCATGTACACGTCCTGCTCCTTGATATCGAGCACCGACCGGGCTTCCGTATCGGGATCGACCTCGAACACGATGAGGCGTAGGGTAACGCGCATCGGCGCCGCATAGGTGATGCCGCGCTGGCGGCACTCGTCCACGTCGAACTTCGGATCCTCGAGCTCGTAGGTCACGAAGTCGAGTTCGGCGGTGCCGGCGAAGTCGCGGATCGGGAACACGCTGCGGAGCGTCTTCTCGAGGCCGGAGACATAGCCGATCGAGGGGTCCGACCGCAGGAACTGTTCGTAGGATTCGCGCTGAACCTCGATCAGGTTCGGCATCTGCACCACTTCGTGGATGTCGCCGAACACCTTGCGGATGCGGCGCTTCAGCGTGCCGCCCTCGATTGCCTTGGTAGCCATAGGTGTGTGTTGCCTCGTCAGCCGTAAACTCGCTGCCCCTGTCCGGGAGCCAGGACGTGCAAAGCGACGCCAAAAGGCTGCGCGACCCCCGATCTTCGGGATTCGGCAGCTTCATGGCGTCTAATGGCCATTCCGATCCATACGTTCGGTGCGCTGCGCGACGGCGTACCATTTCCCGATCGAAGGGCCAGGGCGGGGATATAGGCGCCGGGGAAGGGGATGTCAAAGGGCGTGGCGTCAGGAAGCGGGGGTAGTGGCCAAGCGATTACTGGGTGGAAACAATTCTGTCGTCGGGGTGCAGTGAAGCCTTAACAATCTCCCGCCAACCGGCCTTCCGAACAAGGGAGGCATTATGAACTACAAGAAATCGGGTCTGCTTGCCGCGTTGCTCGCGACCGTCTCGGCCACGGCGGTACAGGCGCAGGACGCGGCGCAGGGCGAGGGGCCGGGTGGGGACATCATCGTTACGGCGCAGAAGGTCGAGCAGAAGCTCAGCGAGGTGCCGATCACGATCACCGCCGTGACGCAGGAGCAAATGCGCCGGATCGGCGTCAGCGATCTTGATGAGCTTTCGAACTATGTGCCCGGCCTTAACATCCAGGAGCAGAGCGCCAACAATCCCGGCATCGTGATCCGCGGCATCACATCGGACAGCGGATCGGCGCAGCAGGCGGCGCGCGTTACGCTCTACTATAACGGCATCGATATCTCGCGCTCGCGTGGCGCATATCAGGCGATCTATGACGTCGACCGGATCGAAGTGGTGAAGGGGCCACAGGCGACGCTGTTCGGCACCGCATCGACGATCGGCGCCGTCAGCATCCTCTCCGCGCGGCCGAAGGCCGGCGTGTCCGGCCAGCTGACTGCCGGCTATGGCAACTACAACGCCTATCTAGTGAGCGGCCACCTCAACATCGGCAATGACGTGATCGCTGCGCGCGTCGCCGGCGAGTGGAAGAAGCGCGATGGTTATGTGGAGAACCTGTCCCCGACGCAGGACGATCTGTACGCGCAGAACCAGCTCGGCCTGCGCGCGTCGCTGCGCTACACGCCGGACGATGCGCTGGCCATCGACCTGATCGGCACCTATGACCGGCAGCGCAATAGCGGCACGCCGTTCATCTCGCGGCGCTTCGCCACGTCTGCCGGGCCGGCCGATCCGTTCGGGGCGGCCAATCTTTCCGGCTCGCCTTTCTCGGCAACGGCGCTGGGCGCCGACAAGCTCGGGCTGACGCGCGACGTGTACGACGTCAATCTGACCGCCAGCTATGACTTTGGCGAGGGCTGGAGTTTCACGACCGTCAACGGGTATCGAGCGTTCAACTCGCTCGAGATTTTCGACGCGGACGGATCGGCTGCCTGGTGGCTCGAATTCGCCGAGGGCGCCTATGGCTCGCAGATCAGCCACGAAGGCCGCTTCGCCTATTCCGACGATCATGTCCGCACCAGCTTCGGCTGGAACGTGTTTCACGAGAACAGCCGTCAGGAAGTGCCGTTCTCGACCGAGGAGGGCATCTACATCCAGTGCGCGTCGAACGTGATCCCCGCGCTGGGCTGCGTCTCTTCCACTGGCGTGGTTACCGCCGCACAAGCCACCCCGCTGCTCACGCGCGGCGCATTGACGCAAATCCCCTACCGCTCCATCTTCACCAACAAGGGCATCAATGATCAATATTCGATGTTCGGCGAAGCAACCTGGATGCCGACCCAGCGCCTTGAACTGACGGCGGGCATTCGAGCGCTAATCGAACAGCGCAAGTCGGGCTTCGTTTCGATAGCGCCGCGATCGCTGCTGAGTGGGGCGGCGCTCATCCCCGGGCAGGCGACTACCAACGGCACGCTCTGGGCGCAGGACAGCTTCCAGGCCTTTCTGCCGCGCTTCAACGTCCTGTATCGCTTGACCGACGCGGTGAATCTGTACGCCACCGTATCCAAGGGGCGGCGGTCTCCCACGGTGAACCAGGGCGCGACCTCGCTGTCGGTGATCCCGGAAGAGACGGTGTGGAACTATGAAGGCGGTGTGAAGCTGGCCCGCAGCATGTTTACCGGCTCGCTCGGCGTCTATTATCAGAAGTACAAGAACTTCCAGATCAACCGTACCGTTACCGAAGCCAACGATCCCTCTGGCCGTCCGGTAGGTTCCACCGTTACCGAAAGCGCCGGCACCGCCAGCAACTTGGGTTTCGAGGCCGAGGGCCAACTACGCCCGACTAATTGGCTGACGCTGTTCGGCAATGCCGGCTTCATCGATGGCGGCGTCGACAAGGACCGGTCGAACGGCATCTATGCGGGCAACCGCTTCCGCCTGCAGCCGCGGCTGCAATGGGCGGCGGGCTTCACCGTCGATGCGCCGGTGGCCAACGGGGTGCGCCTGTTCGCAACGCCGAGCGTTACCTATCGCAGCAAAATCTTCTTCGAAATCCCTAACCGGGAGGCGATCTCGCAGGACAAGGTAACGCTGGTGAACGTGCGGGCGGGGCTCAGCTTCGCCGAAGGACGGTATGAAGTTGCGGGCTATGTCCGCAATGCCACTAACGAGCGGTACCTGCTCGATGCCGGCAACACTGGCGGGGGCTTCAATAACCCCACCTATATTCCTGCCGAACCGCGCTTTTACGGTGTTCAGCTAACCGGCAGGTTCTAACCGAAACGACGTGCGGGGGTGGGCAGCGGCTCGGCGCCCACCTCACATGTTTTCGGCGCATTCAATAAACGCCGATCGCGTGTATCGCGCACGAGATCAGTATAATTCCCGAAGCGATAACCTTGGTGTCTGCATAATTCGTTAAGTCTGATGATGTTGAGTGGCAGCGAAGCCGGAGACGGCGTCGTTTGGGGCTCGATGGCAGTTTTGCGGAGCTGCCAGCTTGCCGTGGAGCAGGGCCATGAACATCGCTACGATCCGAAGATACTTCTACGAAGCGATCGAATTCCTCACCTATTTCGTTTTCATGACGGTACTTGGTGCGGCGATGTACACGCTGGTCGAATATGCTCCGCAGGCAAATGCGAAGTGGTACATTAATACCTGCATTGCCATGGCGATCTTCACGGGCGTATATGCGCTGCGGATGTACAGCCGCTATCGGCGGTGGCGGAAGCGGCTGAGCGCGGCAGGCCTGTCGCTGGAGCCCGCACCCGAGCCGCTTCCGGAGGTGTCGGCTGAGGAACGGCGGACGCTGCGCTGGTCCGAACGAATTGCGGCTGAGCGGCTGGAGGCGCAGGGCGGCGATCCGGCTCGGGTGAAGCTGCTCGAAGAGCTTGAGGCGGTCGAGAGGGAATATCGGGCGAAGCGGATTGCGCTCGGTGAAGATCCCGACTCCGAAGATCCGGATTTCGAGATCGATCCCAGCATGTCGCTGGAGGCGATTCGCTTGCGCATCGCCGATCGGATGGCGCGGGAAGCTATCGAGGAAGAAGAATCTCGACGCATTTTTCGGTAGCGGGGCGGGGTTGCCGCTAAGCATTTCCTAACGATTTTCGTTGATGAAGCAGGTGCGAAATGGGCGAGCAGCGCGCCTCTGCGGCTTTTTGCGCCAGTCGCGGGGGCTTGCGTACCATGAACTCTGAATCCGTTCGTCGATATCTTCTGCTGTCCGTCGAATTCGGCGCGTATTGCGCGCTGATGATGCTGCTCAGCTACCTGATGGTGCTGATCGTCCTTGAAGCACCGCAGCCCGGCAGCACGGTCTACATCACTGCGGGCGTCCTCGCGGCGCTGTTCACGGGCGTGCATTCGGCGCGGATGTTTCATGTCTATCGTGCGGCGCTGCGGCGAGCACACCTTGCCCGCAGCAAGCCCCGCGAGCGCCCGCGGCACTGGTCCGATCGCATCGCCGCGACGGAGCGGGTGAACAAGCACGACTTGCTTCGCACGAACAATGCGGTGGAAGATGCGTCACCCGAATTGGAAGCGATCCGGCTGCGCATTGCTGAGCGTATGGCGCGCGAGGATCGCGAACAGAGCGAGCAGGAGCGCCAGGAGCGCGAAGCGGTCGACCGCGAGCGTCTGGAGCGTGCGAGAAATGCCCGCATCCGCGCGGAGGCGGAGCGAAGGGTACGCCAGCGACAGTAACGGCTTCAACAGGTCGGCACCGGTCACGCAAAAAGGCGGCTCGTTCCCGAGCCGCCTTTCCGTTTCGCAAGCCTTGAAGGCCGGCGCAGAAGCCTTACTTGACCTCGACGGTCGCGCCGGCTTCTTCAAGCTGCTTCTTGATCTTCTCGGCTTCGTCCTTGGACACGCCTTCCTTGACCGGCTTCGGAGCGCCTTCGACCAGGGCCTTGGCTTCAGTGAGGCCGAGGTTGGTGATGGCGCGGACTTCCTTGATGACGTTGATCTTCTTGCCACCGTCGCCGGTGAGGATCACGTCGAATTCGGTCTTCTCTTCAGCGGCCGGGGCAGCGGCGCCACCAGCGGCCGGGCCAGCAACGGCGACGGCAGCGGCGGCCGAGACGCCCCACTTCTCTTCGAGCAGCTTCGACAGCTCGGCTGCTTCGAGAACGGTCAGCGCGGAAAGCTGTTCGACGATTGCGTTAAGGTCAGCCATGATACACTCCAGTTAAATCAAAAGTTCGGGATAAAAGTCGCAACTGCCGACAAGGTGTCAGGCAGCTTCCTTCTCGCTGTACGCTGCAAGCACGCGCGCGATCTGCGCCGCGGGCGCCTGGGCGATCGTGGCGAGCTTGGTCGCGGGCGCCACGATGAGCCCCACGAGCTTGCCGCGCAGCTCGTCCAGCGACGGCAGCGAGGCCAGTGCCTGAACGCCGGCGGCATCCAGCAGCAGCCCGCCCATGGCCCCGCCGACGATCTCGATCTTGTCGTTCGTCTTGGCGAAGTCCGCGACCACCTTGGCCGCAGCCACGGGATCCACGGAAGTGGCGAGCGCCGTCGGACCCGTCAGCAGATCCGCGAGCACCGCATAATCGGTGCCCTGGGCAGCGATCTTGGCGAGCTTGTTCTTCGAGACCTTGTAGCTCGCACCGGCTTCGCGCATCTTGTTGCGGAGGTCCGTCGACTGCTTGACGGTCATCCCGAGGTTGCGGGTGATGACCACCACGCCGACCTCGTTGAAAGTGCGGTTCAGCTCGGCAACGGCGTCGGCCTTCTGGGAACGATCCATGCCGGTTTCCTCATACATGAGGCTCCCCTGCGACAGGGAGCCCCGGTTACGACCCGCCAAAGCGGGCCAGGCTCTCAAATGTCCGAGGGGGTGGATCGTCAGCGGCCGGGGAAATCCCTGGGCGTGACCCGAACGCAGCACCCGCACAAGGGCGGGCCGCATCGGAAAAATCGTTCCCCGTCTAGGCGAGAGATCAAGACCGGCAGATTCCGGTCGCTCGCTGTCTCGGACGGATTCCTCCCGAAAGAGGAAGCGCGCACATAGCGGATTCGGCAGGGGAGTCAATGGTCGAGAGGGCGGGCGCGGGAGAGGGGCAGGGCAATGATGGGCTCACCCTCACCCTCCCATCGCTCGCGCAATGGGGCTCTTTCCTCGCCCACAGGGTGCGGGGTCGACGTCTCTCGGCCTGCGGGAGGGTTGAGGGTCTTGAAGAACAAAAAAGGAACAGCCATCTTCGCGCCGACATGGGCAGCAGGCGGGGGCAGCGCGATGCGGGGCACGACGAACGATCGGGCGCGGGAGAACCGGCGGTTCCTGCAGGCGCTGCGCCGCACCGCCAATGTGACGCTGGCTGCCGAGGCGGTGGGGCTGACGCGCAAGACCTTCCAGAAGCGCCGCGCCCGCAACCCAGATTTCGCCGCCGAATGGGATGCGGCCCTCGCCTATGGCCAGGCGCAGCTCGCCGCCGGGCGGGCAGGGGCACCGGCGGGCGACGACCCCACCGTGACCAGGGGCGGCGAATATAGCGTGCGCGGATCGCGCGGGCGGCGAATCCAGGTGCGGCGAAGCCCCAAGGGCGCGCTGACCGTGGACGGCGAGCGCCGCTTCCTCGCGCACCTCGCCGCCACGGCCAATGTGCGGCTCTCCGCTCAGGCGGCTGGCGTCGGCTATAACGCCATCTATACCCGCCGCCAGAACTCCCCCGCCTTCGCCGCCGCGATGCGCATGGCGCTGCAGGAAGGCTATGACCGGCTGGAACTGGCGCTGCTCGCCCACGCGATCGACTCGCTCGCGCCCGACGGCGCGCCGCTGGAGGACTGGCAGGACATTGCCGACATGCCCGAGCCGCTGGAACGGATGACTCCACAGGAGGGGGTGCTGCTGCTGCGATCCCGCCGCCCGCACATCGAAGCCGGCCTGCGCCCCACCCACCACCCACTGCCCCGCTGCGACCGCGGGCAGGCGCTCGCCCGGCTGGAGCGCGAACTCGACAAGCTGGAACGGCGGAAGCGACGGGACGAGGGATAGCAGCGACGCGCCGGACGCGGCGCGTCGCTGCTCCGGCAATGCCGCAGGGGCCCACTTGCGAGTGGTGCGGCATTGCCGGTTATTTTGCGAGAGGGCGACCGTGCAATCGGTTCAACCTGATTGCGGCGCCGTCCGTTCCTGGTTGAGTGCGACCAGGCGAGCGAAGATTTCGTCCCCGTCCAGCCGCCCGGCGCGCCAGTCCTCGCCCCCGGCATAGGCGTAGGCGACCGCTGCATCGAACGCGGCCTACGCATTTGCCAGCCGTTGCGGGCAGGCGTTGTAGAGGTTGGTCAGCGTGCGCTTTTTCAGCTACTTCCCCGGCGCCTTGTCGCGCGGCAGGAAGCGATTGGGATAGCCGGGCACGACCTTTGGCTCGGGCATCACCAGATCACCAAGCCTTGCGATACGGCAGCCTGATCTCCGTCCGCATGATCTGATTGTCCGTTCCCGCGGCGGGGTTGCCCCTCCACTGCCTGCGGCGGCGGTCCTGCTCCCTCTCTGGGAAAGAACACAGACAGGTGCCGCGCGCCATGCCAGCGGCGGAATCGAACAATGCGAACTAAGTCATTACGATTGTTCCGTACTATTACATATCCCCGCCGAAACCGAACGTTTGCACCAATCCTCCTCTAGAATATGTCCAAGGCGTGTCGGTTCTCTGGGCAAGGGGCTCAGCCCGCGTTCGGGAACGATATAGAAATGGGTCTTGCGCAATTGTGTGCCGGCCTGCTGCTTGTCAGCGGGCCGGTGTCCAGCATCTCCGATTCCTCGAGCGCCGGTGGGGGCGGCGCGGCGCCTGGCTTGCCGGCCGTCGCGCCTGCGTCCGTGTCCGTCCCCGCGTCTGCGCCCGCGCCGACGTCTGCGGCTGCCGAGGCGTCGGGTGCGCCGGGGGGCGTGGTCGTGCAGGCGCAGCGTTTACCGCCGATCCAGTGGCGCAACGGCTCGCCGGTGCTGGTCTCTGCCGATGGCGGCACCAGCTTTCGCCCGCTGGGGCAGATGATCGTCGATACCACCCGCACCCGCGGCGCGCGCGATTGCCCTATGCGGCCGCGACCGGCGGCATCGGGCGTCCGGTGGTGAAGCGATCGGTGTTCCAGGGAGGCCGCGGTCCGGTGGAACTCACCGCGCGCTACCAGGAACTCATCGTCCGCACGCCCGGCACGCGGGGCACCGGCTCCACGCTGACCGCCGGCGTCAACTGGTATCTGAGCAGCCTGATGCGGGTGATGGCCAATACTTCTGCCTGGCGGCTGAACCCCGCCAGCCTGCCGGGCGGCACCGCCGCACGCACCGATCGTGGCACGACGTTGGTGCTGCGCGCGCAATTCGTTTTTTGAACTCCGACTGACGAGAGGGTCCTTGCATGTCAGCGATACGTAATCTGCGATTGTCTGGGAAACTGATGGCCGCTTTTGCCGCGGTGATCCTGGTGGTGATCGCCTCGGGCAGCTACACCTATCTGAGCCTGAGCCGGCTGGCCGCCGTGTCCGACGCCAATGTGAACAGCATCCATGTCGCTCAGCAGGGCGAGGCGATGCTGGCCGCGATCATCCAGCAGGAAAACGCGCTGCGCGGCTTCGCCATGCTGGGGCGCGAGGAACTGCTCGGCGAATATGCCGAGAATATGAAGGCTTTCGAAAAGGCTTCGAGCGCGTTCGAAAGCGCGACCAAGCTGCCCGAACAGCTGGAACGGCTGCGGGCGCTGCGCGCCGAAGTGGCGGACCTGAACGACCGCCGCTTTGCCGAGCTGATCAAGCTGGCGCGCAACCCGGCCACGCGGGGGCGGGCGCAGGAAATCTCGGGCATGAAGCAGCTGCCCAAGGTGCGCGCGCTGACCGCCGAGATCGCCGCGGCACAGCAGCAGAAGATCAGCGAACAGCGCGCCGAAATGGCGGCCGCAAAGAACGGCGCGATGCTGGCCGTGGTGGTGGGCGGCGTGATCGCCACGCTGATCGCGGGGATGATGGCATGGCTGCTCTCGGGCGCGATCGTGCGGCCGCTGGCGGGCATGACCCGGACGATGACGCGGCTGGCCGATGGCGACACCAAGGTCGACGTGCCCGCCGCCGACCGCGGCGACGAAGTGGGCGAGATGGCGAAGGCGGTGCTCGTCTTCCGCGAGAACGCCCGCCAGAAGCAGATCGCCGATGCCGAAGCGGCCAAGGCGGTGGAGGAGCAGAATTTCGTCACCGCGACGATCTCGCAGAACCTCGACAAGGTTTCGCATGGCGATCTGACCGCGAGCATCACCGAGGCGTTTCCGCCGGCCTATGCGGCGCTGCGCCAGAACTTCAACGAGGCGATCGCCAATCTGCGCGAGCTGATCGGATCGGTGATCGAATCCGCCGCCGCAATCCGCACCGGATCGAGCGAGATCGCCCAGGCCAGCGAAGATTTGGCCCGGCGGACCGAAGGCAACGCCGCCAGCCTGGAGGAGACCTCCGCCGCGATCGCCCAGATGGACCACCGGTTGAAGGCGACCGCGATGGCCGCCACCAGCACGCTGGATCGTGCAGACGGCGCCATCTCCACCGTCTCCGGCGGCCGCTCGATCGCCGACGAGGCGGTGCAGGCAATGACCCGCGTGGCAGACAGCGCCAAGGGCATCGACAGCGTGATCGAGGGGCTGGACAAGATCGCCTTCCAGACGCGGGTGCTTGCGATGAACGCCGCCGTCGAGGCGGGCCGTGCGGGCGAGGCGGGCCGCGGCTTCGCGGTGGTCGCCGATCTGGTCTCCGCGCTGGCGATGCGCGCCGAGGAAGAGGCCGGCCGCGCCCGCGACCAGCTGACCGCGACGCAGAACGATATCGGCGCAGCGGTGAGCATGGTGCAGCGGGTCGATGGCGCCCTGGCCAATATCAGCGGCGATGTGGGTGAGGTGCATTCGCTGCTGAGCAGCATCGCGACCGACAACCAGGCCCAGGCCTCGGCGGTGACGCAGATCTCGGCGGCGATTTCCGCCATGGACACCGCCACCCAGCAGAATGCGGCGATGGTGGAGGAAACCTCCGCCGCGGCGCGGACGCTCAATTCGGAAGTGACGACGCTGGCCGATCAGGCGCAGCGCTTCAGCATCGGTTCGAGCAAGACCGCCGCAGCCGCGCGCGCCAGCACCATCGCCAGCATGGGCGCCGGCCAGCGACGGGCGAAGGTGTCGGCGGTGCCGGTGAGGCAGATGGCCGACGCCGACGAGTGGACGACATTCTGACCGGCTCGCAAGGCTGCGTGCGGCACGTCGCCGCCGCAGCCTTGCGAGCCGCAGCATGGGGGTAAACAAAAAGGGCCGGGGATCGCTCCCCGGCCCTTTTCGTGTTCGTGGTCCCGAAAGGATCAGACGGTGGCGACTTCGGCCACGTCCACCTTCACGCCCGGGCCCATCGACGAGGACAGCGCGACCTTGCGGAGGTACTTGCCCTTCGCACCGGCCGGCTTCGCCTTGACGACGGCATCGACCAGCGCATCGAAGTTGCGGCGCAGGTCTTCGTTCGAGAAGCTCACCTTGCCGATGCCCGAGTGGATGATGCCGGCCTTTTCGACGCGGTACTCCACCTGACCGCCCTTGGCGGCCTTCACGGCCTCGCCGACGTTCATGGTCACGGTGCCGAGCTTCGGGTTCGGCATCAGGCCCTTGGGGCCCAGCACCTTACCGAGACGGCCGACCAGGCCCATCATGTCCGGGGTGGCGATGCAGCGATCGAAATCGATCTTGCCGCCCTGGATGGCTTCCATCAGGTCTTCGGCGCCGACGACGTCCGCGCCAGCGGCCAGGGCTTCCTCTGCCTTGGCGCCGCGGGCGAACACGCCCACGCGCACCGTCTTGCCGGTGCCGGCGGGCAGGGTGACGACGCCGCGGACCATCTGGTCGGCGTGGCGCGGATCGACGCCGAGGTTCAGCGCGACTTCGATCGTCTCGTCGAACTTGGCGGTCGCATGCTGCTTCACGAGGGCGATCGCCTCGTCAACGGCGTGCAGCTTCTCGGCCGGAACGGTCCATGCCTTCTGCTTCTTGGTCAGCTTTGCCATGGAATCAGCCCTCCACCACTTCGAGGCCCATCGCGCGGGCCGAACCTTCGATGATCTTGGTCGCCGCTTCGATGTCGTTGGCGTTCAGATCCTTCATCTTCACCTGGGCGATTTCGGCCAGCTGCGAGCGCTTGATCTTGCCTGCGACCGTCTTGCCCGGCTCCTTCGAACCCGACTTCAGGTTGACGGCCTTCTTCAGCAGATAGGTCGCCGGCGGCGTCTTCGTGACGAACGAGAACGAACGATCGGCGTAGACGGTGATGACGGTCGGCAGGGGGGTGCCCTTTTCAACGTCGCCGGTCTGCGCGTTGAAGGTCTTGCAGAATTCCATGATGTTCACGCCGCGCTGACCCAGGGCAGGGCCGATCGGCGGCGAGGGATTTGCGGCGCCGGCGGGCACCTGCAGCTTGATATAGCCGGTAATCTTCTTTGCCATGTCACTCTCTTTCAAGTCGAGCGGTACAAGCGACGGCCACCGGCCGCCTCCCGCATGGTTCCACCACGGTTGCGTTGGAAGCGGCGGCCCTTAGCCGAAAGCGGGGCGGGAGGCAAGGGGATGGGCGACGACGCCAGCGATCGGGCCGATCGGGGAAATCCGAACGCCTGCGATATGAACTAACAAGTCTTTCAACGGTTTAGAAGATCTGCGTCTGGCCAGCAAGCATGCTGGGGCAGGCGTGCACAAGAGCATGAGAGGAACACCCATGAAACGCATCCTTCTGGTGGCCGCCGCCGCGTTCGCGATGTCTGGCGCCGCCGTCGCGCAGGATCACGCCGGTTCGCACAACCCGGCGGTGAAGGACAGCAGCGTCCAAACCGTGAAGGCGCCGGCCGAGGGCCGCAGCTCGTTCACGCAAGATCAGGCCAAGGGCCGGATCATGAAGGCCGGCTACACCAATGTCAGCGACCTGACCGGCACCGAGCAGGGCGCGTGGCGCGGCACCGCGATGAAGAACGGCAAGCGCGTTACCGTGACGCTGGACTATAAAGGCAACGTCACCGCGCGCTGATCGCCCAGCACCTCGACCAACCCCGTAGCAGGAGCAAGAGCATGAGCCGGACCATCACGCGACTTTTCGACGACTATTCGGATGCCAAGACGGCGGTGAACGCGCTGGAGCAGCGCGGCGTGCCGCACGACGACCTGAGCATCGTCGCCAACAACGCGCACGGCGAGCATGGCGACCATGACGTGACCGACGTGAACGAGCATGGCGATGTGACCCGCGGTGCCTCCACCGGCGCGGCGCTGGGCGGCGTTGGCGGCCTGCTGGCCGGGCTGGGCCTGCTGGCGATCCCGGGCCTAGGCCCGATCGTGGCGGCCGGCTGGCTGGCATCGACGGCGGCAGGCGCCGCGATCGGCGGCATCGGCGGCGCGGCCACCGGCAGCCTTGTCGGCGCGCTGAAGAATGCCGGGCATAGCGAGGACGAGGCCAACGTCTATTCCGAAGGCGTGCGCCGCGGCGGCACGCTGGTGAGCGCGCGCGTGCCCGACGACATGGTCGGCGAGGCCGAGGCGATCCTGGACGGCAATCGCGGCGTCGACGCTGCAACGCGCGGCGCGGCTTATCGCCAATCGGGCTGGAGCCGCTTCGACAGCGACGCGCCGGCCTATACCCGCGAGGACATCGAGCGGGAGCGCAGCGCCTATCGCGAGCCGACGGTAATTTGATCGACGGCGCAAAAGGCGCGCAAAACAAGAAAGCCGGGGTCGAGGCCCCGGCTTTTTTGTTGGTTTCGTGGGCTGCATGGGTGGCGGTGGCGTGGAGGGCCGGTTTGGCCAGACCGAGTGGTTCGCCGGCCGTGCGCCGGGCGGCAGCTTCTCGCAGAACGTACCGCTGGCTCAGCGCAAAACCGGTTGATAGCCCCTTGCCCCTGAGGCGATCAGTGGCCGCGATGCGTCTCACTCAGGCGGCCACGCTCCCCCGGTTCGGAGCGGCTGATGGTTCCCGCCCGCCGTCTACGGCTGCTCCGCGACAGAGCATCTTCCAACGCGCGCGTACGGACGCCGTCGCCGCCTGATCGCCCGCGCTGGATCTGTGCCTTGTGAAGATACGCGTGCGCGGCGATGAAGCTGCATGGCTGCCGAACCGACGCTCCGTCTCGACTGGGATGATCTCAAGCTGTTCGTCGAGATCGCCCATACCGGTACGCTGACCGCGGCCGCCGAGCGTCTGCGGCTCAGCCAGCCCACGGCAGGCCGTCGGCTGCGCAGCCTGGAGGAGTCGGTCGGCGCGGCGTTGTTCCAGCGCACGCCTGGCGGCTTCCGCCTGACCGACGAGGGCGAGGCGATACTTGTCCATGCCGAGCAGATGGCGGAGGAGGCGGCCGCCCTGCAGCGCAAGCTCATCGGCGGCGCACGCGGGCTGGAAGGGGTGCTGCGGCTCTCTGCCTCGGATTGGGTCTCGTCACGCGTGCTGGCGGCGCCGCTGGCCGGCTTCGCGATCGAGCATCCCGGACTGGTGGTGGAAGTACTGGCCGACTCCCGGCTCTATGATCTCCAGCGGCGCGAGGCGGATTTGGTGCTCCGCTTCGTGCCGTTCTCCGGCAGCGACATCGTCCAGCGCCGGTTCTTGCGCATTCGCTATGCGCTGTACGCCGCGCCCGCCTATCTGGAGCGCTGCGGCGACCCTCGCGCGAGCGGAGACGGCAACGGCCACCGGCTCGTGACGATGAACAGCGCGCTCGATCAACTTCCCGACGTTGCCTGGCTGCGTGGCCGCTGGCCCGCCGCCATGCCTGCCTTCCGCAGCAACAATCGCGAGGCACAGGGGGCCGCCTGCGTCGTCGGCGCCGGGCTGGCAGTGCTGCCCCGCGTGATCGGCGACCAGTTGCCGCTCGCACGGCTGGAGGGTGAGGAGCCGCCGCCGCGCGACCTGTGGCTCGGCTACCACCAGGATCTGCGGCGGTTGCGTCGGCTTCGTATGCTCATCGACGCACTGGCTGCCATATTGCCGGCCGAACTCTGAACGGCATGCGTCACCGCATGGACGCCGTGCGGAACTGGCCGTGGCAAACCGCATTCGCATGGGTGATCTGAACCGCGAACGATCATCAGGAGGTTCGACATGAAAGCCATCGGTTACCACCAGCCCGGCAGCATCGACCGCGAAGACGCATTGCTCGACCTGGATGTCCCCGCACCCACGCCGGGGCCGCACGACCTGCTCGTCCGGGTGAAAGCAGTTTCCGTTAATCCGGTGGACGTGAAGATCCGCAGCGGCAGCCCGGCGCCCGAAGGCGGGCCCAAGATCCTCGGCTGGGATGCGTCCGGCATCGTCGAAGCGGTAGGGGACGCCGTCACGCTGTTCCGCCCAGGCGACGAGGTCTTCTACGCTGGCGATATTACCCGCCCTGGCACCAATGCCGAGCTACACACGGTCGACGAGCGCATCGTCGGCCCCAAGCCGACCAGCCTCGACTGGGCCGAGGCCGCCGCGCTGCCGCTCACGGCGATCACCGCTTGGGAACTGCTCTTTGACCGGCTGAACCTGCCGCACGGCCGCAAGCGGGCACAGGGCAGCCTTCTCGTGATCAATGGGGCGGGGGGCGTCGGCTCGATCCTGATTCAGATGGCGCGCCGCCTGACCGGCCTCACGGTCATCGCCACCGCCTCGCGCCCGGAGACGATCGCCTGGGTGGAGCAGATGGGCGCGCATCATGTTATCGATCACCACAAGCCGCTGGACGAGGAGCTTGCCCGGATCGGCCATCCGGAAGTCAACTATGTCGCCGGCCTCACCGCCTCGGACCGCTACCTGCCGCTGTTTCCCAAGATCGTCGCAGCGCAGGGTCATATCGCGCTCATCGATGATCCCGCGCACTTCGACATCGTGCCGCTGAAGCGCAAGTCGATCACCGTCGCTTGGGAGCTGATGTTCACCCGTGCGATGTTGCACACGCCCGACATGATCGAGCAGCATCGGTTGCTGGAGGAAGTGTCGCACCTCGTCGACGCCGGTGTGCTGCGGACGACGTTACGGGCGCGAGTGGCCGGCATCGACGCAGCCAATCTGAAGCAGGTGCATGCGTTGCTGGAAAGCGGCCGCGCGATCGGCAAGACGGTATTGGAAGCGCTGTAATCGACCTGACCGCCGGCCTGGCAGCAGGACGAATGCAGGTCGTGCGGGCCGATGGTAACTGAGATGACCCCGCTGCATTTCGGCGAATCAGGTTCGTATCGAGCGTGACCGTTCGATAGAATCGCGCGACGGAATAGTAGGTGCCTTTTCCTGCACAGGCGGTTTTCCGGTGGGTGAGGCGAGCCTGTCGAGATCCCATGGTGCTTATGACGAAACCCGCCCTTTCGGGGGCAGGCGAACAACGACCGCTTCGTCTCACGCCCTGCTGTAAACCTCATTGGCGGGAATGAGGCCAGTGTTGTACCGGCCCTCCACGGCGGCATGCGGTTAGGTCGCCGGAGGCAGTCCGGTGGAGCGCAGCCAACAAAAAAGGCCAGGGCGTCCGCCCCGGCCTTTTCGTGTTTCGATGTCCCGGCGTCAGCGGCCGGCGCGGGATCACTTGACCCGTTCGACGTCCTCGAAGCCCAGCTCCAGCGGAGTCGCGCGGCCGAAGATCGAGATCGAGACCTTCACGCGATTCTTGTCGTAATCCAGCTCTTCCACCACGCCCGAGAAAGTGGCGAAGTTGCCGCTGATCACCTTGACCGTGTCGCCAATGTCGTAATCGACCTTGAGCTTGGCCTTGGGCGCCGCGGTGGCCGCTTCTTCCTTGGTGTTGAGGATTCGGGCGGCTTCCGCCTCGCTGATCGGTTGGGGCTTGCCCGAGCTGCCGAGGAAGCCCGTTACCTTCGGCGTGTTCTTCACCAGATGGTAGACGTCGTCGTTCATTTCGAGCTTGGCGAGGACATAGCCGGGGAAGAACTTGCGCTCCGATTGGATCTTCTTGCCGCGGCGAACCTCGGTGACGGTTTCGGTGGGCACTTCCACCGCTTCGACGAGGCGATCCAGGCCCAGGCGGGTGGCGTCCGACAGGATCTGATCGCGGACCTTGCCCTCGAAACCGGAATAGGCGTGGATGATGTACCAGCGCGACATGATTGTTGCTGTGTCCCTTACTGCGCGAGGCGGAGGAGGCTGTTGACGAGCAGGTCAAACGCCGAGTCGATGCCGAGGAAGAACAGCCCGAGCAACGACGTCATGATCATCACCATCACGCCGGTCATGATCGTTTCCCGGCGCGTGGGCCAGCTGATCTTGCGGGTCTCGGTCTGGACCTGCTTCACGAATTCGACGGGACTGGTCTTCGCCACGGGCGGCATCCTCGCTTGAAACTGTCAATCGCCGCCAGACATGGGTCCGCTGCCCGATCCATCGAGGAACCGGTGCAGACCCACCCACGCTGTTGGCTAGGGGATCGTATCTAGAGGATCGCGGCCGCTTGTGCAAGCCGCGCCCGGATGTGCGCTCAGCCGCGCTTCAGCCCGCGCGTGCGATGCCAGATATAGAAGGCGATCAGCGCCACCAGCACCACGCCGATCAGCGCATCGGCGCTGTGGAAGGCGGCCTTTACGCGCGGATCGCTGTTCCACTTGTCACCCAGTACCATGCCCACCCAGGCAAGGCCGAAGCACCACGGCCAGCTGCCGATAAAGGTGTAGAGGTGGAACGGCACCAGCTTCATCCGCGCGACGCCTGCAGGGAAGGCGATGAACGAGCGGATCACGGGAAGGAGACGGCCGATCAGCACCGCGATGCTGCCATAGCGGGCGAAGAAGCGATCCGCCGCGTCGATCTCGCCCGGGCCGATCAGCACATATTTGCCCCAGCGCAGCGCCAGCGGACGGCCGCCGCGCTTGCCGACCTCATAGGCGACGATCGAGCCGAGATTGCAGCCGATCGCGCCAGCAGTGGCGGCGAGGTAAAGATCGAACCGGCCGGTAGAGACCAAATAGCCGGCGAACGGCATGATGATTTCCGACGGCAGCGGAATGCAGGCGGATTCGATCGCCATCAGCAGCGCAATGCCGAGATAGCCGCCGCTCGAAATGACGCCGATGGTGAAGGTGGCAAGGATGCCCAGGATGCGTTCGACCATGCGCGTTCGTTGCGCGAGGATCGCCGCGTTGGGAAGAGGCTTTTTTGCGGGGCCGCGGCGCGGGCGGCGGGTCATGCCGTCTCCGAACAAAACGCCCCACAGCACGACGAACCTTGTGTGCGGTGCGGCAAACGGTAAGCAACCGTGGAACCAACCGGGTGCGATGGCCTTTTGAACGCGTATCCAGCCGGCTGGGGAGCACCTAAGTAGAAAAACTAAGTGTAAGAATTATCGGTATTTTTACTGTTACGGTTTAGCCAAAAGCGTAACAGCGCGCAATCGAGCAAATGGCTTAACAGCGATTTTTTGGGCAACGCGCCAGTTTCCATCGGCTTGGCGATGCCGCCGCGCTGGTCCCCCGTCACAATAGAGCCGGGAATACTGAGAACGATAGTTCGGGCGAACGTGCAGGGTAACGTCCTGCGCCACCGATCCGCACCGCACTGTCACTGCCGGTATCGGCCGCGCGGTGGCAGGCGCGCGCGAAGTGTTTGAATCGGCGGCCTCTTCTTCACCCCACATGCGCTCGGCCAGCTTGCGCTCCTCCGCTCCCATGGCCGCAGTATAGATCGCCGTCGTCTTCAAGTTGGCGTGGCCCAGCCACCGCTGGACCAGGGTGAGCGGCACGTTTGCCTGTATTGCCTGCACGGCGAAGCCGTGGCGAAGGCCCTTCGGGCTGGCATGTTCGCCGGCGATGCCGGCCTCCTCCATCACTTCGCAGATGCGGCGATACCCAGTCATCCGCGACCAGGGCCACAGCCGCGCCGAGCTGTCGCCGATCTGTTCGATCAGGCTGCGTAGCTGATCGAGCAGGCCCCGAGGCAGCGGGATGGCGCGATAGACGATCTTTCCCCGCTTCTTCAGGCACTTGATAATCAGCGTCTGCGCTTCGAAGTCGATATTATCGGCCGTTAGAGCAAGCGCTTCGGAGATGCGGCACCCGGTATGGGCGATGGTCAGGCAGAATGTTTGTACATCCAGCGGGGCGCAACGCGCCGTTTCAGCAAAGCAGCTAAGCTCTTTGCTAGTGAGATACTTGCGGTGACCGCCTGTAGTGAAAACCATCAAATCCATTACGCACATCCTACGAAAAACGCTTCCCAGCTAACCGAGGCGGCTGAAGGCATTACTGAAACCGCTAAAGCCGGTGTGCGTGATACACTTTTGGCTAAAGGGTAACAGGGCGGCGAGTCAAGTTCGTCCGGCGTTGGATAGGGACGATGTGCGTCGTGCAGACAGCGGGATATACATCAAATACGGACGGAGGTGGCGCCTTTCTGGCCGATCATCTGTTCCGCTATCCTGACGCCATTAACGGAAAATTTACCCTGAGCCTGGGAAATAGTGACGCAATATCATGCGCCTTCGGCCCTTCCAGCATGCAGCAGGTGGTCGCGGCGATGTGCGCGATCCTGCAGCGGCTGGGGGAAGGGCGGGCGAACGTCCTCGCAGAGGAGGGCGGTCGCCGCATTTCGGTGACCTTCCTGGAAGCGCCGGGCGAGGCGCGCGCGCAGCCGGCAGGCGCCGGGGAGGACTGGATCCGGCTGGTCTGCCGGTCGATTCCGCTGATTCCGATCTGGACCGACCAGGGCGTAGTGCATGTGCGCCTCTCCTGTCGGACCGGACGCGATGACGGTGCGGGTCCTGCCGGGGGCATGGACTTCGCCCCGGGCATCGGCGCGGTGCCGCTGCCGAACGCCGCGCGCTATCGCCGGGACATGGCGCTGGCATCGCCGCTGCTGTGCCAGCTCGCCGGCGCGGACGGGGCGGCAAGCTCGGGCGGTTCGCTGCGGACGCTGTGGCGCCCGGTGGTGTCGCGCGGTTCGGGCGAGATCCTCTATTACCAGTCGCTGTCTGAGGGGGATGCCGACGGGCCGGATCCGCACCGGGCCCGCGAGGGGCTGGCGGCGATCGAGCGGATCGGGTTCGGCGACCTGCTCGACGAAATCGCCGTGAACGCCGCGATCGCCGAACTCGATGCCGAGCCGCAGTTGGTGCTTTCCGCCGCGATCTCCTCGGTAGGCGTCGTGCGCAGCTGGTGGTGGCAGCAACTGGCTGCGCGGCTGGAACGGCGCCCCGATCTCGCCGTGCGACTGATTCTGGAAGTGAGCGAGGGCGCGGCGATGGTGAAGCAGGCCGAACTGGTCGGCTTCTGCAACGAAGTGCGGCGGCTGGGCTGCACGATCGCGATCGCCGCGTTCGGCGCCGGCTTCGCTTCGGTCCGGCAACTCGTCACCATCGCGCCGGACATCGTCAAAATCGACAGCGGCTTCATCCGCCGCTCCACCACCTCGCCGCGCGACGCCGCGATCCTGGCCCGGCTGGCGCAACTCGCCGCGGCCGTGGGCGCCACCGTGGTGGCGGACGGCATCGACACCGGCGCGCAGGCGGACCTGGCCGCGGAACTCGGCTTGGACTGGCAGCAAGGGCATTTCTGGGGCGCCGCATCGGCGTGCCGGCCGTGGCGCGGTCGCAGCGACCCGCGTGCGGGCGGTGCGACCGCGATGCGGCTGGCGCCGCTGCCCGGCTGAGATTTTCGTGGACCATGCAGGAAGGGGTACATCGTGGATTATGCAGCCGAAAAAATCGATCGCCGCCACGTGCGGATGGCCGATGCGAACGCGATGATCGAGGCAGTGGGCACCGGGGCCCAGCCGGCCGCGCAGCAACAGGCTTCGGAGCCGCTGAAGGGCGTGCTGGTCGGCCTGGTGCTGAGCGTGCCGATCTGGGCGGCGGCCGCGTTCCTGGCGGTCAAGCTGTTCTGAACTGCCGCCCGGTTGGGGGGGGGGCGATCGGCGGGGTAGGGCCGGCGTGGATGCACGCGGGACATGCCTGGGCGCTGCGGCAGCGGTTTGCCGATTGCGGACATGGAATGAGGTTATGGATTCATGATGTATTCGTCGCTGGCGGATGTCGTTCAGCAAAGCGCGGTCGCCACGATGGCGCTGCCACGGGACACTCTCCCGTCGCTGGCCCCGGCCTTTCGCGAAACGCGCGAGATCGCGCGCCGCTTGCTGGAGGAGGCCGGGCAGGAAGCCGGGAGCGCGGCGCTGCTGCGCGAGGCGGCCCATGAGCTGCTGAAGCTGGACATGCTGCTGGGGCCTGTGCCGGAATCACAGCTCTGCGCCGATTATGTGCGCACCAAGCTGGGGCTCCGCCACCGGGGCAGTGCGCTGCTGCTGCTCGAGCTGCTCGCCCGCCCCGGCGTGCCGCGCCGCGCCCGCGACCTGGCGCCGCTGGTGTGCACCAAATCGGTCAATACATCGAGCGTGAAGGTGTTCGTGCACGAGCTGCGCGGCGTGGTTGCGCGCTTCGGCATCGAAGACGCCATCGGGCTGAAGGTGCGGGAAGGCTATTACCTCGCCGAAGAGGCCGCGCCGAAGATCATGGCGCTGCTGCACTGAACCTAGTGTCGCCGCTGCTCCGCGGCCGGGGGAGAGGCGAAGCGGCCCCCGCCCCCGGATCCGGAAGGCAGCCGAAGGTCAATCCCGCTGGCGCCGCCGACCGTTGCGTGCTCCCGTACCGCTGCTATTACCGGTACCGCTACCATTTCCGCGAGCACGTGCGGCGCGGCCCCGCTGGCCAAGACCGATTTCCTGCGCCAGCACGCGGCGGCGTTCCGAATAGCTTTCGGCGACCATCGGATAATCGGCGCGCAAATTGTAGCGCTCGCGATAACTTTCCGGCGTGAGGCCATGCGCCGCCAGGTGGCGCCGCAGCGTGCGATAGGGCTTGCCGTCGATCATCGAGATGATGTGATCGCGCGAGGCGAGCGACTTGCGTACCGAAACAGCCGGCTGATGGCCGGTATGGACAACGTCCGCATCTTCTTCCGGATCTGCGAGCGCACCACCTTCATCCGACAGATCGTTCAGCGTTGCGTGCATGCTGCGCAAAAAGGCGGGAACCTCATCGGCTGCCACGCGATTATTCTCGTTGCCCAGCCACGCGATGGTGAGCTGCGCCGCCAACTCTACCGAACCCGTCTTGATTTCATTATTCATCCAACGACTCCAACCGCGCCAATATAGATTGACCGTAAAACCAGTATCACCGATGGTTGATCCGTATAGGCTCCCTTATCATAGAGCGAATTTTCAGAGAAGGGGGGTATTTTTGCCTAAACTATAGATTTGTTAGGGTGTCCGTAGCGACATCTTCGGAATGTACGGAGTTGACCACGCAGCACGGCGGCGGGGTGGCTGCAATCATGACTTTGCGGTTCCGGTTTATTTCATTTAATGCGCCAGTAGTTCTGCTGAACATCCGCGCTATTCTATGAAATAGTGCAGAGGCGTCATGTTTGTGCCCATCGCGCGAGCAGCAAGCGCAAGAAACCAGGGCATCGCACATCTATCATTTTGCCGTTGCACGCTGCTGAACGGCGATGCTGCACATGCGTTTTCCGTATTCTAGACTGGCATAGGGCCCGAAAACAGGCGACGTATCCAAGTCGAAGCAAACGTATCCAGCGCGACGATACTAGACCCGGTTTGCTGCTCAAAACGGGAGAAATCGATATGATAATCGTATAGTTACGGAGACAGCGAAGGGCGCGACGGGTGCGCGCCGCGGTGTCACAGCGGGCGAGTTTGTCCGATTTTGGGACGGTGCGAGCGTGCTACGAGACGCACGTGGTCGGAGCGCCGCACACCTTACCGGCAGACATTGGAAGGCGGCTGGGATCGTCGGTCGCTCGCCCGATCCTTGATACGGGCGCACAAGCAGCACCCCCCTTCCTGCAGGCAGAAAGGGGGGGCGACCGTGCGTTCGAGCCCTCCCCCAGCGGGACAGGGCCGATCTTCGCAGCGTTACTGGGCGTTCATGCGGAAGGTGAGGCCGATCGTGCGCGGACGCGGGCCGGCCAGCAAGGTAGGACCATTGGCTGCGGTGGGCCCGCGCTCGTCGGACAGATTGTCGCCGAACAGTCGTACTTCGTAGCGATCGAAGCGCACGCCGATGCTTGCCTGATAGAGCTGATAGGGGTTGAGCGTGTTGACCGTCGCATCGCCGTTGCGCGCGCGGCCGACCGCGGTGGCCGAAGCGGTGGCGAACAAATCAACATTGCCGACCTTGCGATCATAGTTCGCATCAAGCCGGAAATTGTGGGGCGGCGTGTTGAGCAGACGCGTGCCGTTCGCAATGCGCCGATCGCTGGCCGTGTAGGCCGGGATCACATCGGTATAGGTAGAATCGTTGATGTTCCCCACCAGCGACAGCGCCAAGCCCTTGAGCGGCGTGCGCCACGTCGTCTCGATATCGATACCCTGGCTCTTGCCGTCGCCCAGATTCGCGAAGGCGGACAGCCCTATCGAGGTGTTGAAGGCACTTTGGATGTTCGTGTATTTGATGTCGTAAAGGCTGACCGCGACGCGCAGTGCGCCGTCGAACATCGAACCCTTCATGCCGAGCTCAAGGTTGCGCAGCTTGTCTGGCGAGAGAGAGAGCGCGCTGGGCACGCCATCGGCGATCACCGCATCCGCCTGCGCCTTCGACTGGAGAATGCCGCTGCGGAAGCCGGTGCCGCTGTTGAAGAAGACCATCCAGTCCTGCGCCGGATAATAAGCGACGTTTGCGCGCCAGGTGAGCGCATCCGGCGTCGCCCGGCTGAACACCCGATCGCCGTTCGACAGCGAGTCAGACGAGCGCGTATCTTTGAAATAGCGCAGGCCGATTAGCGGCACGAGCTTGCCGCCGAACAATTCGTAGCTGGCTTCGGAGAAGAGTGCGGCGTTTTCGGTGCGGGTGATCGTATTGCCGTTGAGCGACAGGCTCGGGAAATCGAGGCTGAAGGTATAGAGGCCCTTCGCCTTCTGGTAGAAGACGCCGGCAACGCCGTGGAAGGGGCCGGTCTTGGATGTGGCAATGCGCAGTTCGTTGACGAAGTTGTTCGCGTCGCCCCCGTTGATCAGCGTGCCGATACCGAGCGGTGCTCCCAGGTTCAGGCCGACCGCAAAGCCGCCGGGCAGCGAGCGCTGGAACGAGGTGGCATTAGTGATAGTGAACTGGCCGACATCACGGGTGATGGTGTTCGAGATATAATAGGCGCGGCGCTTGTCGTAGCCGACCACATCGCCCTGATAGGAAGCGAAAGGCGGGTTCACCGAGTTGAGCACGTTCAGATAATCCTGATCAGTGCTGAAGTACCAACCGCGCAGGCGAACGGTGGTGAGCGCATCAGGCTGCCACAGCAACACGGCCTGGATATCCTTGGCGCGGACTTCGTTCGCGTTGCGCTCGCGCGGGGTGCCGGTGGGGGCGCCGCTGTAGATATCGGCGGTGCCAGCGCGGCGATCATAGCCGCCGCTCACCCGTAGGCCGAGGCTGCCCGGCACCAGCGGCACCGAAACGGCGCCGGCCGCGCGATAGTTGAGTTCGCTGGTATCGCGGGTGGTGGAGATTTCGGTCTCCGCCGCTGTGGTGACGCGTTCCAGATCGGGATTCTTGGTGTGATAGATGATCGTGCCGCCCGACGAGCCGAGACCGTAAAGCGTCCCCTGCGGCCCACGCAGCACCTCTACCCGATCAATGTCGAAATACTGCACCGGCGGTGCGGCCTGGTTGTTCGGTACGCCGAAGGGTGTCTCGTCGAGATAATAGCCGATCAAGCCGTCGCCGATCGGTCCGCCGGCGCCCGAGCCGCGAAACGAGAAGATCCTGTAGCCGGCGCCGATTTCCTGCGCCTGCGACGCGCCGGGGATGAGCTGGATCAGATCGGCACCGTCGCGGACGTTGCGGCGCTTGAGCGTGTCGCCGGTGAAGGCCTGGATCGCGAGCGGCACGCGATCGAGCCGGGCGGCGCCGGATTTGAGCGCGGTGACGACGATCTCGCCATCGTCCTGGACCGCAGGATCGGCGGCGGGGGTCGACGTGGGCGTGGGCGATTCGGCCTGCTGCGCGAGCGCGGGCATCGTCATCAGCATCGCCACGGATGCCGAGAGCACGGCCTTCCAGCTGCTGTTCGAACGGGTCATGTCCAATCCTCCCCTCATAGTGCGACCTTGTTGGTCGTGTAATCGATTGCGCATTGCGTATCATTCCATCCCCGTGCCCGCAACCGCTTTCGCAAGCGGGCGGGTGACGGCGGCGGTCAAACGGCGAAGGCGGTGCGGAGCATGTGCTGCCAGGCGGCGGTAAAGGCGATCGACGCCTGGGAGCGGGGCGCGATGAAATCGAAGCCGTGATAGGCACCGGGCACCACGCGCAGATTGGTGGGCACGCCGGCGGCGATCAGGCGCTGTGCATAGGCGATGTCTTCGTCAACGAAGAGGTCAATCGCACCAACTCCGATAAAGGTGGGCGGCAGGCCTGCTAGCGACGTCGTACGGGCGGGAACGGCACCGGCTGGCACCTGGGCGCTGCCAGCCGGCACGCCAAGAAAGGCCGACCAACCATCGGCGTTTGACGGCGCGTTCCAGCCAATCGTGCCGATGAACGGCGGCACGGCGCGGGTGCTGCCGGTGCGATCATCGAGCATCGGATAGATCAGGATCTGGCAGCAGAGCGGCACGCTGCGCCGATCGCGCGCGGCGATAGCCAGCATCGCGGCGAGGCCGCCGCCGGCGCTTTCACCCATCACCGCGATCCGTCGCGGATCGACCCCTAGCCGAAGGGCATTGGCATGGAGCCAGACCAGGGCCGCGTGACAATCCTCGAGCGGGCCAGGGAAGGATGTTTCCGGCGCGAGGCGATATTCGGCCTCGACCACGACGCAATCGAGCGCGTCAGCCATGCGTTGTGAGGCGGCGTAGGTATCCTGCGCGCGCCCGACGACGAAGCCGCCGCCATGAATATGCAGCACCGCCGGGCGCAGCGCAGTGCCGGGACGCGCCCCGATCACCGCGATGCTGGACGCCGGACGTCCGCCAGCGCCGGGCAGGGGGTGGTGGACGATTTCGGGCGCCGGCAGCGGCGCGGCCGGCGGCGGCGCGGCGGCACGCATGGCCTGCACGGCGGCAGAGGTAAGCGGCGCGGGCAAGGGGTGGGCCAGGATCTGTCGGGCACCCTCGCGCAGTTCGGGATCGACGCGAGCGAGGATCAGGTCGCTATCGACCGGGGCTGCCGCAGGGGCGACCCCCATCTCAAGAAGGATCCGCTGCATCGCACTCTCCCTGATCGCCGCGCGGGCGCTGTTGTAACGCGGATTGCGTAATCGGTTGCCACATAGTTGTCGACAGAAGAGTAATCGATTACGCTTAACAGGAGTGCGTTGGGAGAGGAACGATGCGGACGAGCAGGGCAACCATCGGAGCGGCGATGCTGCTCGCCTGGGCAGCGGGCGGCGCGGCTGTCAACGCGCAGACTGCGGCGCCAGCGGTGAAGGTCGAAGCCGACGGGACGGTGCAGGTGCCTGCCATGGCCGTACCGGTGTCGCCGATGCTGAGCCTCGAGGCGCAACGCTATGTCGCCGAGCATTTGAAGGCGATGCAGACGCCCGCACTGCTGGAACAGAAGAACGGCGTGCCAGTGTTCCTGGCACCCTATATCGCGCGGCAGAAGCAGATCTATACGACGGTGCGGACAGAGCGGAAGATCGGCGGCGTGCAGGTATACGACTATGCGCCGAGCCAGGGGATCGCGCTGGCCAATCGCAACCGGGTGCTGATCAACCTGCATGGCGGCGGGTTCATGGGCTGCTTCCCCGGCTGCGCGGAGCTGGAGTCGATGCCGATTGCGGCGCTGGGCAGGATCCGAGTCGTCTCGATCGACTATCGCCAGGGACCTGCGCACCGCTTTCCGGCGGCGAGCGAGGATGTGGCGAGCGTGTACCGCGCGCTGCTCAAACGCTACCCGGCGGCGAATATCGGCATCTATGGCTGTTCGGCCGGCGGCATGCTGACCGGGATGGCGACGGCCTGGTTTCAGCGCCACGCGTTGCCGCGTCCGGGCGCAATCGGCGTGTTCTGCGCCGGGCTGACCAGTTCAACGAACGGCTTTGGCGGCGATGCCGATTATCTGACGGCGGCGGTGGGCGAAGCGCGCGCCGCACCGGAATGGCCTCGCGGGGCGTCAAAGCCAGGATCGGCGCTACCGTATCTCGCTGGCACCGATCCTGAAGACCCGCTGGTTGCTCCGGCCGTGTCGGAGGCGGTGCTCAAGGCCTTTCCGCCGACGCTGATCCTGACCGCGACGCGCGGCTTCGAACTTAGTTCGGCGGTGAAGACCCATGCGGAACTGACCCGACTGGGCGTGCCGGCCGAGCTGCACGTGTGGGAAGGGCTGTTCCACGGCTTCTTCTACAACCCCGACGTGCCGGAATCGCGCGACGCCTATGCGGTGATCCTGCGCTTCTTCGATCGCCAGCTTAAACGCTGATCAGAGCGCGCGCAGCCAGCGATCGAACAGTTCCGGCCAGTCGGCACTTGGCTGGCCGGGCGAGCCCAGGCCAAAGCCATGGCCGCCCCGCTGGAATAGGTGCGCTTCGGCCGGCACTTTTGCGGCACGCAGGGCGGCGAGCATCCCTAAGCTGTTTTCCACGGGCACGGCGGCATCATCGAGCGCGTGCACCAGGAAGCAGGGTGGCGTTTTCGCATCCACTTGCCGATCGGGCGAGCGCCGCGCCAGCGAGGCGGCATCGGGCGCGGGCCCCAATAGTTGCGCGACCGAGCCGGCATGGGTGAAGGCCGGATCGCTGGTAATGACCGGATAGATCAGCCCGGCGGCATCGGGCCGTGCCGACAGACGATCGGCGGCGTCGCGCGGCGCATAGAGGCTTTCGGCATAGCCGGTGGTGAGACTGGCTGCGAGATGCCCGCCCGCCGAATAGCCGAGCGCGACGACCCGCTGGGACGTTTCGCGCGCCCGGATCAACCTGATGGCGCGCTGCGCATCCTGAAGCGGCACATCCTGCCGGTGCGTCCAGCCTTCGCCCGGCAGGCGATAGATCAGCACGTAACAGGTATAGCCACGCGCCGCGAGCGCTTCGGCGGTGTCAGTGCCTTCATGCGTGCCGACGATGATGCTGTAGCCGCCGCCGGGCGTGAGCAGCACGCTCGTGCCGTTGGGCTTTGCCGCCGGGAAACGGTGCAGCGTCGGCCGGGCGACATTGCGGAAAAAGCCTGGCGGCGAATCCGCCGGGACCGGCTTGGGCGCGAAGCCCTTCTCGGGGAGCAACGTGCCCCAGAGATCGATCACCTCTGCCTGATGCCAACTCGGGGGTAGCGGACCGAGCGGATCGCGGGCGGTCTGCGCCATGGCCAGCACGGGCGTGACCGCAGCGGCGCCAAGCAGGGTACGGCGCGTGAATTCGAGTGCGGCCATGATCAGGCTACCTTAGCGAAGGCGGTGCGGAGTGCGGCTTTCCACGCCTGGGTGAATGCCTTGGATACCGCAGCGTCGGGCACGACGAAATCGAAGGCATGGAAGGCACCGGGAGAGACATGCAAGGCGGTTGGCACGCCGGCCTCGATCAGGCGACGGCCGAAATCCAGGTCCTCGTCGACGAACAGATCGAGCGCGCCGACGCCAATGAAGCTGGGTGGCAGGCCGGAAAGGTTAGGGGCGCGCGCCGGCACCGCTCCGGCGGGGACCTTGGCCGAACCCGCCGGCACGCCGAGAAACGCACTCCAGCCGAACGCATTCGCCTCCGCCGACCAGCCCACCGGCGCCAGATGCGGCGCAGGCTTGCGCGTGCTGCCAGTGCGATCGTCGAGCATCGGGTAGAGCAGGATCTGCTGGCACGGCTGCACGCCGCCGCGATCGCGCGCCAGCATCGTCACCATCGCGGCGAGCCCGCCCCCGGCGCTGCCGCCGAGCACGGCAATGCGGCTGGGATCGACGCCTAGTTCGGCGGCATTTTCCACCAGCCACGCAAAGACGGCGTAATTATCCTCCACCGGACCGGGGAAACGTGTTTCCGGTGAGAGGCGATAATCGACATTGACGACGACGCAGTCGAATTCGGCGGCGATCGTCTGGCAGAAGGCTGTCATGTTGCGGGCACGACCCGAGATCATGCCGCCGCCATGGATATGGAGGATCGCCGGGCAACGCGCGGGACGCGCGCGGACGCCGATCAGTTCGACGGAAACGTCGGGCGCACCCTTGGGACCGCGAACCGAGCGGATCTCGGCCGGTGGCGCGGGCGCGGGCAGGGGCGGCGGGGCCACCCACGCCGCCCGCAGGGCCGGCAGGCCTGCGCGGGTGAGTGGCGGGAAGCTCTGTCCCAGCATCGCCTGGGCGGCGGCGCGCAGTTCCGGATCGACCAAGTGCAACGGATCGCCTTTGCCCGCAGCCCGGGCGAGCAGCCCGCTGGGGGCACCGAGGGCCGTGGCGGCGCCAAGGCCGAGCAACCACCGATGAAGATCCCGCCGATCCAACTGCATCCTCATCCTCTTCCCTCGTGTGCCGCATCGTGCAACGTTTGTTTGCTGGGCGACTTGTGGAATCGATTGTGCATTGCTGCAATCGCTTTTTTCACCGATAGACTATCCGGCATGCGCCTGCTCTGGGCGGCGGGTTCCGGTGGTTGCATCGGCACGGTATCATGCCGAAATCACGAGTGCGAGCGGCGGGGGCATGTCGAACATCAAGAATTTGAAGGAATTCGCTCAACTGGCCGGGGTATCGACGGCGACGATCTCGCGCGCGCTGTCCGGCACGGGCCGGGTGAGCGAGGAGACGCGGCAACGGATCGCCACGTTGGCCGATCGGCTCGGCTATCAGCCGAACGTCACCGCCCGCAATTTGCGGACCCAGCGCACGATGACGATCGGCGTGCTGGTGCCGCTGGGCCATGAGGCGGCGCAGCATCTTTCCGACCCATTCTTCAATACGATGACTGGCTTCCTCGCCGATGCGCTGAGCGACCACGGCTATGACTTGCTGCTATCCCGCGTGCTGCCCAAAAGCGACCGGTGGCTGGACCGCTATATCGGGTCGGGCAAGGTGGACGGGATCATCGTGATCGGCCAGTCGACCGAGTTCGCGGTGATCGAGACGGTGTCGCGGCGGTATTTGCCGATGGTCGTGTGGGGTGGGCAAGTTTATGGGCAACATCATTGTTCCGTGGGATCGGACAATCGCGCGGGCGGTGCGCTGGCGGTACGCCATCTGATCGAGCGCGGTTGCCGCCGAATCGCCTTCGCCGGGCCGACGCGCGGACCGGAATTCGGCGAGCGCCTGCAGGGCGTGAAGCAGGTGCTGAACGAAGGCGGGCTGAGCGAGACGCTGATCGAGCTGCCGTCGCATTTCGAGCCCGAGGCGGCCTATGAAGACATTCTGCAGCAGCTGCGCGGCATCGCCGAGCTGCCGGACGGCATCGTCGCCGGATCGGACGTGACCGCGATCGGCGTGCTCCGCGCGCTGCACGAGCTGGACATCGACGTGCCGGGACGGGTGAAAGTGATCGGCTATGACGGGCTGCCGGTGGGCGCGCAGGTCTCGCCGCCGCTCACCACGGTGGACCAGCAGCTGCGACGCGGCGCCGGGATGATGGTGGAGCTGCTGCTGCGGCGGCTGGCCGGCGAGGCAACCGAAAGCCGGATGATCGAGCCCCAGCTGATCCTGCGCAGCTCCACCTGAGCGCCCTCACACGATCCGCGTGCGAGATCCCTCGAGGTTGAGACGGAAGAAGGGGGCGGGATAGCCCCCGAAGCGGGCGCGGCGCGCTGCCGTTTCGGCCACCGCGTCCATCCGTTGGACCTGTGGCAGATCGACGAAGCTGGTGACCCGCAGATCGCCCAGCACCCACCAGCTATAGGCCTGGAACGGCGCTTCCACAGGATTGGCGGCGACCAGGCCGGTGCCGTTCAGCGGCACGAACGGCCCGAGCGGCCCAGCGCCGACCATGCCGTACAGGCCCGTGGGGCCGACCGGTCCATCGGGCGCGAATACCTTCGCCTGGGTGGACCAGAACAGATAATAGCGCCCGCCGATGAAGCGCATATGCGGGCGTTCGAGTTCGTTGTTATAGCCATCGGCCGAGACGACGGGCGGCAGCAGGCGCCAGGAGTCGAGCGTCTCGTCGACCGCTTCGGCGACGCCGATCACGCCGTTCCAGGGAGAGGCGGACGCGGCGAGCGAGCCGGTGAAGAACAGGAACGATCGGCCGCTGGCGGGATCGCGGAACAGCGCGGGATCGCGCAGCGCCTTGATCGTGCCGGCCGCGCCTTCGCGCTGATCGACCCGCAGATACCAGCTGCCATCGGCGACGATGCTTTCGCAATGATCGCGATGCTCGCTGGCGACAAGCGTGTCACCGGCAAGCGACAGGCGGAAGCGCAGCTGGAACAGCCGCTGTTCGAAGCTGGTGCCGGTTTCGCCGCGACGGCCGGCGGCGGTGTAGAAGAGCGTGACGACCGACGTCGCCGGATCGAACAGCGCGCAGCCGGACCATTCGCGGCTGCCGGCGGACAGGCCGTCGGGCATAGCGGGGCCGTCGACATGCCACTGGTTTCCCTGTTCGCGCACCAGCCGAATGCGAGCGACGGCGTGGCGCGCTTCCGGATCGGGGTGCCACGGCGCGGTGAGCGCGAGCCATAGCCGGGCGCCGCCGAGCACGACCTGGCTACCGTCTTCGTGCTCGATCGGCCACATGTCCCACAGATCGAGTCCGTCGATCCGCCGCGTGGGCGCCAGCGCGAAGCGCGGGATGGCCAGCCCGGCGGGAATGGAATCCCTGTCCAGGCCCTGGCCCGTCCAGCGGGTGGGAACGACGGCCGTGGCATCCGGGCCCGGCGGCGATCGAAGCATGCGGCCTCCGCTGACGACTTGAACAAACGATTACGCAGACTATGCGCAGCTAAAGCGTTTGACGTCGCCCGGCAAGCGCCCTTTGCCGGGGGCGAGCAATACAAGGAACTGCGATGGCCCTGCAGCCGGTACCCGAGCCCCTGGATATCCCCGCCTCGCGCGTGCCGATCCCGGCGGGGTGGCATGAAGGCGAAGCGATCGGACTGTGGCCGGGCGTGCCGCCGGGCGGCAGCTTCGCCCAGGCACCACGCGCGCCCGAACTGCCGGAAAGCTTCCGCACCGGCATCGCCCGGCCGGAACTGCGGCTGTTTCGCCCGGCATCGCCCAATGGTGCGGCGCTGCTGGTGCTGCCCGGCGGCGGCTATGGCTTCGTGTCGATCCGCAACGAGGGGCTGGACATCGCCGAGGCGTTCTGCGCGCGCGGCTATGCCGTGTTCGTGCTCACCTATCGCCTCCCGGGCGAGGGCTGGTCGGCGCGTGCAGACGTGCCGCTACAGGATGCGCAGCGAGCGATGCGGCTGATCCGCGCGCGGGCCACAGCCGAGCGATTCGACCCGCAGACGGTGGCGGTGCTGGGCTTTTCGGCCGGCGGGCACCTGGCCGCCTCGTTGCTGACCGGCGCGGAGGAGGCGCTGTATGCGCCGGTGGATGCGGCGGACGCACTGTCGCCGCTGCCGATGGCCGGCGGGCTGCTGTATCCCGTGGTGGCCATGGCAGGCCCGGCCGCGCATCCCGGTTCGCGCGCGGCGCTGCTGGGCCCCATGCCCGAAGCGGCGCTGATCGCCCGCCGATCGCCGGCCGACCGAATCAGCGCGGCGACCCCGCCGATGTTCGTGGCGCACGCGATGGACGACGCGCTGGTGCCCTATGGCAACGCCCTGCTGCTGGCCGAGGCGATGCAACGTGCCGGGCGGCCGGTGGAACTGCACCTGTTCCAGGAAGGCGGGCACGGCTTCGGCACGGGGCCGCGCAACGCCGGCGCTGGGCAATGGACCGCGCTGTTCGATGCATGGCTGCGGCGGATGCGCTGATACCGCACCGCACGGTTGGCGGCGCGTTTGTTATCGAATATAACTTTCTTGCCACGATGCCGCCACCAAGGCGGCCGGGACGGAGAGGGTGCCATGGAACGCGATTTCGCGACGCGAATTCTGCCTGCGCTGTACGGTTGTTGCGAGCATCCCGAGGGCTGGCGATCGGTGCTCGACGAGATTTGCAAGGGGGCGGGCGCGCGCAGCGCCGCGGTGCAAATCTATTCCCGTCGCGGCAATTGCTTGATCCATGGCTGGCAGGAGCGCGATTCCTATTCGCACGAGCATGCCGCCCTGCATGACCGCTGGATCAACAACCCGGACAATCCCCGGCTGACCATCGACCCGAGCCGCCTGCCGAGCACCGCCATGAGCGTCCTGACAGATCGGCAGCGGTTCGCGCAGGGTTCGCCGCAACTGGCCGAAACGCGGCGGCGGCTGGCGCAGATCGGGCTGCGCGGCGGAGCGGGCCTGCTGCTGGAGTTCGCGCCGCACCGCTATCTGAGCCTGATCCTGCACCGGCGGATCGAGGACGCCGACGCGCTGGAAACCTGCGACGTGCAACTGCTGGAAGCGCTGGGACCGCATCTGCACATGATGGCGCGGCTTTCGATGACGGTGCAGGCGGCGCAGGCGGCGGAAGCGGCGCTGGCCTGCGTGCTGGATCGGCTGCGCGCCGCGATCCTGCTGTGCACCGCCGATGGCGATGTGCGCTGGCACAACCGCGCCGCAGTGCGGATGACCGGCCAAGGCGCGCCGCTGCGGATCGTCGAAGGGCGGCTGCGCGCCCTCAGCCCCGAAGGCCGGGCGGGCCTGCGGCGGCTGCTCGCGACGGCGCAGGGCGCGGAGATCGCCTCCGCGACGATCGGCTGCGACGCGGGCGGGCAGGTGCAGGCGGTGGCGCTGCCGATCGACGCACTCGCCGCGAGCACCCCCTCTGGCATGTCGGGCAGCGGCAGCGAGGTTGCGCTGCTGCTGGTCGATCCAGCGCGGCCGCCGATCTTCTCCACGACGGCGGTAATGTCGCTGTTCGGGCTGACACCGGCCGAGGCGCAGCTGGCGATCGCGCTGTCGCACGGCCTGTCGCTGACCGAATATGCGGCGCGGCGCGGCGTTTCGGTGGGCACGGTACGCATCCAGAGCAAACGCATTCTCGACAAGACGGGCAGCCGTCGCCAGTCCGATCTGGTGGGCAAGCTCTATGCCTCTGCGCTGGGCCCGTTGCAGGGGCAGATCCACTAACGATCCGACGCCCGCATATCCCATTTGGGAGCCGCGGGCGGCGGGCCGCGCCGCCATCTTCACGCCTCTGACGAGTCGGCGACCGGCCGACCACAGCGAGGGGAGAGGTTGCGCGTGCGCAAGCCAGCAGGAGTTTTCACGTCGTTCGTTCTAGGTGCGCTGTGCCTGGCAGCACCGGTCATGGCCCAGCAGCGCCTGCCACCGGAATTGCAGGGCGAACCCGCTTCCGCCGTGCCGGTGGCGGTGCAGATCGCGCGCTGGCATATGCTGGACGGCGACATCAATGCGCTGACCTTCCGCAGCCTCGATCGGCTGTTCACGACGCGCACCGTCGCCCATGCCGGCATGCCCTGGCGGCTGCCGCGCGCCGATTCGCCGCTGGATTTCACCTACAGCTTCGGCGGGAAGACCTATCGCGCCGACGATTTCCTCGAGCGGACCTACACCAACGCCCTGCTGGTGATGAAGGACGGCAAGATCGTCAGCGAGATCTATCGCAACAACAGCGACGAAAGCTCCCGCTTCATCGCCTGGTCGATGACCAAGTCGATCACCTCGCTGCTGATCGGCTGCGCACTGGGTGAGGGGCGGATCAAGTCAATCGACGATCCCGTCACCGCCTATCTGCCCGAGCTGAAGGGCGGCGGCTATGACGGGGTGACGATCCGCCAGATCCTGGAGATGCGATCGGGCGTCGACTATGAAGAGCGCTATGATTTTGCGCATCCGGGCGCCGCGGCGCGCAATCATATCGATGCGCTCGTCAAGAATGTCGTCCGCTTTGCCGATGCCGCGCGTACGATCAAGCGGGCCCACGCGCCGGGCAGCACCTTCCAGTACAAGACGCTGGATACCGCGGTGCTCGGCTGGCTGATCGAGCGGGTGAGCGGCACCACCGTCGCCGGCTATACCAGCCAGAAGCTGTGGGAGCCGATCGGCGCAGAGCACGATGCCTTCTACATCATGGACGGTCAGCCGGGCGCCGGCCGCGAGTTCAGCGGTGCCGGCTTCAACGCCACGCTGCGCGATTTCGCCAGGATCGGCCAGATGATGCTCGACGGCGGCAAGGCCGATGGCCGGCAGGTGATCCCGGCGGAATGGGTGCGGACCTCGACCGCGGCTTCCACCCCGGCCGACCCGAAGGCGCCGGGCCTTCCAACCGGCTATGCCATGCAGTGGTGGCTGCTCGACAATAGCGGTGCCTACGCCGCGCTGGGGCTGCAGGGCCAGTATATCTATGTCGACCCGCGCTCACGCACGGTGGTCGTCAAGATCAGCTATTTCCCGCCCGGACAGGAGATGGATGCGACGGCCGAGACCGGCGCCTTCCTGCAGGCGGCGGCCGCATGGAAGCCGCAACAAGCAGCAGAAATTACGAAATAACCATAATCGTGGGAGAGGGAAAATGAAGCACGTGTTGCTTGTCGGCGCGGCCGTGATCGGCTGCGCCGCGGGGATGCCTGCCGCTGCGCAGGAATCCGCCGCTCCGGCCGAGCCGGTGCTGCAGGCGGAGTCCGCGGGGCAGCTGGGCGAGATCGTCGTCACAGCCCAACGCCGCACCGAGAACCTTCAGAAGGTGCCGATTGCGGCGACGGCGCTCGATTCGGGCGAACTCAAAGCCAATGCGGTGGTCCGGCTAAACGATCTGCAGAACGCAACCCCCGCGCTGTCGATCACCGATGCCGGCATCACGTCTGCGATCAACATCCGCGGCATCGGCCTGGCCAGCAACTCGCCGAACGTGACGGCGGGCGTCGCCACCTATGTCGACGGGCTGTTCCAGCCGCCGATCGTGCAGGCCAACAGCTTTTACGATCTGGCGAGCGTGGAGGTGCTGCGCGGGCCGCAGGGCACGCTGGTGGGTAGCAACTCCACCGGTGGCGCGATCTTCATCAATTCGCGCAATCCCGACCTGAAGGACGTCAACGGCTATGTCGAGGGAAGCGGCGGCAACTGGGGCAATTACGGTGTGGAGGGCGCGCTCAACCTGCCGCTGGCGAGCAACCTGGCGGTGCGCGGCGCCGGTTTCTATCGCGGCCATGACAGCTATTTCACCGATGTCGGTCCGTTCGCCAACCAGGCCGGCAAGCTGGACGAGAAGGGCGGCCGCATCGGTGTGTTGTGGGAGCCCGGCAGCTTCCGCGCGCTGCTCAAGACGCAGATCAACGATCGCGATATCGGCGGCTATGCCTATCGCCCGATCGCCGGCACCGAATTCGGCGCCTTCCGGGAGGGGGACATCTATACGCTGAGCTTCGACACGCCGGTGGCGATCCGCGAAAAGGCGTTCATCGCCAGCCTGGAACTGCGCAAGGAATTTGCCGGCGGCGTGGTTCTGCGATCGATCAGCGGCTATCAGAACAAGAAGATCGAAGGCGTCAACGACATCGATGCCTCCCAGGCTCCGGTGAGCGCCGGCGGGGGCATTCGCGAGGATTATTATGCGCGGGAACGCCAGTACAGCCAGGAATTGAACCTGATCTCGCCAGGCGGCGGGCAGTTCGAATGGATCCTGGGCGGCTATTTCCAGCGCAACAAGATCGATGTGCGCATCCGCCAGACCCAGGCCGGCTTCCCCACAGACATCGACCCGGAGAACCGCCGCACCACGCTGGGCGTGTTCGCGCAGGCGAGCTATCGGATCGTGCCGGACGTGCAGGTCCAACTGGGCGGACGCTATTCGCACTACAGGGCAAGCGGCGAGGGCGCGGTGCGGATCGGCGCGGGCATTCCCGGATTTCCGGCGGGCGGCCTGGCCGTGGCGGACCTGGCTGGATCCCATGAGGACGGGCGCGTGACCGGCAAGGCGGCGATCAACTGGACGGTCAATCCCGACCATCTGCTCTATGCTTTTGTCGCGCGAGGCTACAAGCCGGGCGGGTTCAACACCGTGAATTCGAGGTTCCGGCCCGAAATGGTGTGGAACTACGAGGTCGGCTGGAAGGCGAGCCTGCTCGACCGGCATGTGCGTACCCAGCTATCGGCCTTCTACAACCGCTATGCGGACTTCCAGTTCGAGATCGTCGAGCCGAGCACCGGCTTCAACGGGGTGCAGAACCTGTCCAAGGGCACGATCAAGGGCGTCGAGGCGCAGCTGCAGAGCAAGTTCGGCGGGCTCAGTCTGGACGGCAACGTCGCCTATGTGCACTCGAACCTCGCGGGCTTGTCCTTCGTCAACACGCGGCGGATCCCATCGGGCACGTTGGGGCCGCAATGCCCGGCCGGCACGCCTTCCAGTCCGCCGCTGTGTTTCGACTATCGGCCGGCGATCATCACCACCGCGGGGGGCCCGAACCTCTATTCGCCCGAATGGACCTTTGGCGGCAGCATCGCCTATGCCTTCGCGCTGCCGGGCGAGCGGACGCTGACCCCGCGGATCAACTACAGCTATGTCGGGCCGCGCTTCACCTATCTGGCCTATTCGCCGGTTTCCGATCGCATCGCAGGCTATGGCCTGATGTCGGCGCTCGTCACGCTGCGCAGCGGCCGGTTTCACCTCGAAGCCTATGGCACCAATCTGACCGGAGAGCGCTATGTCAGCGGCCAGTTCGGCCTGCGCGAATTTTACGGCGCACCCCGCGAATATGGCCTCCGCGCGGGGTTCACCTTCTAGCAGTCGCGCGTACTTGGTATTGTATTGGTATTTTCATCGATCCGTCTTGGTCGTGTAGCCGGGGCGTCATGGCGGGCGCCTAGCGACCCGGCTTGAGAAGCGTCCCCACAGGACGCCCCGCCATCCAAGGGGACCATCGATGCATTTCCGCACCGGCAGCGCGCTCGTCGCGCTCCAGCTTTTCGCCATGCCTGCGGCGTTCGCACAGGCGCAGACCGACACTGCCGAGGCGGCCGCCGGCACGAGCGAGCAGATCGTGGTGACCGGCACACGCGATCGCGGGCGCACCCAGTTCGATACGCTGGCGCCCGTGGACGTGCTGTCAAACGCGATGCTGGAATCGAGCGTGTCGGGCGACCTGAACGATACGCTGGCGCAGCTGCTGCCCTCGTTCAACGTCCAGCGCCTGCCGGCCGCAGACGGGCAGGCCTTCGTCCGCCCCGCCAGCCTGCGCGGGCTTTCGGCCGACCAGACGCTCGTGCTCGTCAACGGCAAGCGATACCATCGCTCGGCGCTGCTCGGCACGCGCGGCGCACAGGCGCCCGATCTCGCCGGCATTCCAGGCCACGCGATCGGCCGCGTCGAAGTGCTGCGCGACGGCGCTTCGGCGCAATATGGATCGGATGCAATCGCCGGCGTGATCAACCTGCTGCTCGACGACAAGCCGGGCATGTCCGCTTTCGGCCAGGCATCGCGCTACTATGCCGGCGATGGCAACGAATATCAGTGGGGGTTGCGCGGCGGCCTGGCGCTGGGCGCGCGCGGCAGCATCGTCGTCACCGGGCAATATGATCATGCGGAGGCGACCTCGCGCACCCGCCAGCGCCCCGACGCGATCGCCTTCCAGGCGGCAAACCCGCAGCTGTCGGTGCCCAATCCGGTGCAGCGCTGGGGCCAACCCGACCAGGAGCGTGTCGGCGGATCGGTGAACGCGCATTATGACCTGGTGGACGACGCGACGCTCTATGCGTTCGGGACGCTGCAGAGCGGCGAGGGCGTGACCGACTTCAACTGGCGCAACCCGTCGAACACTGGTTCGGTGTACAATGCCAGCACCGCCTTTCCCGGCTTTTCGTTCGCCAAGCTGTATCCGGTGGGCTTTACCCCGCGATTCGGCACCCGTTTCGCTGATTATCAGGGCGTAACCGGGGTGCGCGGCGATGCCAGCGACCGTTTCCACTACGACCTGAGCGCATCGCAGGGGCAGAGCCGGATCGACTATACGCTGAACGAGAGTCTCAACGCGTCGCTTGGGCCGAACAGCCCGACCAGCTTCTATCTCGGCCGGCTCACGCAGCGCGAGTTCAACCTCAACGCCGACTTTGTCTATCGCCTGCCGGTGGGCATGGGCGCGCCGGTGAACGTCGCATTCGGCGGCGAGCGGCGCGTGGAAATCTATCGCGTCGGCGCCGGCGATCCGGCGTCTTATGCGGTCGGGCCCGGCGCAGCGACGGGCCTGGCGCCCAATGCCAACGGCTTTCCCGGATTCAGCCCCGCTCAGGCGGGCGAATGGAGCCAGCGCAGCTATGCCGGCTATGTCGATCTGGAATGGGCGCCGGTGCAGGCGCTGACGCTGGGCGCGGCCGGCCGCTACGAGGATTTCTCGGCATTCGGCGACACCTTTACCTACAAGCTGGCCGGCCGGTTCGAGCCAGTGCACGGGCTGGCGGCGCGGCTGACCTATTCCACCGGCTTCCGCGCGCCCACCCCGGCGCAGCTCAACACGCGGCAGGTGACGCAGGGGCTGGATACCCGCACGTTGCAGGTGTTCAACCAAGGCCGGCTTTCCCCCAGCGATCCGATCGCGGTGGCGCTGGGCGCCAAGCCGCTGACCCCGGAAAAGTCGCGCACCCTGACGGCAGGGCTGGTGGGCCAGACCGATTTCGGCCTGGGCGCGACGATCGACCTCTATCAGATCGACCTGGACGATCGGTTCGGCCAATCGGCCACCTTCGCGGTACCGGCGAGCTTCGCCAATCCCGATCGATTCACCTCGGTGAGCTATTTCACCAACGACTTCGATACGCGCACGCGCGGCATCGATGCGGTGCTGAGCTATGCCCGCCCGGTGGGGCCGGGCCGGGCGAATGTGAGCCTGGCCTATAACTACAACCAGACGCGGGTGCGCAGCGGCACGACCGCGGCGATCGCCAATGCCACCCAGCGCCGCATCTTCCAGGAGCGGCTGCCCCAGCACAATGCGACGGGCACGCTATCCTATGATGTCGGGCCCGTCGGCGTGATGCTGCGCGGCCGCTATTATGGCGCCTGGACCGACGTGACCGGCAACGCCACCGGCGAGCTGTTCCAGCGCTTCGGCAGCATCGCGCTGTTCGACGCATCGGTGAGCGTGCGCGTCGCCAAGGCGCTGACGCTGCGGGCGGGCGCGGAGAATCTGTTCGATACCTATCCGGCGGAGGCGACGAACCAGGCCAATCGCGGCCTGATCTACTCGCGCAACGCTCCCTATGATACCGATGGCGGCCAATATTATGGCCGGTTGGAGCTGCGCTTCTGATGACGGAACTGGATCGTCGTTCGCTGCTGGCGGGCGGGCTGGCGCTGCCGGCGCTTGGGCTTGGCACCGCGGCTGAGGCGGCGGACGACGATCGCTACTGGCGCGAGATCGCCGGCCAGTTCACGCCGCCCGCTGATGTGGTGCAGCTGGAGAACGGCAATTGGGGCATGATGCCGCGCCCGGTGTTCGAAGCCTATCAGGCGCAGCTGGCGCGCGTGAACCGCGACACCAGCTTCTATGCCCGGCGCGGCATGAACCGCGACCTGATCGCGGCGCGCGACGCGGCGGCGGCGGCGATGGGCGTCGGCGCGGACGAACTGGTGCTCACCCGCAACGCCACCGAGGCGCTGGAGACGCTGATTCTGGGTTATAACCGGCTGCAGCCCGGCGATGCGGTGCTCTATGCCGACCTGGATTACGACAGCGCGCAGGCGTGCATGGCGAGCCTCGCCCACCGACGGGGCGTGCAGGTGGTGAAGATCGACCTGCCCGAGCCTGCCACGCGCGCGGCGGTGATCGACGCCTATGCGGCGGCGCTGGCCGCCAACCCGCGGCTCAAGCTGATCCTGCTCACCCATCTCACCCATCGCACCGGACTGGTGCTGCCCGTGCGGGAGATCGCCGCGCTGGCGCGGGCACGTGGAGCCGACGTGATCGTCGATGCGGCGCACAGCTGGTGCCAGATCGATGTCGCCATCCCCGATCTCGACTGCGACTTCGTGGCGATCAACGGGCATAAATGGCTGGGTGCCCCGCTGGGCGTCGGCTTTCTGCACGTCCGCCGGGCCGCGCTGGGCAGAATCGACCGCCATCCCGCCAACGCGGCGGGCGGGCCGGATACGCTGTTCGCGCGGGTGCATCTCGGCACCTATGACTTCGCTGCGAGCCTGACCGTGCCGGCGGCGCTCGCCTTTCAGCAGGCGATCGGCAGCGCCCGGCGTGCCGCACGGCTGCGCGCGCTGCGTGACCGCTGGGTGGCGCGGGCGCGGCAGGTGCAGGGAATCGAGGTGCTGACGCCCGACGATCCGGCGGCACATGGCGCGATCACCGCGTTTCGGGTGCAGGGCGTTACCGCCAGTGGCGCCAATGCGGCGCTCGCCGGCCGGCTGCTCGAGCGGCATCGCATCTTCACTGTGCACCGCGACGGCATCGCGCGTGGTGCCTGTGTGCGGGTGACGCCTGCGCTGTTCAACACGCCCGCGGACATGGACCGGCTGGCCGCGGCGCTGCCCGATCTGGTGCAGTTCGCCCGCGACCGGGCGTCGCCAAACTGACATGTCGACGGCATAGGAGCGGCCATCCCGCCCCGCTCCCCAAACGCCGAGAAAGATGCCGCAAATCGCGACGCCCGCAACAGAAGGCCGATTGCTGGCCTATGCTACCGGCAATTTCGGCAAGGCGCTGGTGTTCGGCGGCGCGGATCTGACGATCCTGTTCCTGTTGACCGATGTGCTCGGCCTGGGTGGCGGCGAAGCGGCGGCGCTGATGCTGTTCGCCATCGCCGGCGACCTGATCTTCGACCTGCTCGCGGCGCGGCTGGTGATCCGCTGGCGGGCGGCCGGCAGAGGTTATTCCTGGGTCGTCGGCATCGCCGCGATGCCGTGCGGCGGCGCCTTCGCGCTGATCTATGCGATGCCGGCGCTGGGCATGCACCGCGCGGCGATGCTGGCGGTTGCGATCCTGGTGTTTCGCGGCGCCTATGCGCTGGTCGACGTGCCGCACAACGCGCTGATGGCGCAGGTGACCAGCGACAGCCGGGCGCGTGGGCGCGTATCGGGGTATCGGCTGTTGTTCAGCACCGCGGCCGCGCTTGCCATCGCGACGCTGCTGACGCCGCTGGTGCAGCAGGCGGGCCATAGCCGGCATTTTGGCGGGCTGGCGCTGACCGGACTAGCCGCCGGCCTGGCCTTTGCCCTGACCATGCTGCTGTGCGCCTGGGCATCGGGCGGGCAGGGACGTGGCGATCGCGGCCCGGCCGCGCTGCGCGGAGACGGCATCGCCGTGCCGCTGCGCGACCCGATGGTGCTCGCGATGGGCGCGCTGGCGCTGCTGACCGGCTTTGCCGCGCCGGCATTCGGGCGGATGCTGCTGTATCTGGGCACCTATGTCGTCGATCGTCCCGGCGCGGTGACGCTGCTGCTGGGGGCGCTGACGATCGGGCAGTTCGGCGGGGTGCTCGGCTGGACGGCGCTGACTCATCGGTTCAGCAAGAGCGGCCTGCTCGGCGCCGGCCATGCGGTGAGCGTGGTCGGCCTGGCGGGCTTCGGGCTGTGCCTGGGCTGGCCCGCCGGGCAGATGGCCGCCGCGGCCGTGATCGGCTTCGGCTTTGCCAGCGTGTTCATGCTGCCCTGGGGACTGCTGGCCGACGCGGTGGACGTGGTCGAATGGCGGCACGGGCGGCGGTTCGAGACCGGGCTGTTCGCCTTCTACCTGGTGCTGGTGAAGGCGAGCGGGGCGGCATCGACGGCGGCGATCGGCGGGGTGCTGAACGCCATAGGCTACACGCCCGGCGCGGCGCAGCCGATCGCGGTGCAGATCGGGATGCTGGGCCTGGGCCTGGGCCTGCCGCTGGTAGGCGGCGTGCTTGCGGTGCTGCTGCTCCGCCGGTTCACGCTCGATCACGGACGGCACGCGCGGCTGGTGCGGGCGTTGCGCCGGCGTCAGGCGGGTGCGGACCCGGTTTCCGGATTGAAGCGGGGATTGGAGAAATCGAGCGGGGAGGGCGTGACCTTGGCGGGCGCTACCGCGCTTTCCGCCCAGGCGCGGCAGAGCATGTCGCGCAGCATCGCAGCGCCTGCCGCCGTGCGTTCGTAGATCAGGCCGCGCACGTCGCGATCGGCGGGGTTGCCGAAGCCGTCGCGCTTTTCGAGTTGATAGACGGTCTCCAGCTTGTCGCCGGCGCGATCGAGAAAGGCGAGCACGGCATCGAACATGTCCCCCTCCCGGTGCGCCAGAGCGCCGATACGCGGCGCGACATCGGCGACGCTGAGGCCGATGGCATCGACAAAGCGGCTTTCGAACCGGCCATGGATGCTGCGGTCGCGGGTATAGCCATGGGGATTGGGCCCGATCCAGCCATCCGAATGGATCGAATCGTGCAGCGGTTGCGAACCGTCGCCGATATAATGGCCCAGCCGGATCACCTGGAAGGCGCAATGCTGTTCGGGCACCGCGGCATCCTCGCCCTTGGCCTGCGCGGCGCGCACCGCCCGCATGCAGACGATCAGCCGATCATAAGCTTCCATCGCCGCGTAGGGCAGCGTGCCGGTCCAGCGGACGTTGGTGCGCGCGGCGGCGGCCGGATCGCTGGCCTTGATCGTTTCGCGATGCTTGTAGAGCGCCAGGATGAACTCGAAGCGCGAGCGGGGGATCGGCTTCAGGAAGGCGAATTGCTCGCGGAACCAGCCATGGTTCGGATCCTCATCGATCTTCGAGAAGGATTCCGCATCGCCGCGCCAGGTATCCGGCAGCGAGGCCGAGGCGGCGATATAGTCGGCATAACGCTGCAGAAAGACCGGGCCGTCCTCGGGGATCGCCTGGAGCGCCGCGCGATCGATCACTGCATGGGCGGTGTTGCCCCAGGCATGGGCGATTGCGGGGCACAGCAGCAGGGCGGCGGCCAAAGCGAAGCGGCGCACGGCGGTTCCTTTCCGGCGATCAGGGATCGAGGGGATCGCGCGGATCGACGCGCTCCGAGGTGCGCGAGGGCACAAACACGAGTTCGGTGGGCGAGACCCGGCGGACGACGCGGCCGGGCTGGTAGCCGAGTTCGTCGGCGTTGCGATCGGTGAAGCGCTTGCTTTCGATATAGGCGCTTTGCAGCGGGTTGCAGACGATCACCGTCTCCATCGCCATCGGCGCGCCCATCCGCGCGAGCAGGCGGCTGGCGTTGCGCAGGTTGGTGGTGGTGTGGCGCGCATAGGGTTCGCTGACGATCGCCTCGGCCGGCACACCATAGCGTTCGATCAGCGCCTTGCGCATCTCGTCCGCCTCGGTGAACGGCGTCGCGCGCGGATGCGCGCGGCCGCCGGTGACGAGGATGAAGGCGATGTCGCCCTGGGCGAAGCGCTGCGCGGCGAGGCGCAGATGGTAGCGGCCGAACGGGCTGAGCGGTTCGCCTTCGATCTCCGGGCCGACGCCGGTGACGATCATTGCGCTGTAGCGATAGCGTCGCCAGTCGATCTTCTTCGCCCGCGCCAGCGCCGCGGTATTGGCGCCGGCCGCCAGCGGCTCATGGCCGATGGCATCGGTGCGCCCGCTGATGTCGAGCAGGGCGAGCGCATAGTCGATGCTGGGGTCGAGGCGCTGGGCCGAGCCGGTGCGCGGCGTATCGGTCAGCCAGTCGGCCGCCTGCAGCCGGGCGTTCTGATCCTGGGGACCGATCGGACCCGGCCCGTCGATCGCCGTGGTCGGGCGCCCGCCCAGCGCATAGGTGCGCACGATTTCGTTGATGCCGGCGATCTCGCGATTCGCCTGGCCGCCGATTCCGTCATCGGCCGCGGGGAGCGTGGCCACCGACGCAGCAGCCAGCCGCAGCGCCTGTGCCTCCTGCTCGTTCCACAGCAGTGCCTGGGCGCGGCAGGCCAGATCCCTGCCGCAGGCGGCGCGGCGTTCGCGCCGGGCGCGCAGCACCGCCTCTATGCCCGGGCCGCGCGCGATCCGCTCCAGCACCGCCGGGTCGTGCCCGGCGGCGTGGAACAGCGGAAAGAGCCGGGCGGACAGTGCCGCCAGCACCCGATCCCCCACCGGGGCGGCCGCAGCCGGGCCGGTGGCGAACAGGGCGACGGCAACCGCCACGACGGAAAGCAGCGCGCGCGCCGAGCGGGGTACCATCACCAGCTCCGGCTGACGATCAGGCGGAAGTTGCGGCCGAACAGCGGGCGGCCGTAGATCGCCTCGCGCGATCCCTGGCCGTCGAACTGATCGGTGCGCGTATTGCCTTCGGTGAGGCCATGGGCGTTGAACAGATTGTCGCCCACCACCTGGACGCGCCACGCGCCCCAATCGAGCGACGCGCCCGCGCCGGTCGTTTGATAGCCCGGCATGGCGGTGCGGTTGAACAGATCGACATAGCGGCGGCCGACCCATTCGAAGCGGCCGAACAGCGACACGCGCTTGTCGCCCAGATCGAAGTCGAAGCTCGGCCGCAGATTGCCGAAGAACTTGGCCTCGCGGATGATCTGGTTGCCGTTCACCGCGCTGGGATCTGCCCCGGAGGTGTTCTGCAGATTGGCATATTCCGGGTTCTGCCAGGTGACCGAGCCGTTCAGCGAGAACCAGCGAACCGGCACGACGCGGCCATCGACCTCGACGCCCTTGACCGAGGCTTCGCCGATGAACGGCAGCACCTGATCGTTCCGGCCAGTGACCGGGTTGAACGCCGCGAACGAGGCGTTGAACGGGTTGAACTTGGTGTAGAAGCCGGTCGCGTAGAGATAGTGCGGGCCGAAGCTGGCCTTCACCCCCGCTTCGAACTGGCGTGCCTTGGTCTTGACGATCGTGGGGTTGATGCCGCTGACCACGCCCATCTGCGGCGGCACTTCCAGCGTGGAGATGCGGCCATAGGCGCCGAGATTGCCGTTGAAATCGTAGTTCGCGCCGACGGTCCAGTTCGTCGCCTTGGGGCTGAGGCGCTGATCGAGCACCGCGCCGGTGAAGGCGCGCGTGGTATCGTCGGCGAGCGTGGTCGTGTCGCCCAGATTGACCTGGGTGGTCGGCATGGCGATGCCGCGATAGCGATAGCGCTCGGTGCGGATGCCGGCGTCGATCCGCAGGCCGGGTGCGACGTCCCAGGTGTCGTTGGCGTAGAAGGCGATCATCCGCGCATCGGCTTTGCCCTGGTTGAGCGTGGTGGTGTAGCGCAGGACGCCGTTCTGCGTGACCGAGCCGAGCACCGCACCGCTGGCCGAATAGGCGACCAGATCGAGCGTGCGTGGCTGGCCGCGGACTTCGATCAGCATGTCCTGATAGGCCTGTAGCAGCGTGTTGCCGTAGAAGGAGCCGTAGACGCCCACCCGCACGTCGTGCGTGCCGATACCGGTTTCGAACTTGCGGGTGACGCTGAGATCGCCCTGCACCGAATAGAAATCGGATTCGGACGCGCGATACTGACCCGACATGATAAGGCCGGACGCGCTGGACGGATCATATGGCGTCGCGCCGTTGGTGCCGGCAAAGGCATAGCCGAGCCGGGCGACGTTCGGGCCGAAGGCGGTGCGCGCCGCGGTGAGATAGCCGGCGGCGAAGCTGGTCGCATCGGCAGGGTTGGTGGTGGAGTAGAAGGCGTCGAAGCTCGACTTGCCCTTGGTGCCGCCCGCCTTGGCGGAGACCTGCCAGCCGTTGAAATCGGCCTCGTAATCGATCGCGGCGTTGAAGAAGCGCATGTGGCGACCGTCGGAAAGGTCGCGGTTCATGCCCTGCAGTACGCCGGCACCGTCGCGATACTTGATGTTGACGTTGCGCAGCGACGGCGAGTTCATCGTGCCGGTGAAGTAATCGATATAGCGATCGAGCGACACGGCGGGGTTGCGCGGATCGGCGATCGGAATCGGCAGATAGAAGACGTTGTGGTCGTTGACATATTCGGCCGAGACTTTGACGAAACCATTGTCCAGATCACGCTTCAGATTGGCGCGGATCTGGCCGCCCTTGTCGCTGGGGAAACCATTGTCGCGATAGCCGTCGTGCTGACGGACGAAGCCGCCGATCGCGAAATAGGTGCGATCGCCGAGCGGACCGGATTGCATCGCATCGAGCCGGAACAGGCCCGTGTCACCAAGCGTGACCTGCGCCTTGCCGCGCGCCTGCGGGCCACCGGACACGGTGATGTTGTTGGCGATCGCCGCGGCGCTGCTGGCGTAGATCGGCGCCGGGCCGCCGCGCACGATTTCGACTCGCTCCGTCATCAGATCGTAGCGATTCATGCCTTCGCCGGAATTGAAGAAGACGCCGTCGATCTCGTGATAGAGCGGCAGGCCATCCTGCTGGAAGATGAGATAGCCGCGATCGGTTGGGATGCCGCGAACGCGGGTGATGTTCTGCACCTCGCCGCCCGTCGCTTCGACCTGGATGCCGGGCACCGTGCCGAGCAGATCGGCGAAGCTCTTCGGCGCGATCTTCTGCACGTCTTCCTGGCTGAGCGAATTGATCGCGTAGGAAACGTCGAAGCGGCGCTGCGCACGGGCGGAGCCGGTGACGATAATGTCCGCGCCAGCTTCTTCCGCCGCCGGGGCGGGATCGCTGGCCGCGCTGCCACCGTCTTGGGCGAAGGAAGGTGCCGCAAGGATGCTGAGCGCGACGACCGCGCAGCCGAACGCGAGATGCTGCTTGTTCATGGAATTGCTCCCCCTGATTCTGTGAACCTGCGCCGCCGATGCGAGCCATGAATGACAGATTTATTTATTCCTGAGAAAATAAATCGCTGCGTTCGAGCCGCGCTGGTATAGGGCCACCGATGCGAACCCCCCCCTTCGTGCTGCTCGACGAGGAAAAGCGGCTGCTGTGGCAGTTGCGCACCGCCGGCCCGGAATCCCGCTCGGCGCTGGCGGACACGCTGCAGATCAGCAACAGTGCCATTTCGAAGCTGACCAAGACATTGGTGGGGCAGGGGCTGATCGAGGAACTACCGGCCGAGGCGGCGCCCGGGCGCGGGCGACCGACCGTGCCGCTGCGGATCTCGCCGGCGGGCGGCTATGCCGTCGGCCTGGCGATCCATGCCGGCATCCTGGAGATCGCGCTGGTCGATTATGCCGGCGGCGTGGTTTCACTGACCACCGAGAAGATCGAGCCGATCGACCCCGAACGCTTTGCCGGGCATGTCGATCGCCGGATCCACGAATTGGCAATCGAGCACCGGCTGCTCGGCAGCCGCATCTACGGCGTGGGCTTCAGCGTCCCCGGGCCAGCGCTTTCGCGTGACGGCAATCGCTGGCACATCGTGCGCAATCTGCCGGGCTGGAAGAACGCGCCGCTGCGCGACATCCTGGAAGACACGCTGCGGCTACCGGTGTGGATCGAAAATGACGCGACGGCGGCAGCGCTCGCCGAATATTATCTCGGTGGCCTGATCCGGCGCTGCACCACGGCGGTGGTGATCCTGCTGGGCCATGGCGTCGGGGCGGGGATCGTGCATGAGGGGCGGCTGATGCGCGGCGAATCGGGATGCGCCGGCGAGATCGGCATGTTCTATCCCGCGGCGGCCCCGCGGCCGACGACCCTGGACCTGATCGCCACGCTGCAGGCCGACGGATGCGACGTGCACTCGCTCGCCGATTTCGCCGAGGCGGCCGCCGGATATGAAGCGACGATCGCGCATTGGCAGGATCGGGCCGCCGATCAGCTGCTCCACACCATCAATTCGGCATTGGCGTGGCTTGATCCGGGGGCGATCCGCCTGATGAGCCCGCTGCCCGGGCCTATCCTGGACGGGCTGGCGGATCGGCTGAACTGCCGCGCGATCACCTGGGGCGACCATATCGCAGAGAGCGAGAAGGGGCGTTTCCGAATCGAGATATCGGCGCTGGGTGGAGCGGGATCGGCGCTGGGCGCGGCGCTGCTGCCCATCCATGCGTCGATCGCGCGGTGGTGAGGCGCTCGGTCCCGCCAGGCGGCGGCGCCGGTCACGGGGATCCGGCGCCGCATCGCGGGCTTGGAAGAGCGCTTAGCCGAACGTCAGCTGCGTGTTCCGGCGCCGATAGCGCATCGTGCCCCCGGCGAGCAGCACGCCGCCGATCAGCAGCGCCCAGCTTTCCGGCTCCGGCGCCGGGCTGGCGGTGGTGAAGCGGAAGCTGGCATCGCACCGGGCGGGCGTCGCGCGGCAGGTCGCGTCATTGACGTTGCGCTGGAGCAGATAGCCCGAGGCGTAGCCTTCGCCATTGCCGAAGGCGAGCGTGACATTGCTGCTGCCGCTGAGCACTACCGTGTAGGGATTGTTGGCGCTGACCGCGAGCGCGCCGGTGAACAGATCGGTGAAGCTGCCGACGCCGCGAAACACCAGGCCGGACAGCGCATATTGCTGGGTGAACAGCGCCGTCGCCGGCAGCGTCGCGCCCGCCGTCAGGACGCCCGCGTAGAGCGAAAGCGTTACGTTGCCGGTCGTGGCGCGAGTCGAGGAGCCGAAGCGGAAGCCGAGGCTGGTGAGATAGGATTGGGTGGGGGTGAAGACCTGGCCGATCGTGTCCGGCTGAAGGACCGAGGACAACGTGACCGTGCTGCTCGCCGTCGGGTTTACGGTGGTGGTGACCGGGTTGATGGTGACGACCGTAGCCGCCTGCGCGCCCGAGGCGCAGAGCGAGGCAAACAGAAGCGGCAGAGCCAGGTAACGATTCATCGGCAGTTTCCCCTTGTTCGAATGTCGCGTTCGAGTGACACGCCTATGTTGCACTACTGCGACGATTGGCGTGCAATTCTCGTTGCTTGCGCCGGCCGCGTGCGCGTGCGCCGAAGCCCCGAGCCTGCCACCGCATCGTTTTCATCGCGGTTTCATCCACTTGTCACAACGGCGTGGTTAGCCGAATGTTAACGATAGTCGAGGGGGAGGCCGTTCGCCATCTCCGCTCGCAACATCGGAATTGCAGGCACAGGGGGAAATTCGGTGAGCGCGACATATTGGAATCTGGCAGGCGGCGACCTGGTGCAGGATTGGTCGAGCACCAATCTGCTGAACACCAATGATAGCTGGGACAATGTGCCGAGCATCGTCGGCTTCCGCGGCGATGGGCTGACCAGCCGGACCGGTACCGATCCCCGCACGATCACCGCAAGCAGCGGCGTCGTCGACGTGAACACCAACCAGACCAATCCGCTAACCTTCAATACCGGCGGTGTGACCGAATTCCAGATTTCCAACCCGGTGGTTGCGCTGACCGGATCAGGCACCGCGACGGCACCCTATCTGGCGTTCTACCTCGACGCGACCGGACGCAGCGACGTTACGCTCTCGTTCCTGCTGCGCGACCTGGAAAGCGGGCCTGACAATTCGGTGCAGCAGGTTGCCGTGCAGTATCGCCTGGACGACAGTAGCCCCTGGCAGAATGTTCCCGGCGGCTATGTCGCCGACGCGACCGGCGGACCGAGCAGCGCCAACCCGCTGCTGGAGACGCCGGTGAGCGTGACGCTTCCGTCGGATGCGAACAACGCCGCGACGCTGCAGGTGCGGATCATCACCACCAATGCGGCCGGCAATGACGAATGGGTGGGTATCGACGACATCCGCGTGAGCAGCGCCGGATCGGTGGCTGCACCGGGAACGCTGAGCATCGCCGACGCCGCCGTCACCGAAGGCGATGGCGGGTCGCAGAGCATCGACTTCACGGTGTCGCGAATCGGCGGCGCCGCCGGTGCGGTGGAGGCGACCTATACCATCACGCTGCCCGGCGGCTCCGGCGGTGCAAGCGGAAGCGATTTCGGCCCGATCACTCTGACCGGAACCGTGCAGTTCGCCAGCGGCCAGACGACCGCCACGATCTCGCTGCCCGTGCTCGGCGACCTCGCACCCGAGCCCAACGAAACGTTCAGCATCACGCTGTCCAACCCCACCGGCGGCGCGGCGATCGACCGCGCCACGGCGATCGGCACGATCCTGAACGACGATGTGCTGCCGCTGCTGATCGGCGAAATCCAGGGCGAGGGGCACCGTTCGGCCTATGAGGGCCAGAAGATCATCACCAGCGGGATCGTGACCGCGGTGGACAGCAATGGCTTCTACCTGCAGGACCTGGGTGACGACAATGCGCGTACCAGCGACGCCGTATTCGTGTTCACCAGCACCGCACCCGACGTGTTCGTCGGCGATTCGGTGGCCGTGCAGGCAACGGTAAGCGAGTATCGCGCCGGCACCGGCGGCCTGACCATCACCGAACTGACCGCGCCCACCATCGAACTGCTCGGCTATGGCTATGACCTGCCCGAAGCGGTGCTGATCGGCCAGGGCGGCCTGACCCCGCCCAGCCAAGTGATCGATAACGATGGGCTGACAACCTACGATCCCACCACCGACGGAATCGATTTCTGGGAATCGGTGGAAGGGATGCGGGTTACGATCGACAATCCGCTGGTCGTTTCCAACACCACCACCGACAGCTTTGCCGAGACGGACGTGGTCGCCTCGCTCGGCCAGGGTGCTACCGGCGTGAACGATCGCGGCAGCATCACCATTTCCAAGGGCGACTTCAACCCCGAGAAGATCCAGCTGCAGGGCGACAGCACGATCTTCGACGGCTTCACGGCTGGCTATTCGATCGGCGACCAACTGAGCAGCGTGACCGGCGTCGTGAACTATGCCGCCGCGCGCTACGAAGTAATCGTCACCGAAGCGGTGACGGTGACCAAGGACGTGACGCTCGCCAAGGAAGTGTCGGCGCTAGCCGGCGGCGCGAACCAGCTGACGCTGGCGACGTACAATGTCGAGAATCTCGATCCTTCGGATACCAAGTTCGACGTGCTGGCGAGCAACATCGTGTACAATCTGCGCGCGCCGGACATTCTGGCGCTGCAGGAGATTCAGGACGCCGACGGCGCAGGCCGGGGATCCAACCTGTCGGGCGTCGCCACGGCGCAAGAGCTGATCGACGCGATCTACGCGATCAGCGGCGCGCGCTACGGCTATGTGGAGGTCGCACCGGATACCGCGAATTCGACGGGCGGCGAGCCCAACGGCAATATCCGCAACGGCTATCTCTACAATCTCGATCGCGTCTCCTATGTCGAGGGCAGCGCCGAGCTGATCACCGGTTCGGCCTATGCCAACAGCCGCAAGCCGCTGGTCGCGCAATTCGAATTCAACGGCGAAACGATCACGACGATCAACGTCCACTTCACCTCGCGCGGGGGCAGCGATCCGCTGTGGGGCGCAACCCAGCCGCCGGCCGATGCGGGCGATGCCTCGCGCACAGCCCAGGCGGCGGGCGTGAAAGCCTATATCAACGAGCATCTCGCCGACAATCCGGACCTGAACATCGCGGTGCTGGGCGACTGGAACGGCTTTGCCTGGGAGGACGCGCAGACCCAGCTGACCGATCCCGCCAAGGGCGGCGTGCTGACCGACCTGGCTACCGCGCTGCTGCCCAGCGAGGAGCGCTACAGCTATATGTTCGAAGGCAACGCCCAGCAGCTCGACCATATCCTGGTCACGGGCGGGCTGGCGAGCAAGGCAAGCTACGACGCGGTGCACATCAACGCGCAGTTTGACGGTGATCGCCCGACCGATCACGATCCGCAACTGGCACTGTTCGACTTCGGCGTCGCGACGCCGCAGGTGACGCAGACGATGCTGGCCGACAGCGACGGTTCGGTTGCGGCGTGGAGCGCATCGCAGCCGGGCATCGATGCCGATGGCGGGCAGTGGATGCACGCGATGATGTTGGCTGATCACGCGGTGTTCGCCTAAATCCCCGTCGCCGTCCGGAACCGTTCCGGGCGGCGGCCCGGGCAGAAGGGAAGTGGCGGCGATGGCGAAGCAGCTGGCGGAGGAGCCGCAACGGGCAGTGGCGCCGATGCGCGCGGCGCTGGCCGCGTGCCGCCGGCACTGGATCGCCGCGGCCGGCTTCAGCGCTCTCGTCAATCTGCTCTACATCGCGCCTACCTTGTACATGCTCCAGGTTTATGACCGGGTGGTGCCGACCCAGGGCGTGCAGACGCTGGCGTTTCTGACGCTGGTGCTGCTGTTCGCGCTGGCCTGCCTGTCGCTGCTCGATCGCGTCCGCAGCCGGTTGCTGACCCGTGCCGGGGTGGTGCTGAACGCCGCGCTGGCCCCGATGGTGCTTGATGCGACGATCGGCCGACCGGAGCTGCCGGCCGCGCGTTCCGCGGTGCGCGATCTGGATACGATGCGCGCGACGCTCACCGGCCCCGCCATGCTGGCGCTGTTCGATGCCCCGTGGACGCCGATCTATGTCGGCGTGTGCTTCCTCGTCCACCCGCTGATCGGTGCGCTGGCGCTGGCCGGCGGGCTCATCCTGACGCTGATCGCGTGGCGCAACGAAAAGGCAACCCGCGCCGGGCTCGATCGGGCGCAGGACGTCGCCAGCCAGACCTATGCCGCGCAGGACGTGATGCTAAGCGCGGCCGACAGCGTGCGGGCGCTGGGGATGCGGCGTGCCATGGTGGCGCGGCAGCAGCGCAAGCGCGAGGCGATGCTGGCGCTGCAGACCGAGAGCGGCCTGCACGCGGGGGGCTATTTCACCGCCACCAAGTTCGTGCGGCTGGCGCTGCAATCGCTTGCGCTGGGGCTGGGCGCGTGGCTTGCCGTGGACAATCTGATCTCGGGCGGCGCGATCTTTGCCGCTTCCTTCCTGATCGCCCGCGCGCTGGCGCCGATCGAATTGGTGATCGGCAGCTGGAAGACGCTGGCCCAAGCCCGCACCGGCTATCAGGAGCTAGACCGGCTGCTCGCCTCCGCCGTGGCACGGCCCGAACCTACGCGGCTGCCGGCGCCGCAGGGTGCGTTGACGCTGGAGGGGCTGACCATCTTCAACGCGGCGCGCGATGCGGCGGTGCTGAACGGCATTTCCTTCGCCGTGGCGCCTGGCGAGGTGGTGGCGATTGTCGGCCCCTCCGGCGCGGGCAAGTCCACGCTGCTGCGCGCGATCGTCGGCGCGTTGCCGGTCGATCGCGGTGCGGTGCGGATCGACGCGGCCGAGATCGGCGACTGGGATCCCGAGCGCCTGGCCCGCCATATCGGCTATCTGCCACAGGACTCGGTGCTGTTCGAAGGAACGGTGAAGGAAAATATCGCCCGGTTCGAGGGCGAGCTGGGGGCCGCGCCGGAGGCGGTGGACGCGGCGGTGGTTGCGGCGGCCGACCTGGTGGCCGCACGCGCGCTGATCCTGCGGCTGCCCGGCGGCTTCGATCATCGGCTGGGGCTGAACGGGCGCGGCGTATCGGCGGGCCAGGCACAGCGGATCGCGCTGGCGCGAGCGGTGTATGGCGACCCGGCGCTCTATGTGCTCGACGAGCCGAACGCGCATCTCGATTCGGAAGGCGATGTCGCGCTGAACGCTGCGATTACGCAGCTGAAGGCGGCAGGGAAGACGATCCTGGTCGTATCGCACAAACTGGGCGTGCTGCCCGTGGTGGACAAGATGCTGGTGCTGCGCGACGGGCGGGTGGAGTTGTTCGGCCCGCGGGACGAGGTGCTGGCGAAGATCGCGCCGCCCAATGTCCGCCGGATGGTGCCGGCGGCACAGGGGGGATCGGCAGCATGAACGGCGCCGTCATCCTGCCCGCCGAGCCTCATCCACCGCTGGCGCAGCGCATGGGCGATCCCCGGCGGGACATTCGCCTGGGGCTGATCGTCGCAGGCCTGTTCTTCGGGCTGTTCCTGGGCTGGGCGGCGTTCGTGCGGCTCGATGCGGCAGCCTATGCGCCCGGCGTGCTCGCCGTTTCCGGCCAGCGCCAGAGTGTGCAGCATCGCGACGGCGGGGTGGTGGGCGAGATCCGGGTTCGCGAAGGCGACCGCGTGGTGCGCGGCCAGCTGCTGATGCGCCTGGCCGCGGCCGAGGTGCTGGCGCAGGAGCGCGCGCTGTCGGGCCAGGCGATCCGCCTGCTTGCGCAGCGTGCGAGGCTGGAGGCCGAGCAGCTGGGGCAGGTGCGGGTGGAAGCGCCGCCCGAATTCGCCACGCTGCGCGCCGAGGATCGCGATGCGGCTGCGCTGGCGCTGCGCTTGCAGCAGCAGGAACTCGAAGCGCGTCGGGGGACGTTGTTGGCGCAGCGCGGTGCTTTGGGGCAGCGCGCGGTGCAGTCCCAGGCTCAGGGGCAGGGCTATGATACGCAGGTCGTCTCCACCCAGGAACAACTGAAACTCGTCGACGAGCAGCTGTCGGCGCTTCGTCCGCTGGCCGAGCGAGGCTTCGTCTCGCGGACGCGGGTGCGCGAACTGGAACGGGTGCGGGCGGAACTGGTCGGTCGGCGCGGCCAATATGCTGCCAGCGTTGCCCAGACGCGCGGCGCAACGCGAGAGAGCGAACTGACCGCGCTGGAAGCCGAACGCACCTTTCGCGAGCGCATCGCCGCCGACCTGCGCGACGTGGACAGCCGGCTTGGCGATGTGCTGCCCAAATGGGCGGCGGCGCGCGACCAGCTGTCGCGCACCGAGATCCGCGCACCCGCGACCGGCGCGGTGATCGGCCTGAGCGTGTTCACCCCCGGGGGGGTGATCGCACCCGGCCAGAAGCTGATGGACATCGTGCCGGAGCGCGCGCCGCTGCGCATCGAGGCGCAGATAGCGGTGGATGACGCCGATGATCTGCGGGTCGGGCAGCAGACGCTGGTGCGTTTCCCCGGCCTGCACGAGCGCGACCTGCCCAATCTGAAGGGGCGGCTGACTCGCCTTTCCGCCGATGCGCTGGCGGACGAGAAGACCGGCGCGCGCTATTTCACCGGTGAAGTCGTGGTCGGACCGGATCAGATCGACCTGCTGCGCAAGGTGCGCGGCCAAGGGTTCGAACTTCGGGCAGGCATGCCGGCGCAGGTGCTGGTGCCGCTGCGCAAACGGACCGCGCTGGAATATGCGCTGGAGCCACTGGTCGGCAGCTTCTGGACGGCGCTGCACGAGCATTGAGGCGCGGCCCTAGCTGCGAAAGCGCCATTGCCGCGATGCCGATCCCGCTGCAAGGAGGCGCCTGCACCGACCCCATCCCCCATCAGCAGAAGGATCTTTCGTGCGCCGTTTCTTCGCCAAGCCGCTCCGTGCCGCCGCCCTGCTGCTTGCCGGCACCGCCACCCTGCCGGCGACGGCGCAGCAATCGGCACGAAGCGAGGCGCTGGTCGATCTGGTGAATCCGCTGATGGGCACCGATTCCACCTATGCGCTGTCCTATGGTAACACCTATCCCGCGGTGGCCGTGCCCTGGGGCATGAACTCCTGGACGCCGGTCACCGGCAAGCCCGGCAGCGGCTGGGGCTATATGTACCACGACAACAAGATCAACGGCATCAAGCAGACCCACCAGCCCAGCCCGTGGATGAACGATTATGCCGCCTTTGCGCTGATGGCGGAGACCGGCCCGGTACGGATCCGCGAGGCCGAGCGCGCCTCCTGGTACAGCCACAAGGCCGAGGAGAGCCACCCGTACAGCTACCGAGTCTACCTCGCCGATTATGACGTGACCGCCGAGGTGGCGCCCACCGCGCGCGCCGCGCAGTTCCGCTTCACCTTCCCCAAGGCCGATGACGCGCACATCGTGCTCGATGCCTTCGCCGGTGGATCGAGCGTCAAGATCGATCGCGCGCGCCGCCGGATCAGCGGCTGGGTGCGCAACAACCATGGCGGCGTGCCGGGCAATTTCCGCAACTATTTCGTCGCCGAGTTCGACCACGACTTCACCGTCACCCGCAGCTGGGACGACAATTGGCAGCTGACCGCCGATGCGCAGCGCGAAGGCAACCATGTCGGCGCGGTGGTGAGCTTCGCCACCCGCGCGGGCGAACAGGTGCACGTCAAGGTCGCCTCGTCCTTCATCAGCCCCGAACAGGCCGAGCGGAACCTCGCCAGCGAGATCGGGGGCGACGGCTTCGAGCAGACCAAGGCCAAGGCCAAGGCGGCGTGGGAAAAGGAGCTCGGTCGCGTCCGCGTGACCGACCCCAATCTCGACAACCGCCGCACCTTTTATTCGGCGCTGTACCGCATGCTGCAGTTCCCGCGCATGTTCTACGAGATCGATGCCCAGGGCCGCCAGGTGCACTACAGCCCCTATGACGGGCAGGTGCATCCCGGCCCGATGTACACCGACAACGGCTTCTGGGACACGTGGCGCGCGGTCTTCCCCTGGTTCGCGCTGATGGTCCCGGAGCGCGATGCCGAGATTCTGCAAGGGCTGGTCAACACGTACAAGGAAGGCGGCTGGCTGCCCGAATGGGCGAGCCCGGGCTATCGCGACGTGATGATCGGCTCCAACTCGGCGAACCTGATTGCCGATGCGTACCTCAACGGCGTGCGCGGCTTCGATATCGAACCGCTCTACGAGGCGATGGTCAAGAACGCGACGACCAGCCAGGGGCGCCCCAAGGACAAGAACGGCAATGTCGTCGGCGCGGTCGGGCGCGAGGGCGTCGAATATTATAACCAGCTCGGCTATGTGCCCTATGACGTCGGCATCAACGAGAATGCCGCGCGCACGCTCGAATATGCCACCGCCGACTTCTCGCTGTCGCGCCTCGCCGCGGCGCTGGGCAAGAAGGACGATGCCCGCCTCTATGCCGAGCGTGCGCAGAACTTCCGCAAGCTCTACGATCCCGGGAGCGGCTGGATGCGAGGGCGCAACAAGGACGGGTCGTGGGCGACGCCGTTCAATCCGTACAAATGGGGCGACGCCTTCACCGAGGGCAATGCGCTCCACTATAGCTGGTCGGTGATGCAGGACGTGCAGGGCCTGATCGATCTGATGGGCGGCGACGCCAAGTTCGTCGACCGGCTGGACTCGGTGTTCGCCACGGCGCCGATCTTCGACGACAGCTATTACGGCCAGGTGATCCACGAGATCCGCGAGATGCAGATCGTCGACATGGGGCAGTACGCCCATGGCAACCAGCCGATCCAGCACATGATCTATCTCTACGACTGGGCCGGCGCGCCGTGGAAGACGCAGTTTCATGCGCGTGACGTGATGCGCAAGCTCTATGCCGCGACGCCGGATGGCTATCCGGGCGACGAGGATAACGGCCAGACCTCGGCCTGGTACGTATTCTCCGCGCTCGGCTTCTATCCGGTGACGCCGACGGTGGGGCAATATGCGATCGGCAGCCCGCTGTTCCGAAACGTCCGGCTCACCATGCCGGGCGGCAAGGTGCTGACGATCGAGGCGACCAACAACAGCGCCGAGAATGTCTACATCCAGTCCGCCACGCTGAACGGCCGCGCCTACACCAAGCCCTGGCTGTCGCGCGAGTCGCTGCAGGCGGGCGGCACGCTCCGCTTCGTGATGGGGCCGACGCCGAACAAGGCCTGGGGTGCGCGCAAGGCCGATGCGCCCTTCTCGATGAGCGCGGCGCAATAGCAGCGCGCCAGGGACGCGCGGTTCCCCCGGGGCAGAAGAGATCCACATGTTCCGCGGACGCCATGTGCAGCGCGGGGCGCCGCGCAACGCTGCTGCGTGAACCGGATTGGTTATACGATATGCCGAACACTGGTCTTTGTGTGGGCTCTGGACCGTTGTGCCGAAGCGCAGGAGGAGCCGGCAGTTCGGCACCTCCCGCTATGTACCCGAGATGAAAACGTTTCTTCCGCGCGTCCCAGCAGCGGGATTCGTGGAGCATTGTGACCTATCGGTTACGCTTTGAGAAATATCGCAATCAAATTGCGAAAAAGGGCGGTGCAGTGTTGCCGACATGAAACCAGTATGACACCTTCTGGTAACCAACCCTGGAAAGGTTTGGCGGGTGCCTGAAATGGCCGTTCGAGCCAGCCGCGCGTCCCTATGCGGGCGCGGCAGTCCCCCGACGAACCGGATTGGCCAGGTTTAGGGTTATCAAAGGGGACTGATATGTTGTTGAGGGGAGTTTGGGTCACCAGCTGTTGCGTGGCCGCGTTGATGGCAGCGCCCGCCGCTGCGCAGGATAGCGGGCAGTCTACGTCCGCTTCTGCGGCAACGACGGTGCCGGAGGAAGCGAATCAGGATAGCTCGGGCGGCAATATCGTCGTCACCGGCACGCGAATCGTTCGCCCGAACAACCGTTCGGCCGCGCCGATCCTGACGACCACGTCCGCCGAGATCGCCGCGCAGGGCGCGACCACGATCGAGGAAGTGCTGAACCGCCTGCCGCAGGTGCAGGTGAATTCCGAACAGAATTTCAGCGACTCCGAAGGCCGCCAGCGCATCAAGTTGCGCAGCCTGGGCTATGAGCGCACGCTGATGTTGATCGACGGCCTGCGCATCGGCCTGCCGAACACCGTCGACGTCGGCATCATCCCGAATGCGCTGGTCGAGCGGATCGACGTGCTGACCGGCGGTGCTTCGTCGGTCTATGGTTCGGACGCGGTTTCGGGCGTCGTCAACTTCATCCTGAAGAAGAACTTCACCGGCATCCGCATCGACGGCAACTACAGCTTCTTCAATCACAACAACCGCCGCAGCGCGGTTACCGATGCGGCGGCGCGGGCTGGTTTCAATTCCCCGCTGGGCTTGAAGAACGATGGCGGCCGTGCCGACATCAGCGTTGCGGCCGGCGTCGATCTGTTCGGTGGCCGCGTCAACATCTCGGGCTTCGCCGATTACCGTCAGTCCAGCCTGGTTCGCATGCGCGACCGTGCGAACTCGGTCTGCGAAGTGGTGACGACGAGCAACACCTCGCCGCTCGCCTGCTCCCGTGCCACCTTCACGCCGGCCGGCACCATCATCCCGCAGTCGGGCGCGTTCGCCGGCCAGGTGCTGGTCAACAACCCGAACGGCAACGGCACCTTCATCCCGATCAACAGCGGTCCGGCCGGTACTTCGGCAAACCCGTATGACGATCATGCCTGGCAGCGTCCGTTCGAGCGTTGGAACGCCGGCGGCTTCCTGACCGCGCAGCTGGACGATCATGTCGAACTGTACAGCAACGTGCTGTGGTACCAGGACAAGTCGTACAACACGCTGCTGAACCGTACCTATAACTTCGGCGCCTATGGCACCACGCCGTATCGCACCAACTGCGACAACCCGTTCCTTTCGGCCTCGCAGGCGCAGACGCTGTGCGGCACCAACGCAGGCGTGGCAGGCCAGTACGGCACGCTCGATCTGCGCTACCGCTTCGACGGCATGCCGCTGGTGCAACAGAAGTTCACCAATGCGGGCTATCGCATCGTCGCCGGCCTGCGTGGCCGCGTGTTCGACGACGTCTGGTCCTATGACGTCGCCGGCATGATTTCGCGTGCACAGCTCGACACGATCGACGTGCCCCGCGCCGATTTCGCACGAGTCAATCGCGCTCTCGACGTGGTGAACGTCAATGGTCGCCCGACCTGCCGTTCGGTGACCAACGGCACCGACCCGAACTGCGTGCCGTTCAATGCCTTCCGGCCGTTCAACACCGATGCGGCGCTCAACAACTACATCTATGGTGATGCGTCCGGCGGCGTCAGCACCCGCATTCCTCGCCTGCTGCAGTTCCTGGGCACCGTCAGCGGCGACCTGGGCAAGTACGGCGTCACCTCGCCGTTCGCCGAGCAGGGTGTCGCGATCGCCTTGGGCGGCGAATATCGCGAGGAAATGGAACGCACCGTCGTCAACGCGATCTATCAGCAGCTCAACGGCGGCACCAACCAGCGCGTTACCCAGGCCATTCTGGAAGCAAACGCCGAAATCCAGGCGCCGCTGGTCGAGAATCAGTCCTGGACCAATCTGCTCCAGCTCAACGCCGGCTATCGCCTGTCGAAGTACAACCGTCTGGACAACAACTTCGGCACCTGGAAGGTCGAGGGCATCTGGTCGCCGGTCGAGGACATCACCTTCCGCGCCTCGTACAACAAGGCGCAAGCAGCACCGGGCGTAGGCGCGGCTGCAAACGCGGCCAACATCTTCTGGAACCAGGGCTTCTATGCCGACCCCTGCGCGCCGCAGCCGAGTTCGTCCGGCGGCCCGCGCACCGCGCCGTCCTGGACCCCCCAGCAGTGCGCGAACACCGGCCTGCCGACAAACCTGTGGAACAGCCCGACGCTGATCTGCCCGGACGATCGCTGCACCGTGCGCGAAGGCGGCTTCAACCTGGCGCCGGAAACGGCCTACACCAAGACGTTCGGTGTGGTGTTGCGTCCGCGGTTCGTGCCGGGTCTGACGGTTTCGGTCGATCGCTGGCTGATCGACCTCGAAGATCAGCTCTCGTTCTTCAACCCGCTCGACTGGATCAACGGCTGCCTTACCACCGGCAATGAATTCTATTGCCGCGGTATCGTACGCGCGCCGAACGGCACGCTTTCGAGCTCGCCGACGACCAGCCCGTCCAGCGGCTGGGTCTCGCGCGGTTCGGTCAACGGCTATAAGTCGCAGTCGCATGGCTGGGACTTCCAGGGGCAGTATAATCTGGGCCTGGGAAGCGTCGGGGCGCTTGACCTGAACTTCAACGGCACGTTGATGACCCGTGTCGGCAGCCAGGATGCTCCCACCCTCGATCCGCGTAACTGCGTCGGCTACTTCGGCAGCGGCTGCGGTGAGAGCATGCCCAAGTGGGCGCACCAGTTCCGGACCACCTGGACCGCACCGGGGCAGGTGGCCAGCGTGTCGCTCAACTGGCGTCACCGTGGTGCGATGCCGATGACCGTCTATGCGCCGGCCAGCACCGGCATCCCGGCGCTGCCGGTTGCGGACCGTCGCGACCAGTGGCCGGGCATCAAGGCCTATAACTGGTTCGATCTGGCAGTGACGTTCGACATCAACAAGCAGATGACGTTCCGGCTTGCCGCGAACAACATCTTCGATCGCGACCCGCCGATCGTGCCGGACAGCCGCAGCCGCATCGGCCTGCTGCGCGGCAACACGATCATGGGCTATGATGCCCTGGGTCGTCAGCTCGTCGCAGGTATTTCGCTGCGCATCTGACGGGAGCAACGCCTTCCTCCGGGATTGGTCCTGGGGAAGGCGTTTCCTCTGCATTGGCCGGTCACATCCGGCACGGCGAAGCCGGGCGGCGCAGGGGCGTCGCCCGGCTTCGTTCGTTATGGCTTCTTCACCGGCACCTGCGCCAGATCGGCATCGATCGCCTGCAGCTTGTCGTCGCTCAACTGGCCGGGGAAATAAGCCTGGATGCCGGCGAGCGTCTGCCCGCGCGCCATGTCGATCCGGGCGTTGCCGGCAACGTCCGGCACATGGCGCATCAGCACCGCGCGGGCCGCGGGATCGTCCAGCATCGTGCCGATCGGCGTGGTGAGGCTGTTGTAATGGCCCGAAGCAAGCGCCGCGCGGGTGCGGGCCTGGATCGCGTCGATCTCGGCGCCCCATGGATCCCGGCCGGCAACCGCCGTGCCATCTGCCGCGAAGTCGAGCAGTTCATCGCCCTTGGCCGTGTAGCGGGGCCATGTCGTGAGGCCGGCACCGTTAGGATCGCCGGTCTTCGCGAAGCGGACGAGATAGGCGCTGATCGTCTTGCCGACGCGTTCGTCCCGCGCGGTAGTCGCAGCACCATATTTGATGCGGGCATTGTCGAAGAAATACGGGATGTCCGTCGCGTGCCCGGCGCCCGGCCGGCCCAGCGAGTCGGCGACGTACGAGAACCGATATTCCCACACCGGCACCTGCTGCGCTGCGAGCATCGCGCTGGCTTCGCGTGCGCCGGCGATCATGTACCCGGTCTTGCCGCCAATGTCGGCGCTGGTGGCGCCGATCAGCATCGGCACGTGCGCGAAGTCGCCGCTGGCATAGGCCTTTTCCTGATCGACCAGCAGCGTGCCATCGACCATGGGACCGCCATAGGTGCGCGGCCCCGGTTTGGGTGCGGAGAGCTCGGTGAGGTTAAGGCCGTCGGTCACCTGTTCGGGGCCGAGCGCGCGCAGTTTCGTGAGCACATCGGGCGCGGCGGGATCGATGCCATGGGCACGGGCGAAGTTCTCGCCGATCGCTTCGGCATCCTTGAGCGTACCGTTGCGCGCCGTCTGCGCATTGCCGCCAGACATGACGACGGCCTTGTGAAACAGCCCGCGCGAGAGCGGCGAGGTGACCAGCGCATGGACGGACATGCCGCCCGCACTTTCGCCGATGATGGTAACATTGGCCGGATCGCCCCCGAAGGCGGCGATGTTCTTGCGCACCCATTTCAACGCAGCGATCTGGTCCATAAAGCCATAGTTGCCGAGCAGCCCGCCATCGGGGTTCTCGCGGGAAAGCTGGGGCAGGGCGAAGCTGCCGAAGCGGCCGACGCGATAGTTGAAGCTGACGAAGACGATCCCCTGCTTCGCCATGTTGGTGCCGGCATAGGTGGGTGGAGACGCGCCGCCGTTGACAAAGCCGCCACCATAGATCCACACCATCACCGGCAGCTTGCCCCTGGCGCCGGCAGGCTTCCAGACATTGAGGTACAGGCAATCCTCGGCGGGGGTGGTGCCGAGCGGCGCGGCGTCGCTGGGGAAAGGCTTCTGCATGCAGTCGCTGCTGTACCGGGTGGCGGCGCGCACGCCCTGCCACGCGGTCGCAGGTTGCGGCGCGCGCCAGCGCAAGGCGCCGACCGGCGGCGCGGCGAAGGGAATACCCTTCCAGCTTGCGATGCCTTCCTCGACACTGCCGCGCACCTTGCCCGTTGCGACGGCGACCACCGGACCCGCGGCTTGCGCCAGCACGGCGGAAGGAAAGGCGCAGGTCGCCACGCCCCCTGCCAGCATCACCATCCATGCCTTCATGCTTGCTTCTCCCATTCTACCGTTCTGGTTCAGGTGTTCTTGCTAGCCCGGAAATCGGACGGGCGCGTGAAATTTTCGCGTTGTCAGCGCCATGGCGGCGGAAGCTCGCCCTTTTGCGATCGTCCATAGCCGCTTCCCATAGCCGCGAGGTGACATTATCACCCGACACGTCGCAAATTCCGGGGACTCCCTTCATGCAGCTTCGTTCCGTCTTTCTCGCCGCAAGTGCGGCCGCCGCGCTGTTCGCCCTGCCTGCCGCGCAGGCGCAGCAATCGCCGTCCGCGTTCAACGATATCCCTGCCAAGTTCGTGCTGCCGGAGGGCGCGAAGGACTATATTCGCCGCGAAGTGATGGTCCCGATGCGCGACGGAACCAAGCTGTTCACCACGATCGTGATCCCCAAGGGCGCGAAGAATGCCCCGATCCTGCTCACCCGAACGCCGTACGACGCCTATAATCGCGTGCGTCGCACCGACAGCAACAAGATGCTCTCCGTGCTCGCTCAGGGCGACGAGGTGTTCACCCAGGCCGGGTATATCCGCGTGTTCCAGGACATCCGCGGCAAGTACCGCTCGGAGGGCGATTTCGTCGTCACCCGGCCGCCGGTGGGGCCGCTGAACCCGACCAAGATCGACGACACCACCGATGCGTGGGATACTATCGACTGGTTGGTGAAGAACCTGCCGGAGTCGAACGGCAAGGTCGGCATGCTTGGCTCGTCCTATGAAGGCTGGACAGTGGTGATGGCGCTGCTGAACCCGCATCCCGCGCTGAAGGTAGCCGCGCCGGAAAGCCCGATGATCGACGGCTGGATGGGCGACGACTGGTTCCACCACGGCGCGTTCCGCCTGCCGAACATCGGCTGGATCTCCGGCATCACCGGCTACAAGGCCGGCGGGCCAACTCCACCGGGTGGCGGATGGGACGATTACGACACGTTCCGCAAGGTCGGCTCGGCCGGCGACTGGGCGAAGCAATATGGCTATGACCAGCTGCCCTTCTGGCAGAAGCTGACCCAGCATGTTGCCTATGACGCGTTCTGGCAGGGCCAGGCGCTCGACAAGATCCTGGCCGCCAATCCGTCCAACGTGCCGACGCTCTGGGAACAGGGTCTGTGGGATCACGAGGACATGTATGGCGCCATCCACGCCTGGGAGGAGCTGCAGAAGACCCCACAGGCGACCAACAACTTCCTGCTGATGGGTCCGTGGCGGCACTCCGGCTTCAACTATAACGGTTCCAAGCTGGGCGAGCTGAACTTCGAGGGCGACACCGCGCTGCAGGCCCGCCGCGACATCTTGCTGCCCTTCTTCAACGCGCATCTGAAGGACGGAGCGCCAGCCTACACGCCGCCGCTGGCCAGCATCTACAATACCGGCGAGAACCGCTGGGATTTCCTGAACAAATGGCCGCTCTCCGGGGCGCTGACGCCGCTTTATCTCGCGTCCGGGGAAGCCGCGGGCTTCGCGAAGCCTGGGGCGGGGGAGGACAGCTATGTCTCCGATCCGGCCAAGCCGGTGCCGTACCTGCCACGCCCAATCAATTTCAGCGACGGCCGCTGGAGCACCTACCTCGTCACCGACCAGCGCTTCGTCGATGGCCGTCAGGACGTGCTGACCTATGCTACCCCGGTGCTGAACGAGCCGGTGCGCCTGTCGGGCGCGCCGCTGGCGAACATCTTCGCGAAGACCACCGGCACCGACGGCGACTTCGTGGTTAAGGTGATCGACGTCTATCCGGAGGAAATCGCCTCCGCCAAGGAAATGGGCGGTTTCCAGCTGCCGATCGCGATGGACATCTTCCGCGGCCGCTATCGCCATTCGTTCGAGCGGCCGACGCCGATCCCCGCCGGCAAGGTGCAGGAATACAAGTTCCGGCTGCCGACGGTGAACCATACCTTCCTGCCCGGGCACCGCATCATGGTGCAGATCCAGTCCACGCTGTTCCCGGTGTATGACCGCAATCCGCAGACCTATGTGGACAACATCTTCTTCGCCAAGCCGAACGATTATCGCAAGGCAACGGTGACGATCCTGTACGGCGGGGCGCAATCGAGCGCCGTGCTGCTCCCCGTCGTACCGGTAGACCAGAGCGCCGCCAAGGCGCGCTGAAGGCGGTTCAGCGCGTGCTAGCCGGGGCCACGGCGCCGTGTAGCACGCGCACCAGCTGCTCGACCCCGGCACGGGCGCGCAACACCGTTGCTGCCCGGGCTTCCTCCGGCACCGGCGCGGCGCGGGCAGCATCCGCCAGCGCCGCCAGCGCCATGGAAGGCGTGGTCGCAAGGTCGGCGATCTGGTGCTCCAGCGACACCGCTGCGAGGAAGGAATCAAGCTTCGGGTCCCAGCGCAGCCCCACCACCGGCACGCCATAGGCATAGCCGGCGATGATCGCGTGCAAGCGATGCGCGATCAGAAGATCGAAACCGGCGATGGTAGCGCACAGGCCCGCCGGATCGACAGGCTGTTCGAAGGCGATGTCGGCAGCATTGTGCAAATCCGCCAGCGGGCGCTTCAGAGTTTCGAGGTAGCGGCGATCTTCCGGCGCACCGTTGGTGAACAGGGTCACGCGATAGCCACGATCGAGCATCGCTTCGACCAGCGCAACATAGCGTTCGTCAAACCCCGCGGCGATTTCGGCGGTGGCGTGATAGCGTACCGAAAGCGGGCTGGTGATGCCGATGCCCACGAGCGGTGCTCCCGTGCGGGGCAGTAGAGATTGCGGCAGCGCCACGCTGGCGAGCAGGCCGGGATCGGCGGCAAGGCTGGCATCGAGCCCCACAGCGTTCCGGAACAGCGCCCGCCATAATTGCTGCGAGCGCAGGTCGCGCACCGAAACCGATCGCAACGCCGGGCGCGCCAACGCGCGTGTCATCCGTGCCAGACCGGCGCGGGTCCAATCACCCGACACGCCGACGGCGTGAAGCGCCACCGGCAGGCCAAGCCACTCGGCTTCCCGCATCACCAAGCCGATCTTGGTGGGAAAATTCAGATCGATATCGGCGAGCAGATTGCCGCCGCCGATCACGACGCAATTCGCGCCTTCCATCTCGCGCGTATAGTGGGGTCGCCACTTGAGGGCGCTGGCAAGTGCGAGCGGCGCGCGGATCACCAATTGGCGCGCGGAGGCGGGGAGGGCATCCAGCGTGTTGAGCAGTGCCCCGCGCGCGGGAATATCGTCACCCAGCGCCTTGCGCGCGGCAAGATCGACCGAGCGCACCTCCGACGACGGTGACGCTTGCTCGATCGCGGATTCCAGACAGGCGGCGATCAGCCCATCGCCCAGATTGGGGCTGTACTTCACGTTGAACAGACGCGCGCGGAGCGCCGGCTCGCCTGGATCGGTCGGACCCTGGGCGGGGAGCCGTTCCTCGTACAGGCGAAGATGCGCATCGAGCCAGGACTCGGTCGTGTTGCCGATCGACTGGGTATCATGGAACGCCGCGTGGCTCATCTGCGCAGCCAACGCATCATCCTGGGCGATCCTGCGCATCGCCTCTGCAAAGGCTTCCACCGAATTGGGCACGGCAAGCCCGGCGCCGGCGGCGGCGATCGCGGGCGCCAGAAAGGCATTGTCAGAGAGCACGACAGGGATCCCGCTCCACAAGGCTTCCCCCGCAACCAGCCCGTAGGGCTCCGCCCACCGGCTCGGCATTACCAGCATGCGCGCGTTACGGGCGATCGCGGCGATGTCCCCCGGTGCCTTCCAGCCGTGGAAGACGGCTTCCGGATAGGCCGCGTCCAGCGCGGGAAGCATCGGCCCTTCACCGACGAAGACGATCTTGAGCCCGGCGCGCCGCGCCGCTTCGGCAACGATGTCCGGCCCCTTTTCATGCGCGAGACGGCCGACGAACAGCACCTCTTGGTTCTTCTCTGCCGTCACCCGCTCGCGCAGAAAGGGGCGGATCGGGTTGGGGATCGGTACCATTTTCTCGATCGGCATTCCGCCCTGGGCGAGCAGCGGCATCATGCTGCGATGAATCACCGAAAAGCGAACCGGCGCGTCGTGCAGGCTGAACAGCGTCTGACGCAAGGCGTGGCGGCTGACCCGCCACAGCTTGTCCGCATAGCTTCGCCGATCGCAGTTATGCGCGACGCAGGCGGGGCTGTTGGCCCGGCGCGGGCAGGTCCGCGACTCCCGGAAGGAATATTGCGCGCCGTTCGGGCAGGTCAGGAAAAAATCATGGGTGGTGATAACCAGCCGCTCTTGCACCGGCCGCAGCGCCGAGAAGATCGCAGGCGACAGAAAATGCGCCCAATTGTGCAGATGATAGACGGTGCGAGGTGTATCGTGCCGCGCGATCCAGTTGGAGACGACCTCTGCCGCCTTGCTGCGATACAGGCCCTTGGCCACCCCGGACAGCCGATGCTCGGCAGCGATCGCATGCCCGCCAATCTGGAGAAGATCGGCACCGCTTTGCGCCAGTTCACTGGCGACCGGCCCCTCACCGGCGACATAAGTGACCGGCATACCACGCGATCGAAGGCCGATGGCGCAGGCAAGCGCGAGCGCCGTCGCGCCGCCACGTGCCATGGCGCTGTCGTTGAGCAGCACGACGCGATCGATCGTGCTCATGCCGCGAACTCGCCTGCTGCAACAGTAGCTTGACCACGAAATACGGAAATGGCGGCAGCGCGCACGGAGTAGAATTCACCGTCGAGTGTCAGTGTACGTCGCATTGTCCCCCCGGATCCAGAACAGGTTAGCGGTTGCTAACCTATATTCCACGAATTCAAAGCGCATGACTAGGGATCGCTCCGAGTTCGGAACGTTCCTTTCACATAGCGCCTCTCCCCGGTGCCGCGTATAGCGAAGCTGTACTTCGTTGTCTTCATCATTATGCTTGCTAAGGGGCAGATACGAATTGAACGCGATTCGTTCTACGGCGCAGCCATGTGCGCCATACTGAGGGGTTGGGAAGCATGAACATCGCGGTTGTCATCGCAAGTACGCGGCGGCCCACGGAACTGGCGCGCTGGGCCGATCATATCCGCAACCAGACGCTGGCACCGAGCCGGGTGATCTTCGCCATCGCCCGGCCGGAAGACCTGCCGCCGGGATTCGAAGCGTCGGGGATCGACGTGGTGCAGGCGCCGCTGGGGCTGCCCGCGCAACGCAATGTCGGACTGGACATGCTGGATGAGACGACCACCGACCTGGTGGTGTTCTACGACGACGACTTCGTCCCGGCTTCGTTCAGCCTGGAGGCGATGGCGCGGTTCTTCGCGGAGCATAGCGACGTCGTGGCTGCCAGCGGCAGCGTGGTGCTGGACGGCATAGGATCGGCCGGCATCTCGTACGAAGTCGCTTCCGCCATCGTTTCTTCACTCAAGCCGGTGGCCCCGGAGGCCGTGGAACTGGCGCCGATCGACGGCACCTATGGGTGCAACATGGCGTTTCGGTTCAGCGCGATCGGCAAGGAGCGGTTTGACGAGCGGCTGCCGCTTTATGGCTGGCTGGAAGACGTGGACTTTTCCAATCGCGTCGGGCGCCAGGGCCGGGTCGTGCGGACCAATGCTTTCATGGGCGTGCACCAGGGCGTGAAGCTAGGGCGGGGACCGGGGCGGCAGTTCGGCTATTCGCAGATCGCCAATCCTTTGCACCTGCGCGCCAAGCGATCGATCCGTGCGGATCACGCCTATTGGCTCATGACGCGGAACATCCTCATGAACCACGCGCGACTGCTGTGGCCGGAACCGTGGATCGATCGCAAAGGACGGGCCTATGGCAACTGGCTGGCGCTGTGGCATGGTCTGCGCGGCCGCCTCGCGCCGGAACGGGTGCTGGACCTCTGATCCTGCCGGGCGCGGCTGCGCTACATAGAATGGTTTGAACGGGGACTGCATGGACATCCAAGGCTCGATGGGCGCGCGCATGGCGTCGGGAACGATCATGCTCATCGTTTCTCGCCTGTCCGCGCGCTGCTTCGACCTGGCGATGCTGATTCTCTTCGCCCGGCTGCTGCTGCCGCGCGATTTCGGCACCGTGGCGATCGCACTGACGATCGTGCAGATCGTGGAGGCCGTGCTCGATCTGCCGGTCGCGCAGGTTATCGTCCGCAGCAGCGATCCGAGCCGCGACCTGATCGACACGGCGTTCACGATTAGCCTTTTGCGCGGTCTTGCGCTGATGTTCGTGTTGGCCGCGCTCGCCTGGCCGATCGCGCTGCTCTATGGCGAACCCTCGCTGGTGCCGATCGTGTGCGCGCTGGGCCTTGCACCGGCGATGCGGGGGATGATGAGCCCGGGGCTGGCGCTCTACGCCCGGTCCATCGATTTCCGGCGCGACATGCTGGTGGAAATGGTGGGCAAAGTCGCCAGCCTCATCGCCGGATCGATTGCGGCGTTTCTGCTGCGCGACTATCGGGCGATCGTGGTCAGCACCGTGATGACTCCGCTCGCGATGATGGTGACGTCCTTTCTCGTCGCGCCGCATCGGGTGCGGTTGACGCTGCGGCACGGCAAGCAATTCTACGGCTTTCTCGGCTGGTTCACTGCCTCGCAAGTGGTATCGGCGCTGAACTGGCGATCAAGCCGTCTGGTGCTCGGCATGTTCGTGCCGAGCAACGTGCTGGGATCGTTCACGCTGGCCGGCGATCTGGCGGCGGTGCCCGAGCAGGCCCTGATCCAGACGATGGTTCGGCCGCTGGTAGCGGCGTTTTCGCGCGTGCAGGACGACGCCAAGCGCCTCCGCGCGCTGTATTGCAACAGCGTGGCGACGACGCTGGCCGTCAGCCTGCCGGTAATGTTGGCCGTCGCCGTTTTCGCCGATCCGCTCGTCCTGCTGCTGCTGGGCTCGAAATGGCATGCCACGCCGCCGATCGTCAGTTGGCTGGCACTGGCCGCGTGCCTCGCCGCGACGACCGCGACCTATATTCCGCTTTGCGTGGCCTTGGGACGCGCGAATCAGCTTTTCCGGCTGAACCTGATCCAGATGCTGGTGCTGCTGCCAGCCTTGCTGCTGGCGACGCCGCCCTGGGGCGTCGCTGGCGCGATCGCTGCCCAGTTCCTTACCTTCGGCGTGGGAGCGGTGGTGGTCGTGTTTCGGGTGCGCGCGGTGATCGGTGCCAGCATCGTTCAACAGGCGCGCGGAACCGTGCGCGTGGTGGCCGGCGCAATCGTCTATGCGCTGTTCCTGCTGCTGGCCAAGCGCGCTCTGCACGGCGTGTCGCCCGCGATGCTGCTGGCAGTCCTGCCGGCCGTGGGAGCGGCAGCGCTCGGCCTGTTCTGGGCAACGACCTTCGCGGTGTGGGCCGTAATGGGCCGGCCGGATGGGCTGGAACGCTTCGTGCTGCGCCAGACGACGCTGATTCTGGAGCGCCTGCGCGGCCGATGGGTCCGCGCGCGCGCCTGAAGCGTATCAAGGTCAGCTGGCCGGAAGGCGGCCGCGCCGCTCGCTGCCGCCCGCGGGCGCAACTCGCGGCCGCTGGGGTACTGCCGCCGCCGCGCCGCGCCGGGCCCAGAGCTGTAGCGGCAGCGCGGTAAGCATCGCGAAGGTCAGGGCAAGTGCCGGGCCGAAATCGGGCGTGGTGCCTGCGAGGATGATCGGCACGGCGAGCGTGATCATCGCCCGCTTGGCCCCGCGGGCCATCAGCCATTCGGGCGAGCCGTCCACGGGGAACGTCGCCAGCAGCCGCGAAAGAATGAAGCCGAGCAGCAGCAATCCGCCAATGATGCCGGTGCTGGAGACGACCGATACCGCCCAGTTGGACGCGCGCGTTCCGCCGAGGCCGACGCCGAAGCCGTAGCTATGGGCGAGCGCTTCGAGGCTGGTCGCGCTCCAGCTGGAGCGCTCTTCGAAGGAGCCGCTCTGCGTCTTCTTGAGTACCATCTCGTCAAAGATCGCGAACACCTCGTCGGTCAGCGGCGCGCCGGCGATGAACACCAGCGCGAGGAGGGAGGCTGCGCCGGCGGCGATCCAGGCTTCGAACAGCAATCCCCCCCGCCGCCTTGCAAAGCCCGTGCTGGTGAGACGGCCGACATAATCCGCCGCGGCAATGCCCAGGGCGGCGATTAGCCCGACGATCGCCGAGGAGGAGGTGGAGAGGCACGCGAAGACGAACAGACCCGCGAGGATGCCGGTCTGCACGGGGGCGGTCCAGGCCGGCAGCAGGGTTGCAGGACGGACGAAATAGATCAGGCCGAGAAAGCTGACCGTCGTAGCGCCGAACACCGACGCTTCGGCACCGAAGCCGACAACGCGGCGGGTGCCCGCGGCCACGGAGTCGGCCAGATAGGTATAGTCTGCCGTCCGCACCACCTCGAGCGCTGAAGTATTCGCCAGCGCCATGTCGATCATGCCGGAAAATACCGCCATCGCCCCGCCGATCAGCAGCCCTTCCGCCACATGGCGCCGCCCGGCCTCGGTGAGCAGGATGCAGTGGAAAGCAAGCACGAGCATGAAGGATGCGAGCAGATAGATGGATTGCGACAGGTGCGCCGATTCATAGGCAAGCGGCACGACGACGGGCTGGTTCATGCCCAGCACCGGAATGCCCGGGAAAAGGCTGGGCGCCAGCGCGGTGACCACCAGGGCGACAACCATGAACGTCGTCAGCAGCGCCATCTGATTGGGGTTGAACAGCGCATCCCACAACATGCTCGATCGCGGCACGGCCAAAATCGCTTTCACAACGATCAGCGGGATGATCATCGACGTGCAGAGAAGCGACAGCGAGGCCGTCAGCTCTGCCGGGACGACGGCGAAGGAGGAAAAGGACAGGGAAATGAAGAAGAACCAGATGCAGTAGCGCATCGGGAGGAAGGCGATGACGGCGTAAATTGCCCAGAAAACCGCAATGGCGATCATGTAAAACCGTTCCCCCGACGCGATGTCGGCCCGTTCCCGCCCAGGGCCCACACCATCCCGATACGTTAAACGCAAGTAACGACACGCGCCCATAAGGTGCCTGTCTTGCGTACGAAGATCAGCTGCCGGCGGCAAGGGCCGGCAGCGATCCTTCGGCAATCGTCAGGGTCCGGCCGCCGATCCACGCCTGGCCGGTATCCGCCTCGAATTCGACCCGAACGCGCCCGTCGCGGCCGATCGCCGTCCCCTGAGCAGCGACATAGCCGTGGGTGACGCGGCCGGTTTCGAACAGCCATTGCGCCACCGCGGCGTTGAAGCTGCCGGTAATGGGGTCTTCCACGATCCCGCCGAACGCATCGCTGAACAGCGTACGGATTTCCCAATCCACGGCGCCGCCCTGCGGATGCGGGCCGACCAGCCCGATCTCGATGCGCTCGGCATGGTATCGCACCGGGTCCACCGCGAGCACAGCTTCGGCAGAATCGAGCAGCACCGCGATCCAGCCCGGGCCGTTATCCGCCCAGACGCAATCGACGATCGCCGCTGGATCCAGCCGCAACAGCGCCGCGACCTCGGCCCGCGTCTCGGCCGCCACGGGCCCGGTGCGCAGCCGCGGCGGCGCCGCGAAGGCAAGCAACTCGCCCGTGCGACGGATCGGCACTTCGCCTAGGCCGCATTGCTGGACGATGGTGTCGCCACCGGCAGGAACGCCGCCCGCCGCCAACCAGGCGTGGCAGGCGCCAAGCGTGGGGTGGCCGGCAAAGGGCAGTTCGCGATCCAGCGTGAAGATGCGCACGCGATAATCGGCGCCCGGCACGGTCGGTGGCAACAGGAACGCCGTTTCGCTGAGGTTGAACCAGCGGGTGATCGCCTGCATCGCCATTGTATCGAGCGCCTCGCCCCCAAACACGACGGCCAAGGGATTGCCGGTGAACGGCCCATTGTGAAAGACGTCGACCATCGCAAACCCGTGATCCATGCGGAATCTCCCCTGCCGCCAATGCGGCCGCGGAGCGGTCTTAGCGATTCTGTCGCGCGCTGAAAACGACGGGCACCATTGTCGAAATAAGCGCCGACGACATATTTTGATTAACCTGTATCATGTTAATTTCCAACGTATTTTACAGGTTATCCGTGGAACGCGCTGCTTGGTGCGTGGGTTGTCTAAGGCGGCATTAACAGGGAAGCTGTCCTTGACCACTCATGCATCCGTCCACCATCGCAGCAGTTTTTCACTGATCTGCTTTTCGCACCTCCGCTGGAACTTCGTTTTTCAGCGCCCCCAGCATCTGATGACGCGTCTCGCACGCAACATGGACGTGTTGTTCTGGGAAGAGCCCGTTGAGGACGAGGGGCCTACGCCGTGGCTGGAACTGCGCGATGACGCGTCCGGCGTGACGGTGGCGGTACCGCATCTTCCAATGACGATGCATGCCGAGGATCGGGTCGCTGCGCTGCGGGTACTGCTCGACGATCACGTCGCCGGCCAGGAAGGCCGGTTGCTGCGCTGGTACTATACGCCGATGATGCTGCCCTTTTCGCGGCATCTGGATAAGGCCTGCACCGTCTATGACTGCATGGACGAGTTGAAGAACTTCCGCTTCGCCCCGCCCGAACTGATGCCGCTGGAGCAGGAGCTGTTCGGGCTGGCTGACCTTGTCTTCACCGGCGGGTACAGCCTCTACGAAGCGAAGCGGGAAAGCCACGCATCGGTGCACGCGTTCCCGTCGAGCGTAGACACGGCGCATTTCGCGCAGGGTCGGGCGTTGATGCAGGATGCGCCCGATCAGGCCGGGCTGCCACGCCCCCGGCTGGGCTTCTATGGCGTGATCGACGAGCGGATGGATCTGGAGTTGATCGCCGCGATCGCCGATGCGCGGCCGGACTGGACGATCGTCATGGTCGGCCCGGTGGTGAAGATCGACTTGGCCGAACTGCCGCAGCGGGCAAACGTCGCCTGGCTGGGATCGAAGAGCTATGCCGAGTTGCCGGCCTATGCGGGTGGCTGGGACATTGCGCTGATGCCGTTCGCGATCAATGAGGCGACGCGCTTCATCAGCCCGACCAAAACGCCGGAATATCTGGCGGCCGGCTTGCCCGTGGTCTCCACGCCGATCGTCGACGTCATCCGCCATTACGGCGACGTCGCCGGCGTATATGTTGCGGACGGCGCGGCGGCTTTCCTCGATGCCTGCGAGCAGGCGCTCGCCCTTCGCGGTAGCGGGGATGTCTGGCGCGTCGAGGCGGATGCGCTGCTGGCAGAGCAGAGCTGGGACCAAGTTGCGGCGCGGATGCTGAGGCTGATCCTGCAGGTCGCCGAGCCCGACCAGCCGCTCCTCAAGCCCGTTCGCAGCGAGCATTACGACTATCTGGTGGTAGGCGCCGGTTTCGCTGGATCGGTGATGGCCGAGCGGCTCGCCGCCGATGCTGGCAAGCGCGTGCTGGTGATCGACAAGCGGCCGCACATCGCTGGCAACGCCTTTGATCATCAGGATCAGGCCGGCATCCTGATCCACCAATATGGTCCGCATATCTTCCATACCAACAGCGCCGACATCTTCGACTATCTCTCGCGGTTCACCGCGTGGCGGCCTTATGAGCATCGCGTGCTGGCGGAAGTGCGCGGGCAGCTGGTGCCGATCCCGATCAACCGGACGACGTTGAACAAGCTGTTTGGCCTGTCACTCGAAACCGAGGAGGAAGCGGCGGAGTTCCTTGCCGCGCGCGCCGAGCCGGTGACCGTGATCCGCAGTTCGGAGGACGTGGTGATCTCGGCTGTTGGCCGCGAGCTCTACGAGACCTTTTTCCGCGGCTATACGCGCAAGCAATGGGGGATCGACCCGTCCGAACTCGACAAGAGCGTCACGGCGCGGGTGCCCACCCGAACGAATACCGACGATCGCTACTTCACGGATCGCTTCCAGGCGATGCCGCGCGACGGCTTCACGGCGATGTTCGCGAAGATGCTCGATCATCCGAATATCGATCTCGAACTCGGCGTGACGTTCGAGGAAGCCAAGCGTCGGTTCAACTTCGACCAGATCGTCTATACCGGGCCAATCGACGAATATTTCGACTTCCGCTTCGGCAAGCTGCCCTATCGGTCGCTGCGCTTCGAGCATGTCCATGAGGACCGCGAATGGGCGCAGCCGGTAGCGGTGGTGAATTATCCCGACGAGGCGGTGCCCTATACCCGGGTGACCGAGTATAAACACCTGACCGGACAGCAGGCGCCGAACACCAGCCTGACCTACGAATATCCGAGCGCGGAAGGGGACCCCTATTACCCCATTCCCCGCCCGGAAAATCAGGCGCTGTTCAAGCAATATGAGGCGCTGGCCGAGGCGACCAAGGGCGTGTTGTTCGTCGGCCGGCTCGCGACCTATCGCTACTACAACATGGACCAGGTCGTCGGGCAGGCGCTCGCCACTTATCGCCGCCACATTGCGGAGGAGCGTGAGGTGGAGACGGTGAACGCAGCCGCGCTGGCGGAGTAGGTGGCCCGCCACCCCCTCCCGCAACCGGGAGGGGGCGCAGGCTAGGCAGCTTTCGCTTCGCCTTCCGGCGCAGCGGGAACATCCTTGCCGGCCTCGACTTCGATCAGCGGCCAGTGCGGCGTCTTGTCGTCGAGCGCGCGGAGCAAGCGGAGGAATTCGACCTCGGTATCGTCATACGGGACGCCGCCGACGTCAAAGATGTCATGGAACCACTTGTCCTTGAGCCCTGCGAGATTCGGGTTTTCCCACGCCGCCCAAGGCAGGTGCGTCTGCGTCTTGCCGCGTACCAAGCCCCAGCAGAAGGCGCCGACATGCTTTTCGCGCGCGACCGGCAGGATCGCCTCGAATGTGCTACCCGCCGGGCGCGCCATGAATTCGGTGCACCAGATCGGCCGGTTGAACACGCTGAGCCACTCAATGCGCTGGGCGAAATCCTCGGCCGTGCCGTAATTGTGGAACGAGATCACGTCCGACAGGCCGGTCTGGGCCTGCTGCAGCGGCGTGAGCAGATCGGGCGACGACCAGTCGCCGAGCCAGATTCCGCTGGTGAGCGGCTGCACGGGACGCATGCTGCGTGCCCAGCCGAAGGCGTCGACCAGCACCGGCAGGACCAGATCCGCCTTCGCGTTCAACTCGCCCGCGTCGCAAAGCGACACTTCCGGGCCGTTGTCCGGCTCGTTCCAGATGTCCCAGGCGAGAACTCGGCGATCGGTGCGGAACCGGCCGACGACACCCTTGATGTAGGATTCGAGCCGCGGATGCTGGCTGGGATCGCGCAGCGCGGGGATGCCGGGCGACTGCACCCAGCCCGAGTTGTGCACGCCGGGCTTCGGTGCAGGCTGTGGCCCCAGCACGGGATCGGGATGCCAGCACGAGTCGAACAGCACCAGCATCACCCGAATGCCAAACGAATCCGCAACTGCCAGCATGGTATCGATGCGATCCAGAAAGCCTTCGGGATCCTCGGCCCAGAGCAGATCGTGGAGATAGACGCGCACCGCATTCATGCCGACGTCCGCCGCCAGGGCCATCTCCGTGCGAATGGCTTCGATATCGAACGTATCGGCTTGCCACATTTCGAGTTGGTTGATCGCATTCGAAGGCGTGAAGTTGCAGCCCATCACCCAGGGCTGGCGTACGAACCATGCCTTGGCTTCGATTTCCGTCCAGCGCGCCACCATCGTTCCAAACTCCGCAACCGGCTTTGCCGGGATCTGCCTGTAACCTTCGCTAACCATGTTGTTTTTATAGGCGCAGAAGTGAATTGCGGATGTACCCGCTACGCGCTTCGCCGGAGGTTTTTTGCGTCCTTTTGCGACGAGCGGAGCGGCCTTGCTGATCCAGGTTTATCTTTCGGCCGGGTTCGGGCCGGACCTCAACGTTCGTGCAGCCATTGAGGACGTCCATGCCACCACTCGAATTATGGGGCGGTGCCGAGTGCACCGTGAATCGCGTCGGCGATCGATATCGCGATCAGTCGATTGAAACCGGGCATCATGATAGGCCCGGCGATATCGATCGCATCGCGGCGCTTGGTGTGCGCGCCCTGCGCTTTCCGGTGCTGTGGGAGCGGGTGTGCCCGGAAGATCCCGCCCAATGCGACTGGACGTGGAGCGACGAGCGGCTTGCGCGGCTGCGCGAACTGGATGTGCGGCCGATCGCCGGGTTGGTGCATCACGGTAGCGGGCCGCGGCGCACGAACCTGCTCGATCCCGATTTCGGCAGGAAGCTGGGCGACTATGCCGCGCGCGTGGCCGAACGCTATCCCTGGATCGCGGACTGGACGCCCGTGAACGAGCCGCTGACCACGGCGCGGTTCGCCGCGCTATATGGCCATTGGTATCCGCATGCGCGTGATGAAGGCAGCTTTTGGCGAGCATTGGTGCATCAGGTCGAAGGCGTGCTGCACGCGATGGCCGCCGTGCGGGCGGTGCGCCCCGATGCCCGGCTGATACAGACCGACGATCTCGGCAAGACCTATGGCACGCCGAGGACTCAGGGGCAGGTCGCCTTTGACAATCACCGCCGCTGGATGGGCTGGGATCTGCTCTGCGGTCGCGTGGTGCCGGGCCACGCGATGTGGGACCGGCTTGCCGAATTCGGGCTGCAGGGGAAGCTGGAAGCGATCGCGGCGGCGCCGTGTCCGCCCGATCTGATCGGGATCAACCATTATCTGACCAGCGACCGCTTCCTGGACGAGCATGTCGCCGCCTATCCGCCTGAAATGCGCGGGGGCAATGGCAGCGTCGTCTATGTCGACACCGAGGCGGTGCGAGTGCTTAATCCCGCACCTGACGGACTAGCCACGGCACTGGCCGAAGCATGGGAACGCTTTCGCATCCCGATCGCGATCACCGAAGTGCATAATGGCTGCACGCGCGAGGAGCAGATGCGCTGGATGCGCGATGCCTGGGACGATGCCGAGGCGGCGCGGGCGGTGGGCATCGACGTGTGCGCGGTGACGGCCTGGTCGCTGTTCGGCGCTTCGGGCTGGAACACGCTGCTCACCGGTCCCGGCGTGTATGAGCCGGGCGTGTTTGACCTGCGCGGCGGCGATGGCCCTCGGCCCACCGCGATGGTGCCGCTGTTACAGGCGCTGGCAACGGGTGAGCGCGCGACGGCGCCGGCGCTGACGGGCGAGGGCTGGTGGCGGCGCGACCTGCGCGTCACCCATCGCAGCCATCCGCACCCGGTACCGGCGGAGCGGGCACGGCGCATGACGGAGGAAGCCCGCCCGCTGCTGATCGCCGGCGCCACCGGCACGCTGGGCCAGGCGCTGGCGCGGGTTTGCGCCTTGCGAGGCCTTGCCCACATCCTCACCGATCGCGCGATGCTGGACCTGCACGATGGCGAGTCCATCGCGCGGGCGCTCCAGCGCCATCGGCCCTGGGCGGTGATCAACGCCGCCGGCTGGGTGCGCGTGGATGAGGCGGAGGACGCGGAAGCTGCCTGCTTCGCCGCGAACTGCGTCGGCGCGGCCGAACTCGCCATTGCCTGCGCCGAGCGCGGCATCGCGACGGTGAGCTTCTCCAGCGACCTTGTGTTCGACGGCATGCTGGAACGCCCCTATACGGAGCGCGATCCCTGCACGCCGCTGGGCGCCTATGGCCGCAGCAAGGCGGCGATGGAGGCGGCGATCGGCGCGCTGACAGGGCAGCATCTGATCGTGCGGACGGCCGCGTTCTTCTCGCCGTGGGACCAGCACAACTTCGCCGTCCATGCGGTGGAGGCGCTGGCGGCGGGGCGGCGCTTTGCGGCGGCGTCGGATCAGATCGTCTCGCCGACATATGTGCCGCAGCTGTGCCACGCCGTGCTCGACGAACTGATCGACGGAACGGGCGGAGTGCTCCACCTGGCCAACCAGAGCGCGGTCAGCTGGGCGGATTTTGCCGCTGCGGTAGCGGAGGTCTGCGGACTACCGACCGGTCTGATCGACGCCGTACCTGGCCGCGCGCTGGGCTGGAAAGCAGCGCGACCGCGTTACGTCCCGCTCGCCAGCCCTCGCATGCCAACCTTCGCAGCCGCGCTACAAGCTTTTGCAAACGCACCCGAAGTGCGGGAACGGATCGCGCGGGCAGACCGGCAGGCGGCGGCGCTGCAATCGGCCTGAGTGTCCACCTCCGGTACAGTCCCTCTTGCGCTGGGCTGTCGGAGCGCCGATGTTGTGGCGGGCAATAAACAACCACGAGATCATCCCACATGCATCCGCTTTCCGGTCAGATGACCATCGATCCCGTTACCGGCGCACTCGTTCCCATCGTTATCGAACAGTCGAGCCGCGGCGAGCGCAGCTTCGACATTTATTCGCGCCTGCTGCGGGAGCGGATCGTGTTCGTGACCGGCCAGGTTGAAGACCATATGGCCTCGCTGATCACCGCCCAGCTGCTGTTCCTCGAATCGGAAAATCCGAAGAAGGACATCTGGATGTACATCAACTCGCCGGGCGGCGTCGTCACGGCGGGTATGGCGATCCACGACACGATGCAGTATATCCGTCCGCGCGTCGGCACGGTGTGCATCGGCCAGGCGGCGTCGATGGGGTCGTTCCTGCTGGCGTCGGGCGAGCCGGGCCTGCGCGTGGCGCTGACCAACGCCCGCATCATGCTGCACCAGCCTTCGGGGGGTGCGCAGGGCATGGCGTCGGACATCGAGATCCAGGCGAAGGAAATTCTCCGGATCCGCGCGCGTATGAACGCGCTGTATTCGAAGTATACCGGCCAGCCGATCGAGAAGATCGAAACGACGATGGATCGCGACTCGTTCTTCGAAGCCGAGGAGGCCAAGGCCTTCGGGATCGTGGACGAGGTGTACGAGAAGCGGCCGGTGCCGACCGAGGATGCGGCAGCGGGTAATTAAGACTATTAGACTATCCTCGGCCGCCTGACGGTTCCCGGTGCATGGAACGTCGGGCGGGCGGGGCGATTATGGATTGCCGGAACTTCGCCTGCGTGTAGGATGGCAGGCGAGCGTAGCGCGCCCGAGGCGCGAAGGATGGATTGAATGACCAAGCTCAGCGGCGGTGACTCGAAGAGCACGCTCTATTGCTCCTTCTGCGGCAAGAGCCAGCACGAGGTGCGCAAGCTCATCGCCGGCCCGACCGTGTTCATCTGCGATGAGTGCGTCGAGCTGTGCAACGACATCATCCGCGAGGAAACCAAGTCCTCGCTGGTGTCGAAGAAGGACGGGGGCGTCCCCACGCCGCAGGAAATCTGCGACGTGCTCGACGATTACGTCATCGGCCAGAAGAAGGCGAAGCGCGTCCTCTCGGTCGCGGTGCACAACCACTACAAGCGGCTGAACCACGGCGCCAAGGGTGCCGATGTCGAGCTCGCCAAGTCGAACATTCTGCTCGTCGGCCCCACCGGCTGCGGCAAGACGCTGCTGGCGCAGACGCTGGCGCGCATCCTCGACGTACCGTTCACCATGGCCGATGCCACCACGCTCACCGAGGCCGGCTATGTCGGCGAGGACGTGGAGAACATCATCCTCAAGCTGTTGCAGGCTTCCGACTACAATGTTGAGCGGGCGCAGCGCGGCATCGTGTACATCGACGAGATCGACAAGATCAGCCGCAAGGCCGAGAACCCGTCGATCACCCGCGACGTGTCGGGTGAAGGCGTGCAGCAGGCGCTGCTCAAGCTGATGGAAGGCACGACCGCGAGCGTTCCGCCGCAGGGCGGCCGCAAGCACCCGCAGCAGGAATTCCTGCAGGTGGACACGACCAACATCCTGTTCATCTGCGGCGGTGCCTTCTCGGGCCTCGAGAAAATCATCGGTGATCGCCTGCAGGGCAAGTCCATCGGCTTCGGCGCGCATGTCGCAGCCCCCGACGAGCGCCGCACCGGCGAACTGCTTCGCCAGACCGAGCCGGAGGATCTGCTCAAGTTCGGCCTGATCCCCGAGTTCGTCGGCCGTCTGCCGGTGATCGCGACGCTGGAAGACCTCGACGTCGAGGCGCTGATCAAGATCCTGACCGAGCCGAAGAACGCCCTGGTCAAGCAGTATCAGAAGCTGTTCGACATGGAGGCGGTCAAGCTCGGCTTCACCGACGACGCGCTCACCGCCGTCTCGAAGAAGGCGATCGAGCGCAAGACCGGCGCACGCGGCCTCCGCTCGATCCTCGAAGGCATCCTGCTCGACACGATGTTCGACCTGCCCAGCATGGACGGCGTCGACGAAGTTGTGGTCGACAAGGACGTGATCGAGGGTCGCAAGGAACCGGTGCGGATCTATGCCAAGAAGGAGAAGGCCGGCAGCGCCGCCTGAACCTGTCCGATCGACGGTAAAATCGGAGACGCGGTAGCAATTGCTGCCGCGTCTCTTTTTTGTCGATTGATCGGCGATGGCCGCCGGCAGTTCAGTTTGCGGGGGTGGCGGCGGGCGTTTCTGCCGGGGCAGGCGCATCAAGCGGTTCCGGCCATCGCAGCCCGTGCAGCAGATCGGCGAAGGCCCGGCTGAAATCGCTATCGCGCGCCCAGCTGGCGCGGGCGGCAACAAGCCAGGCATTGCCCGCCGGGCAGAACAGGTAGCTTTCCGACGTCAGCGGCTGTTCTTTACCATCGAGCTGGCCGGTAAGCGCAAAGCGTGCATGATAACCGACGTCGGCGGTGCGGCCGGAGGGTGAGGGCCAGCGGCCGCTCTGCGTGATCTGCACGTCGCCATAAGACTGGACCACGCTTTTTTCCATTTCCTGGAAACTGGCGGCGCAGCTCCGCTCGGGCGTGGCTGGGTATAGGTACAGCGTCACGAACGCTATCTGGCCGCCCTGGCGTACCGCATATCCGGCGCTGACATCGTTTCCGGCATCGTCATATTCGTGGATGCGCGTCCGCATTGCGGTACCCAAACGATCGGGGAATACCAGCCCGGTCGGGCCGTGCGTCCAGGGACCCTCGATTTGCAAATCGCGCTGGGCCGATGCAGGGCAGGCGATGCAGGCCAGTCCGGCGCCCGCTGCTGCCAACCAGAGTTGCTTCATGCCTCTGCCTCGTTCGCTTCGCCGTGCATCCTTGTGCGCAGGGTCGCAGAGCCGTGGTGCGAATGCAATGTCGAGCAGGCCCGCCGCGGTCAAAACAGCTTGGGAATGAAGCGCTTCACCCGCGCAGCATAGCGTTCATAGCCATGACCAAAGCGCTCTCGCAGCAGCCGCTCCTCGGCGCTGACGCGCAGCCAGGTGCCGTAGCAGAAGAAGGGAAAGCCGACCAGAAACCCGCGCCAATGGCCGAAAGCGATGGCAAAAGCGAGTAAGGCTGCGAATAGGCCGGCATAGATGGGATGCCGGATCGTGGCGAACGGCCCCCAGGTGACCAGATCATGGTCCCCCCGGGTGCGGGCAGCGAAGCTCCAGTTGTTCTGCAACGCGAACGCGGCGGTCGCGAACAGGCCGATGCAGAAGCCCATCAGGATCGCCACCGCTACCGCCTGGCCCAGCGACGCCGCCGAACCGGCCTGGAGCGTCGGCTTGACCGGACCCAGAGCGACCAGCACGAAACCGATGGCTTGCAACAGCATTCCGCGCCTGGATGGCACATGCGCCGAGGCAGCGGCGCGCGATCCGCCGGCCCGATGCACCCGCCATTGGACGAAGGCGACGGCACCCACAAACAGCAGGAGACCGACCAACAGCGCCGCCAGCCCTGGCGTCCCCACCGGTACCGGGCCGACGATGCCGGTTAACGCTGACTCGCCCATTGTTGATATGCCTCCACGGAATCCGAGCGCCGAAGCACATGTGCGTTGGGGTCGAGAATGATATGCGCGCCGGCCGGAACGGTGAGCGTTTCCGCACCGCCCGCCATCGTCGCGCGGCGGGGTTGGCCGTCTACCGTGAAGTCGACGGGCATCGGGAAGAGCCGGTCCTGCGGCGTCTTCCAGCGCAGCCGCAGCTGATCGCCGCTGCGTTCTACCTGCAGGTCCGGCAGGGCCGCCTGATAGAGGTATGCATCAAAGAACCAGCCCAGATCGCGTCCAGTCACCTGCTGGACGATGGTGATGAACTCCGCTGTCGTCGCGAAGCGCGGCTTGAAGTTTCCGGGTCGTGGATCGGGTCTGCCATAGACGAGCCGACGCGTGGCTTCGAAAAACTGTGCATCACCGATCAGGTAGCGCAGCGTATGCAGTACCCAAGCACCCTTGTAGTAGATATCTTGCCCTGGGCCGCCCTTGGCTTCTTCGTAGACGTCTTCCTCGGTGCGGATCTTGCCGGACACGATCGGCGCCTTATTGCGAATGGCGAGACGGAACTGGTCCATCATTACGGCATAGCGAGCATCGCCTTCGCGCCACTGGGCGTATAGGGGCTGCATGTATTGGGTAAAGCCTTCGTGAAGCCAAAAGTCATCCCAGTTGGCAACCGTCATCTGGTTGCCGAACCATTCATGGCCCAGTTCGTGCTGGAAAATCTCGTCGAAACCCGAGGGTGTCTTGCGATAGTTGTTGCCATAGGCGTTGATCGTCTGGTGTTCCATGCCGAGGTGCGGCGTCTCGACCACGCCCAGCTTTTCGTCGGTCCAGGGATAGGGGCCGATCATCTGTTCGTAGAAATCCACCGTCGGCGCGAACTCGGCGAACAGCGCCTTGGCCTTCGCTTCCCGGCTTGGCAGGTACCAGTAGATGAGCGGGAAGCTGTTGCCGAAGCGGCTGCGATAGTCCGTCCGCAGCTCCTGATAGGGCCCGATGTTGAGGGCGATGTCGTACGGGTTGGGGCTGCGGGCGCGCCAGTGCCAGGTGGTGCGGCCGTCCGCCAGCGTGTCTACACGGAGGAGCTTGCCGTTCGACGGCGCCTTCAGGCCCGCTGGCACGGTTATGTGCAGATCGACCAGATCCGGTTCGCCGCGGGGGAAATCGAGGCACGGCCAGAAAAGATCGCAGCCATAGCCCTGCGCCGTCGTCGCCACCCAGGGCTGTTTGTCGCCCGGCGTGGTCGACCAGACCAGCCCGTCGTCCCACGGCGCGCGCACGGCGACATGCGGGGTACCGCCATAAGCGATCGCGGCGGTGACGATATCCCCTGCTTTGACCGGGCGGGGAAGGGCGATGCGCAGACGACCGTCTGGGTTGCTCCAGCGATCCCGCTTCAGCACGGTGCCGTCGATGCGGATCGAACTGACCGGCAGATTGCGGTCCAGATCGATCAGCAGTTGGGTGAGCGGCGCGCTGGTCCGCAACTTGAGCGTCGCAGTGCCGAGAATGCTGTGGCTGGCCGGCTGCACCTCGATCGCAAGATCGACATGGTCGAGATGCAGCGCGGCGCGATCGGCTGCGATCGGGCCGCCCGATTCTTGCGTTATCGCGGTGATCGGCGGGTTGCCACGGGTCTGTCCCTGCGCAGGCAGCAGCGGGGCGGCAAGGCCGGCGGCCAAAAGGCTCCAGATCAACGCGTTCCGCACCTCAGGCTCCGTTCCTTGGCAAATTTTTGGAAGAATGCGACCAGGCGATGCTTACGATGACAAGATGTTGCGGCGCAACGCGAATGTTTCGCTGCCGTGCCGGGGAAGGGCGTTCGGAAGCGTGTTGCGCCCGGTTTCCGTCGCGCACGATTGATGCGGCGGCGCTTCGTCCCATATAAAGAGGAACAAGGAGCCCCGATGGGGCGGACCCGGAGTTTTCATGAAGCAGTCTTACCCCGTCCTGCCGCTTCGCGACATCGTCGTTTTCCCGCACATGATCGTGCCGCTGTTCGTCGGCCGCGATAAGTCGGTGGCGGCGCTGGAAGCGGCGATGGCCGACGACAAGGAGATCTTCCTCGTCGCGCAGCTCGATCCCGCTGAGGATGATCCCGGCCGCGAGGATCTCTATGACACCGGCGTTTCGGCCGAAGTGCTGCAACTGCTGAAACTGCCCGACGGCACGGTGCGCGTGCTGGTCGCCGGCAAGCAGCGCGGCAGCCTGTCCTCGATCGAGGAAGCCAACGGCTATCTCACCGCGCATGTCGCGCCGGTGGCCGAGGATGACACGACGTTGGAGGCGGCGAGCGCCGAGCTGAAGGCGCTGATGCGCTCGGTCGTCGAGCAGTTCGAGAATTATGCCAAGCTCAACCGCAAGCTGCCGGCCGAAACCGCAGTGCAGTTGGGCGAGCTGGACGATCCCTCGCGTCTGGCCGATGCCGTAGCCGCCAACATCGCCGTGAAGGTCGCCGACAAGCAGTCGCTGCTGGTGGAGAACGATCCCCAGAAGCGCCTGGAAATGGTGTTCGCCTTTATGGAGGGCGAGCTGGGTGTGCTGCAGGTGGAGAAGAAGATCCGCAGCCGCGTGAAGCGGCAGATGGAGAAGACCCAGCGCGAATATTACCTCAACGAACAGCTCAAGGCGATCCAGCGCGAGCTGGGTAACGAGGGCGAGGACGGCGAGGGCGATGAAGTCGCCGAGCTGACGCAGAAGATCGCCACGCTCAAGCTTTCGAAGGAGGCCCGCGCCAAGGCGCAGGGCGAACTGAAGAAGCTCAAGACGATGGCGCCGATGTCAGCTGAGGCGACCGTGGTGCGCAACTATCTCGACGTGCTGCTGGGCCTTCCCTGGGGCAAGAAGTCCAAGCTGAAAAAGGACATCGCCGAGGCGCAGGGCGTGCTCGACCAGGATCACTATGCCCTGGAGAAGGTGAAGGACCGGATTGTCGAATATCTCGCGGTCCAGGCACGCACCAACAAGCTGAAGGGGCCGATCCTGTGCCTCGTCGGCCCGCCGGGCGTGGGCAAGACCAGCCTGGGCAAGTCGATTGCCAAGGCGACCGGCCGCGAGTTCATCCGCCAGTCGCTGGGCGGCGTTCGCGACGAGGCCGAGATCCGCGGCCACCGTCGTACGTACATCGGCTCGCTGCCGGGCAAGGTTGTGTCGAACCTGAAAAAGGCCGGCACCTCGAACCCGCTGTTCCTGCTCGACGAAATCGACAAGCTGGGCCAGGATTTCCGCGGCGATCCCGCCTCGGCGCTCCTTGAGGTGCTGGATCCGGAGCAGAACAGCAAGTTCAACGACCATTATCTGGAGATCGACATCGATCTTTCGGACGTGATGTTCGTGTGCACGGCCAACTCGCTCAACCTGCCCCAGCCGCTGCTCGACCGCATGGAGATCATCCGGCTCGAGGGCTACACCGAGGACGAGAAGGTCGAGATCGCCGAGCGGCACCTGATCGCCAAGCAGATCGACGCGCACGGCCTGAAGGACGGGGAGTTCGTCCTTACCAACGCGGGCCTGCGCGACCTGATCCGCTACTACACCCGCGAGGCCGGCGTGCGCACGCTGGAGCGCGAGATCGCCAAGCTCGCCCGCAAGAGCCTGCGCAAGATCCTCGAGGGCAAGGAGACCCAGGTCACCATCACGCCCGAAAATCTCGCGGACTATGCCGGCGTTCGGAAATACCGCTTCGGCGTGGGCGAGGAGGAGCACCAGATCGGTGCGGTCACCGGCCTTGCCTGGACCGAAGTGGGCGGCGAGCTGCTGACCATCGAGAGCGTCACCGTGCCTGGCAAGGGCGCGATCAAGACGACCGGCAAGCTGGGCGACGTGATGAAGGAATCGGTGGAAGCCGCGTTCAGCTTTGTCCGCGCGCGCAGCCCGAGCTACGGCATCAAGCCGAGCCTGTTCGCGCGGAAGGACATCCACGTCCACCTGCCCGAAGGCGCGGTGCCGAAGGACGGTCCGTCGGCGGGCATCGGCCTGGTCACTTCGATCGTCTCGACGCTCACCGGTGTATCGGTGCGCAAGGACGTGGCGATGACCGGCGAAGTGACTCTGCGTGGCCGTGTGCTGCCGATCGGTGGCCTGAAGGAAAAGCTGCTCGCGGCGCTGCGCGGCGGCATCAAGATGGTGCTGATCCCGACCGAGAACGAGAAGGACCTGGCGGAGATTCCCGCGAACATTCGTGAGGGTCTGGAGATCGTGCCGGTTGCGCATGTCGACGAAGTGCTACGGTTGGCGCTGACCGAACCGCTCACCGCAATCGACTGGTCGGACGCGGACGAACTCGCTACGCAGCCGCCCGCAGGCGTACCCGCGATCGGAGACGCACTGCATCATTGACAAAACGCAACATTTCTGACGCAATTCCGTCCGAAAGGTTTTGACTCCGGCGGCTGCGCTGTGCTGACTCGCAAGCTGGCGCAGCCGCCGCGACTCATTGCATCATTCATCGTTTTCAACGCGATATTACGCACAGAATCAGGGGGTTTGCACCAGCATGAACAAGCAAGAGCTGATCGGTCAGGTCGCCGATGTTTCGGGACTGGCCAAGGGCGATGCCGTTAAAGCTGTCGAAGCGGTTTTCGATGTGATCGCCGGCGCGCTCAAGAAGGGTGACGAAGTCCGCCTTGTTGGGTTCGGCACGTTTTCGGTCAGCAAGCGCAAGGCTTCCACGGGTCGCAACCCGCGCACGGGCGAGGAAATGACGATCAAGGCGTCCAACCAGCCGAAGTTCAAGCCTGGCAAGGTTCTGAAGGATTCGGTGAACTGAACAGCCGGCGGCAAAATTCATCCTCGCCATCCGACGGGGCTGGACAGCGCCGCATCTGGGCTCTAAAGGCCCGCTTCCCGTTTCGGCCATCGGGTTTCTACCCCGGCCAATGGGCGCGTAGCTCAGTGGTAGAGCACTGTGTTCACACCGCAGGGGTCGCTGGTTCAATCCCAGCCGCGCCCACCATATAGAGAGCCCGCCGGCAGCGATGCCGGCGGGCTTTTTCCTATTGGACCGCCGTCCGCGCGCGAAGCGCGACGAGCGGAAACGATGTCATAAATCTGTTATTGGCACGTCACTCAAACGTCTTTCGAACCGCATATCAGCGTCATCCGAGCCCGCTAGGGGCTCGCTCGGGCGCAAAAGGGGCATTGAACATCACCGCCGCGCGCCCGCTCTGAAACGATTCCACGGGAGATATTGCGCGATGGCGAGCTTCAAGCGCTACGGCCTCATGTTCATGACGACAGCCGCCACTGCGGCCCTCTCCGCCTGCAACGGCGCGGACAACGTAGCGTCGCCGGGCGCGGGCAGTGTCGTCATCGTCACCCCGACCCCCACGCCGACGCCGACGCCCACCCCGACGCCGACTGCCAACATCACGGCAGCCCAGTTCGCGGCGCAGACCACCGTCAACGGCATCACCATCACGTCGGATGAGCAGCTCACGCTGGTGAACGGCGGCAGCAACAATAATGTCAATGGCACCAGCGCCAACATCAGCGGCCTGTTCCCGGCGACGGCGACTTCGCTGACCACGGCGACCGATCCCTCGTCGCTGGGCAGCTTCTTCACCAGCACCAACTATGTCGGTGCGCTGAATGGCCCGACCGACACCGCGTTCCAGCAGTGGACCTGCAACTCGACCAGCGGGAACTTCGGTGGCACCGGCGCAGCCTGCACCGCCGTTCCCGCCATCGGCACCGGCGGTTCGACCGCAGCCTGCCCGGCCGGCACGACCGATGACGGCCTGGTCGCCACGTTCCGCGCGTGCCGCCTGCCGACCACGATCACGACCGATCTGTCGCTGCCGAAGATTGCCGGCGTCTTCTATCGCCTGCGCGGCCAGACGGAAGTCGGCACGGATCTGGGTGCAACGGGCGCGGCGGGCGTGACGCTCACCATCGCCGCCGGCGTGGTGATCGCCGCGGATTCGAGCGAGGCGACCAACGACCTGCTGCTCGTCAACCGCGGTTCGAAGATCCAGGCAGTGGGTACGCGCGACGCGCCGATCGTCTTCACCTCGCAGCAGAACCTGACCAGCAACGGCGTGAGCGATGCCACCCAGGGCCAGTGGGGCGGCATCATCCTGCTCGGCCGTGCGCGCACCGCAGTTTGCGCCACCGGCACCGGCGGCAGCAACCCCACGCCGTGCCAGCAGGCGATCGAAGGCGTGACCGGGCGCTTCTATGGCGGCACGAACGATGCCGACAATAGTGGCCAGATGTCCTATGTGCAGATCCGCTTTTCCGGCATCGCCATCTCCGACGGCAACGAACTGCAGGGCCTGACGCTGGGCGGCGTGGGTTCGGCCACCGTGCTCGATCATATCCAGAGCCACAACTCGGCCGACGATGGCATCGAGATCTTCGGCGGCGCATCGAACATCAAGTATATCGCGGTGACCGGCGCGGACGATGACGGCTTCGACGTCGACAATGGCTGGCGCGGGTTCATGCAGTTCATGATCGCTTCGCAGAAGGTTTCGGGCGCGACGGCGGACTCGTTCTCGACCGAGATCGACTCCAACAACGCCGAAGATCTGCTGCCGCGCACCTGGGGCCGCTACGCCAACTTCACCTTCCTCCAGACGGCGAATGCGCCGGCGGCGATCCGCCTGCGCGGTGGTGCGGACATGACCTTCATCAACGGCATCGTGAAGACGGTGTCGGGCGTCGCCTGCGTCAACCATGTCGCCGGCGAGACGAGCGCGACCGATCGTTCGACCATCCGTGCGAAGAACGACGCGCTGCAGGATCAGGGTCCGCCGGTGTTCACCTCGGTCTTCTTCGCCTGCAACGGCCGCTAAGGCCGCAGATCGAAGCGAACCCTTGCCGGGGTGGTGGCAGCCACCACCCCGGCATGCACTTACTTCTGACTGGATGACACGGCCATGCAGCGACGCCACGCCTATGCCACGCTTCTTCTTCTGACGTCCCAGCTCGTGCCCGCGGCCGCGCTTGCCCAGAGCACCGGCACGCCGGCGCCCGCACCGAGCACCGTCAGCCCTGCAACCACGGATGCGCCCCAGGCGCAGGACGCGCAGCAGGAGGTGGAGGTTTCCGCACCTGGGTTCGACTCCTCGGTCCCGCAGGATATCGTCGTTACCGGCCGTTTCATCCCCAACGTTGTCCGCTCGACGCCGCAGATCGTGTCGGTGCTGTCGACCGAAGATATCGCGCGTACCGGCGAAGGCGATATCGCCGGCGCGCTGAGCCGCGTGACCGGCCTCAGCGTCGTGGGCGGCGGCTTCGTCTATGTCCGCGGCCTGGGCGATCGTTATTCCTCGTCGCTGCTGAACGGTTCGCCGCTGCCCAGCCCGGAGCCGCTGCGCCGTTCGGTGCCGCTCGACATCTTCCCCACCACGATCGTCGGTTCGGCGCTGGTCCAGAAGACCTATTCGGTCAATTATCCGGGCGAGTTCGGCGGCGGTGTCATCAATCTCACCACCACGGCGATCCCGAAAAAGGATTTCCTGCATTTCGGCGGATCGCTTGCGGCCGACGACATGACCACCAGCGAACTGGGCTACACCTATTTCGGCGGCAAGACCGACTGGCTGGGCTTCGACGACGGTACCCGCCGGGTCCCCGACTTCATCCGCAACGCGACCACCGGATCGGGTATCATCCCTGCCGAACAGGTGCTGCAGCTTTCGAATGCTTCGACCACGCTGCTGCAGAGCAATGCCCAGCTCCCGGCCAACTGGTCGGCGGAGATCAGCGGCGGTGGTGCGCTCGACATCGGTTCCGATCAGATCGGCTTGGTTGCCTCGGTGGGGTACAGCAACACCTGGCGCACGCGCCTCATCACCCAGCAGGACAGCGTCAACACCAACGGCGACCTGCGCAACGATTTCCGCACGCTGCTGACCGATAACCGGATCGTCGGCAACGCGCTGCTCGGCCTTGGCTATTCGTTCGGCGAGAACACCGTGCGGCTCACCAACGTCTATATCCGCGACGTGCTGAAGCAGGCCCGCGGTTCGGCGGCCGAAGTGTACAACAACGCCAGCGGCCTGCGCTTCCAGCAGAACACCAACTGGTTCCAGCGCGAGCTGTTCGAAACGCAGCTGGTCGGCGAGTTCCGCCCGTTCACCGGCGTGAAGCTCGACGTTCGCGGCGCCTATGCCAACTCCAAGCGCAACGCGCCCTATGAGCGCCAGTTCGACTATCTCTGCTCGAACCGCACCACCACCGGCCAGCCGATCACCTATGACGGCGGCAACGGTGCGACCGGCTTCCAGTGCGACGGCGCCTATCAGGTGACGCAGCGCTTCACGCCGTTCGCGTCGATCATCTTCTCCGACCTGAACGAAAACCTGTGGACCGGCCAGGCGGACCTTTCCTATGCGTTGCCCGACGCGATCCCGCTCACGCTTTCCAGCGGCTATTATTTCTCGGACACGCAGCGCTTTTCGCAGCGGCTTCAGTTCAACTATCAGACGAGCGTCGGCGGCGGCACCGCGCCGGGCTATCCGTACAACCTGCTGCGGCCGGACTATCTGCTGAGCCCGGATGTGGTGAACAACGCCTGCCCGCAGGTCGGCACGGGTGCGTGCACCATCCAGTTGCAGTTCAGCACGCCGCTGGGCGCCTATGCCTATGATGCGGGTCTGCGCATCCATGCCGGCTATCTGCAGGCCGAAACCGATGCGATCGAAGGCGTGCGTGCGGTTGCCGGCGTTCGCTACGAAACGGCGAAGGAGTTCGTCACGCCCGTCAACACGACGACCACGCGACTCGACAACGACTATTGGCTGCCGGCGCTGACGCTGACCTGGAACTTCGCCCCGGACATGCAGCTGCGCGGCAGCTACTCCAAAACCATCTCGCGCCCGCAGTTCCGCGAGCTGGCGCCGCAGCAGTTCCGCGATCCGGAATCGGATCGCCTGTTCTTCGGCAATCCGTTGCTGCAGGATTCGAAGCTCGACAATTTCGAGGCGCGTTACGAATGGTTCTTCGCGCGCGAACAGCGGTTCACGGCGGCCGGCTTCTACAAGCGGATCCTGAACCCGATCGAGCAGGTGGGCTTCTACACCGGTTCGGACGATCGCCTGCAGACCGGCTTCACCAATCTGCCCAAGGCGACGCTGTATGGCGGCGAAGTCGAAGTGCAGAAGTATATCCCGCTGCGCGGGCTGAACAGCGCCTTCTTCGCAACGCGCCGCATCACCGCGATCGCGAACTACACCTACACCCATTCGGAGATCACGGCCGACGACGGCTGCGTGCCGAACGTGCTCAATCAGACGATCGGCACGTGCGCCGCCGGGTTCGGCCCGGCTTCGCTGCAGTTCCGCGATGGCGCGCCGCTGACCGGCCAGTCCGACCACCTGGTCAATCTGCAGCTCAGCCTGGAGGACACGACGCGGCTTTCGCAGCTGACCTTCCTGTTCAACTATGCCAGCGACCGCGTGACCAACCGTGGTCCGTCGAACCTGTCGGGTACGGGCTTCCAGCCCGACGTGGTGGAGCGACCCGGCATCCAGTTCGACATCGTCGCCCGTCAGGGGTTCGAGATCGGCGGCGCGGCGTTCGAACTGAAGCTGGAGGGCCGGAACCTTACGCGGACGCGGTTCAACGAGCGTCAGACGTTCGAGAACGGCAACGTCGTCTACACCAACCGCTATATCCGCGGACGGGTGGTCAGCGTGGGCCTTAGCACCACCTTCTGATCGCGGCGCGATGCACCACGCAAAACACCCCGGAAGTGGAGACTTCCGGGGTGTTTTCGTATCTGCCGCCGATCAGCCCCAGGGGCGTTGGCGGAACCACTGGGTGATGACGTATTTGGTGCCGGCACGCACCTTCATCGCGTGGTGGATGGTCGCCGGATTCACCGTGCCGTCGGGCCGCAGATTGTTCCAGGCGAGCAGCTTGCCGGTTTCGGGCTGGACGGTCTTGTCGATCGCCTTGAACCGCGTAGCGCCGCCGGCCTCCACTTCGTTCAGATACAGCATTACCGTCCAGGTGCGCTGGCCCGCGATGCTGCAATATTGATCAAAGTCTGCGGTGTTCGGCTCGAAATAATCGGTGTGCGCCTTGAACTCCTGCCCGATTTCGTAGCGCTGACCCTGCATCGGCTCGCCATGATCCGGGTGCAGTCCGGTGAGAGCGACGATGCGCTGCTTCAGCGTGGAGACCAGCGGATCCTCCGCCGGCAGATCGCAGGTTTCGCTGGTACGGAAAGCATAGTCGCTGCCGGCATTGGCCAGCGTCGAGGGGCGACGATCGCGGTCGATCCGATCGATCAGCTGTCGGCAATGGTCAGCTTCCAGAAAGTTGCGCAGCACAAACAACGTCAATTTTGGGCTGGGAACGCGCTGAATGCCAGGGTGGCGCTGCAGGCGCTCGACGATGGGCTCGGAAGGGTGGCCGCTGCCCAGAGTAGCGGGGAGGGGGACGTCTGACTGCATGCCGCGCTTCTGCCAAATCCGACCCGGCGGTGCCAGCGTGCCGCGGAACTGTCACAAAAAAGACGCGCCACGGAAATGGCGCTTTCCTAGCGCGGTCCGGCGGCGGGGCAGGGGACGGTGCAGGTGACGATCGAGATGGACAAGGCACGCGCGGGCGGCGCGGGGCGGCCGCATACCGAGGATCAGGCTGTCGCGCGGCTGCTGGAGCAACTGCTCGACGAGGCGATGCGGCTCGATGCCTCGCATCTGCATTGCGACCCCGGCGAGGAACACGCGGAACTGGCGTTTCGTACCGGCGGGCTGCTGCATCCCTATCGCCAGCTTTCCACCGAACAGGCCCGCCTGCTGGTCGAGCGGGTGACGCAGGAGGCGGACATGGGCGCTCCAGGACAGTCGCCGACCCAGGGGGGTCTGCCCTGGCGAGGGCAGGCCTTGGAAGTGTCGCTGCTGCCGGTGCTGCATGGCCATCGCATGGTGCTGCGGCGGCCGCCGATGCAATCCGGCCATCGCGGGCTGGAGGCGCTGGGGATCGGCAGCGCGCTGGCGCAGGAGGTGCGGACCGCACTTGCCGATTCTGGCCTGATCCTGGTCGCTTCGCCTGCGAACAACGGCCGCGGTGCCACGCTCCATATGCTGGCCAGCATCGCCGCTAGCCGGACCCGGCCGCTGCTTGCCATCGCTCCCAATCCCGTGCCGCCGTCCGCCGGCGTAACCGTGATCGATTCGCGATGCGCCGCCGTCGCCGACTCGATCATCGCGGCGATTGTCCAGGACATCGATGTGCTGATGATCGATTCGATCGAGGATCGCGCCGTGGCAGCGGCGGCGATGGCGGCCGCGCAGGCGGGGCGTCTGGTGATCGCCGGCATCGAAGCGCCGAGCGCGGTGGCCGCCATCCAGCAGATGCGCAACTGGCGGATCGACGCGTTCCAGCTCGCCTCAACGATGAGCATGGTGCTGGCGCAGCGACTCGTGCAGCGGCTGTGCGGCACGTGCCGCGAGCCGGTCCAGGCCAGCGGTTCGGTATCGGCGCTGCTGGGGTTCGATCCCGGCGCGATCGTCTATGCCCCCGCGGGCTGCGGCGCTTGTAGCGGCACCGGGTTTTCGGGGCAGACGGCGGTATTCGAGGGAATTCGCGGCGACGCGACGATTCGGCGGCTGGTGAACGATGGTGGAGACGCGGCTATCCTGGCGCGCCATGCCTTCATCCAGATGCCCAATCTAGGGTCGGCTGCCCGCACCCTGGCAAGAACGGGCGTGACGACGCCGGAGGAAGCGGTTAGGATTTCGCGCGGATAAGGCGTGTAATGATCTTGCGCTCGGGCGCGGACCCGGCTAAGCGCGCACTCCTTCACGGCGACCATAGCTCAATCGGTTAGAGCGCTGGTTTGTGGTACCAGAGGTTGCGGGTTCAATTCCCGTTGGTCGCCCCATTTTCTCACAGCGCGGATCCATCCATGATCACCGACTGGGGCTTTCCCGATTTCGACGACCACGAGGGCGTTCACCTCTTCTCGGATCGGGCGTCGGGCCTTAGCGCCATCGTCGCGGTGCACTCGACGGCGCTGGGCGCGGCAGCCGGCGGCGTGCGTTTCTGGCATTATGCCGATCACCGCGCCGCGATTACCGACGCGCTGCGCCTCTCGCGCGGCATGAGCTACAAGAACGCGATGGCCGATCTGCCGATGGGTGGCGGCAAAGGCGTGATCCTTGCCGACAAGCCGGGTGCCGAAGTCACCCAGGCGCAGCTCGAGGCATTTGGCCGCGCGGTCGAATCGCTGAACGGCCGTTATGTGACCGCCGAGGATGTCGGCATGTCCGAAGCTCGCATGAAGGTCGTCGCGACGCAGACGCGCCATGTCTCGGGCCTGCCGGTGGCGGCGGGCAGCGCCGGTGGCGATCCGGGCCCAGTGACGGCGCGCGGCGTGTATCTCGGCGTCAAGGCGGCGGCGAAGCGCGGGCTGGGCGTCGATTCGATGGCTGGCGTTCGGGTTGCGATCCAGGGCGTCGGTTCGGTCGGCGGCGGGCTTGCGCGGCTGCTGGCAGCGGATGGCGCCAAGCTGACGCTGGCGGACGTGCATGCCGATCGTGCCAAGGCGCTGGCCGCCGAACTGGGCGCGGACGCGATCGACGCCGATGCGATCCTGACTCAGGATGCCGATATCCTCAGCCCCTGCGCTTTGGGTGCGATCCTGACCGAACAGTCGATCGAGGCGCTGAAGGTGCGTGTTGTCGCGGGCGGCGCGAACAATCAGCTCGCCACGCGCGAGGATGGCCACCGCCTGCACGCGCGCGGGATCGTGTATGCGCCGGATTATGTGATCAACGCCGGCGGCATCATCAACGTCGCGCTCGAATATCTGGGGCAGGGCGACCGCTCCGAGGTCGACGCGCGGGTTGAAAAGATCCCCGTGCGCCTGGACCAGGTTTGGGACGAAAGCGCCGCGACCGGTGACCCCGCCAGCGAAGTGGCCGACCGCATCGCCCAGCGCCTGATCGGGCGCTGATCCAAGGACCCTCCCCTGGCTGGGGAGGGTCTTTTGCCATTACAGCCAGCCCGCCGTCTGCGCCGCGAGCCACAGGCCGATCACGACGAATAGTGCGGCGGCAATCCGGTGCACGGTTGTCAGCGGTACGCGCTCGATTACCGCCTTGCCGAGGAACACCGCCGGCACGTTGGCAAGCATCATTCCCAGAGTCGTACCCGCCGTTACCGGCAGCACCGCGTGGAAGCGGGCGCCCAGCGCCACCGTGGCGATCTGGGTCTTGTCGCCCATTTCTACCAGGAAGAAGGCGATGGCGGTGGTAACGAACGCGCCGAAACGGGCGGGCTTCGGCGCATCGTCCTCGTCCAGTTTGTCCGGGACCAGCGTCCACAGACCCATCGCCACGAACGACGCGGCAATGGCGTAGCGGAACCAGATGCTGTCGAGCAGCCCGGCGACCTCCGCTCCGACCAGCGCCGCGAGGAAATGATTGGCGATGGTCGCCGCGAAGATGCCGCAGATGATCGGCACTGGCCGCTTGAACCGAGTCGCCAGCAGGATGGCGAGCAGCTGGGTCTTGTCGCCGATTTCCGCGAGCGCCACCACAACGGTAGAGGTGAGCAGGGCTTCCAAGAACGTCTCCAGGGCCGGGCGGAACGCGAATCCAACGACATCGAATCTCCCCGCCCGGCATGAGCGGAGATACGACGCCATTGGTCTCGCCTGAGCCGCGATCGGCTCCGCCTGCGCCATGGCCTCTCGACCAAGTATGTTGACGCGGGCGCACGGCGCTATGCGCCGGTGGCTACTCCCCAGATGACGGGGGCCGGGTAGCGAAGCCTGCGCGAGTTTGCAACCCTATGCGCGCGGTGCGTACACTGCGTGTAATCCCTGCTTGGAATCGGGTGAGAAATCCGGCTAATCCACGCGCGTGCCGATGCTTCACGCCCTCGCCAATCCGGCGCGCTTCCTCAAGATCGCCCGGCCGCTGACGCCGGCTCTGTTCTGGATCGGGCTGGCGCTGACGCTGTTCGGCGCATGGGCCGGGCTGACGCAGACACCGGCCGACTATCTGCAGAAGGACAGCGTCCGCATCCTCTACATCCATGTGCCCACCGCGTGGCTGGGCATGGGCGGTTGGAGCGGCCTGGCCCTGGCGTGCCTCAGCTATCTGATCTGGCGGCATCCGCTGGCGATCGTGGCGGCACGGGCAATGGCCCCGGTGGGCGCCGTTTTTGCCGCCTTGTGCCTGGCGACCGGATCGATCTGGGGTCGACCCACCTGGGGAACCTGGTGGGAATGGGACGGGCGGCTGACCAGCATGCTGCTGCTGTTCTTCATCTATATCGCCTGGATCGCGCTGGCACGTGCCGATGCCGAGCGGAGCGGCGACGGCCGCATTCCGGCGCTTTTCGGCGTGGCAGGTACGGTGCTGCTGCCGATCATTCGCTATTCGGTGATCTGGTGGAACACGTTGCACCAGGGGGAAAGCATCGGCCTGACCCGCAGCACCATCGATTCCTCGATGCTGTGGCCGCTCTGGTTCACGCTTTCGGGCTTCTCGCTGCTGTTCGGCGCGATGGTGCTGATGCGCATGCGGGCGCTGCTGGCGCGGCAGAAGCTGGAAGCGCGGTTGCGGAGGATGACGGCGCAATGAATCACTGGTGGTTCGTGACGGCGGCCTATGCGCTTGTCGGTTTAGGTACGGGCGGCCTCGCGCTGGCGAGTTGGCTGGCGATGCGCCGCGCCGAGGCGATGGCCGATGCAGTGGGGCGCCGCCGGTGAGGGCCAAGCATCAGCGACTGACACTGGGCCTGCTCGCCGTCGCGGCGATCGTCGGGGCGGCGCTGCTCGCGCTTTCGGCGCTCAAGGATCAAGCCGCGTTCTTCTATGCGCCCGGCGACGTGGCGGGCAAGCCGCTGCCGCTGGGCAAGGCGGTGCGGCTGGGCGGCATGGTCCAGACAGGATCGCTCGTGCGGGCGGCGGACGGCATCTCGATCCGCTTCGCCGTGACCGACGGCAAGGCGGTGGTGCCGGTGCGCTTCCGCGGCGTGACGCCGGACCTGTTCCGCGAAGGGTCGGGCGTCGTCGCCGAAGGGCGATTCCAGCCCGACGGCAGCTTTGCCGCAGACAATCTGCTCGCCAAGCACGACGAACGCTACATGCCGCCGCAGATGGCGGGAAAGATGCACAAGAGCGAGTCGCTGGAACCATGATCGCCGAAGCCGGACTCGGCGCGTTGTGGCTCGCCACCGCCTTTGCCGTTGCGCAGCTGATGCTGGGCACGGGCGCGGCGCGGGCGCGCGATGACGGGGCGATGCTTGCCGGCGTGCGCGCAATGGCGCTTGCTCAGGCGCTGTTCGCCTCCGCCGCATTTCTGATCCTGATCTGGCTGTTCGTGCGGTCCGACATGTCGGTGCTGCTGGTCGCGCAGAACAGCCATTCGCAGAAGCCGATGCTGTACAAGGTCGCCGGCGCCTGGGGGAACCACGAAGGTTCGATGCTGCTGTGGGTGACCGTGCTTGCAGTGGCCGGCGCGGGCGTGGCGCTGGCCGAGCGGCGGCTGGCGGCAGGCACGCTGGCGGCGACCTTGGCGGCGCAGGCGGGGATCGCGATCGGCTTCTATGCCTTTCTGGCCTTCGCCTCGAACCCCTTTGCGCGGCTGAGCCCGGCGCCCACGGACGGGCAGGGGCTCAACCCGCTGCTCCAGGATCCCGGCCTCGCCTTTCATCCCCCCACGCTGTACCTCGGCTATGTCGGTCTGTCGGTCGCGTTCAGCTTTGCCGTGGCAGCGCTGGTGATGCGCGACGTGGGGCCCGCGTTCGCGAAGGCGATGCGGCCCTGGGTGCTCGGCGCCTGGATCTTCCTGACGATCGGCATCACCGCAGGCAGCTACTGGGCCTATTACGAGCTCGGCTGGGGTGGCTGGTGGTTCTGGGATCCGGTGGAGAATGCCTCGCTGATGCCTTGGCTGGCGGCGACGGCGCTGCTCCATTCGGTCAACGTGCTGGCAACGCGTGACGGGTTGCGGGCCTGGACGCTGATGCTGGCGGTGGTTGCTTTCTCGATGTCCATGGTCGGCACCTTCCTGGTGCGATCGGGCATTCTGGTCAGCGTCCATGCCTTCGCCGTCGATCCCACGCGCGGGAGTTTCCTTCTGGCGCTGCTCGGCATTTACATCGGGGGTGCGCTGGCGCTGTTCGGCCTGCGGGTGGGTACCGTGACGCAAGGGGCCACCTTCCAACTGGTCAGCCGCGAGGCGGCGCTGGTGTTCAACAACCTGTTGCTCAGCGTCATCCTGGGCGTCGTGCTGATCGGTACGCTCTATCCGCTCGCCGCGCAGGCGATGGGCGTGCAGCTTTCGATCGGCGCGCCCTTCTTCGAGAAGGCGGCGGTGCCGATCGCGCTGTTGCTGATCGTCGGCACCGCGGCGGGGCCGCTGCTGCGCTGGCGACGCGATACGGCGCAGGCGCTGCTGTCACGGCTGACCGTGCCCGTGGCGGTGGCGGGCGTCGCGTTCGCCCTGTTTTTCGCGCTTGCCGGCGGCGGATCGCTGATCGCCGTGCTGGCGCTGGCGCTGGCCTTCGGGCTCGCAGCGGCCAGCATCGCGCCATTGTGGAAGCGCAAGCTACGCCGCACGCCGCTGCCGATCTGGGGCATGGTGATCGCGCATCTCGGCATTGCGATGAGCGTGGCAGGCATGGCGGCGGACACGCTGTTCAAGCAGGAGCGACTCGCCGCCGTGGCAGTGGGCGACAACCTGACCGTCGGCCCGTTTCGGGTGACGCTGGTCGAGGTGCGGCCTGCGATCGGCACCAACTGGTCGGCGATGGAGGCGCGGCTGCAGCTGCAGCGCGGCGCCGGCAAGCCGTTCGAGCTTGTGCCGCAGCAGCGTTTCTTCGCCAGCCCGCCCACCAATACGAGCGAGGCGGCGATCGCTACCTTGTGGGATGGGCAGATCTATACTGTATTGGGCGCGGCCGATGGTACCGGACGATGGCAGTTGCGGCTGTGGTGGAAGCCGTTCGTCACCTGGATCTGGGGTGGCGGCGGGCTGATTGCGTTGGGCGGGCTGATTGCTCTGATCGGACGGCTCCGCGGCAGGATGCGCGCCGCGCGCGAGGAAGCATGGGCATGAAGAAGCTGCTGATCTGGTTGCCGCTGGCGCTGTTCGCGATCGTGTTCGCGCTGGTCGTGAACGGGCTGATCGAGCCGAGCGACCATCTGGTACGATCGGCGATGGTGGGCAAGCCGGTGCCGGCGCTCCGCCTGCCGCCGATTTTGCCGAACAAGGACGGCATCGACACCGCTCGTCAGGCGGGCGGCAAGCCGCGCCTGCTCAATGTGTTCGCCAGCTGGTGCATCCCATGCGTGGCCGAGGCGCCGCAGCTGATGAAGTTGAAGCAGGCGGGCGTGCCGATCGACGCGATCGCCGTGCGCGATACGACTGCCGACGTGCAGGCCTTCCTGGCGCGCAACGGCGATCCCTATGCCCGGATCGGCGACGATCGGGCGATGCGCGCGCAGCTGTCGCTCGGCTCCTCGGGCGTACCCGAGACCTTCGTTATCGACTCGCGCGGCGTGATCGTCGATCAGCATATCGGCGACGTGCGCGCCGAGGACGTGGCAAAGCTGCTGGCGGCGCTGGAGAAGGCGAAGTGAAGCGCGCGGCGCTCGCCCTGCTGCTGATCGCAGGTGCGGCGCATGCCGATTCCAGCCTGCCGCCGTCGCAACTGGCCTACACGCAGCTGGCCGATCCGGCCCAGGAGGCAAAGGCCAAGGCGCTGATGGAGACGCTGCGCTGCCTGGTCTGTCAGGGGCAGTCGATCGCCGACAGCGATGCGGAGATGGCGGGCGAGATGCGGGCGCTGGTCCGCCAGCGCATCGCCGCGGGGGAACGGCCGACGCAGGTCCGCGCCTGGCTGATCGATCGCTACGGCGACTATGTGAGCTACGATCCGCCGCTCAGCTGGGTGACGGCGCCGCTCTGGATCGCACCGCTGGCGCTCCTCGGGATCGGCCTGTTGATCGCGCGCCGCCTGTTCCGGCGGACTGCCGCATGACCGGGTGGCTGGTTTTCGGCGGATTCGCGCTGCTCGGCGGGGCGCTATTGCTATTCATTCGCTTCCCACGGAGACTTTGGACGCTGCCGGCGATGGCGGTGATGCTGGCCGCCGCCGGATATGCGTGGCAGGGACGGCCGGGCCTTGCCGGGCAGCCGGCCCAGGGCGCGACGAACGCACGGCCGCTCGACCAAGACGTGATCGCCGTGCGCGAGGCGATGTTCGGTCGGTTCAATTTCGATTTTAGCTACTTCATGGCGGCCGACGGCATGATCCGCGCCGGTGCACCGCGTCATGCGGCAGCGGTGATGCTCGGCGCCGTGCGCAAGGCGCCGAACGATGTCGGCCTCTGGTCTTGGCTAGGGGTGGCGCTGGCCGAACAGGATGGCGATCAGCTTTCGCCGGCGGCACGCTTCGCATTCGACAAGGCGGCGAAACTCGGCCCGAGCCACCCCGGTCCGCCCTTTTTCCTGGGCATTGCCCTGGCACGAAGCGGTGACATCAGCGCCGCCCGCAACGCCTGGGGCGAAGCGCTGCAGCGCGTGCCCAAAGACGCCAGCTACCGCGACGACATGGTGAAGGCGATGCTCACGCTCGATCCCAGCCTTGCCGAGGCTGCAGCGACCGCCGCATCGGCGGAGAATGCAGGGCGCGCCCGCTAACCAACTAGTATCCGTCTATATTAAGATCGGTGCCGCCTGCGTGCGTGCGCCGCTCGTCTCCGCGGATACAGGGTCCCGACAATGCACATCGCCACTGGCAAGGCCGCCGATTTCCTAAAGAACGGCCTTAATGAAGCCGACCACGCCGCCTATGCCAAGGCTGAGGACATGTTGTGGATCATGCTGGAGGACCTTCTGAAGCCGGATGACCGGCCGGAAATCTGGTCGGCGTTCCCGCAGTTCCTGGCAGCGTTGCCGATGTTTTCCCGCGTCGTGCGCAACAGCCATGCCAAAGCGGCGAGCGGAACCGTACAAATCGCCATGCCCGTGGCGATCGCGTTGGAGACTGTGTTGGCGATGTGCGATGCGCATGAGGGCCAGCTTGATCAGGCGCTGGCCCGACTGACTCACCTGGCCACCGTGCAGAATAACTCAGTACTGGCCCAGGGCGCGCTGTTCCACGTTCACGGCATGGCCGATCCGGAGAACCCAAAGTATCAGCTGGAAGGCCGGTTCTGCACCAAGCCCTTCCTAGAACTGCACGTGCTCGAACGGAGTACCCATCAGTGCTGTGCAAGCTGGCTCGACAAGTCCGCCGGCGACCTGAGCGGCGCCGAGTGGCAAGACGTGTGGAATTCGCAGGCAGCGCAGGCGGTTCGCGCCAGCATCCATGACGGCAGCTACCGCCACTGTAACAAGATGGCTTGTCCCGCGATTCAAGCCGGCACGCTGCCGACCAAGGAAGAGGTAGCGAGCCGTTGGCCGGGCCTCGCCAGCCTGATCGCTGAGCAGGAAACCGTGATGGCGGCGGGGCCGGAAGACGTGAACCTCGCCTATGACCGGACGTGCAACCTATCGTGCCCCAGCTGCCGCACGAGCAAGATCGCCGCCGACGAGGCGACTCGGCAGCGCTATGACGCGATGCAGGAGCGGGCGATCCTGCCGATGCTGCGCGATGCCAAGACCGTGTTCATCACGGGATCTGGCGACCCCTTCGCCAGCAAGAATTTCCGCCGGCTGATGGAGCGGCTGACGCCAGACGAATATCCGGACCTGCGGTTTCGGATCATGACGAATGCCATGCTGTTCACCCCCCGCGAATGGGAGCGGTTCCCCGCGCTGCATCGCCGGGTTTTCGCGCTTCAGATCAGCATCGACGGCGCTTCGAAGGAAACGCACGAACTGCTTCGCCGCGGGGCGCGCTGGGAAGTGATGCAGCAGAACCTCCGCTTTGCCGGCGATCTCTTGGCGCAGGGCCTGATCGAACGGCTTTCGCTCAGCTTCACGGTGCAAACGGAGAACTTCCACGAAATGGGCGAGGGCGTGGCGCTCGCCGACTCGCTGAACGCCACCAGCATCTATTTCGGCAAGGTCACCAACTGGGGCACCTTCTCGCCGCAGCAATATGCGGCCAAGGCGGTGTTCCTGCCCGATCATCCCCAGCACCAGGCGTTCCTTGCCGCCATGGCCGATCCGCGGCTGCGTTCGCCGCGCGTGCAGTTGGGCAATCTTGTGGAGTATCTTCCAGACAGCCAGGCCAAGGCGGCCTGAAGCCGGAACGCCTCGCCCGCGTGAACCGGGCGAGGCGCGGAACGTCGTTAGGCCACCCAGGCTTCGAACGGCAGGTCGAGCGCTTCCGCCACGGCTTGGTGGCGGATCTTGCCCGCCGAAACATTCAGGCCGTTGGCGAGGTGTCGGTCCGCTCGCATCGCAGCTTCGGCGCCGCGATTGGCCAGCTTCAGCACGAACGGCAGCGTTGCGTTGTTGAGTGCGAAGGCCGAGGTACGCGCGACCGCGCCCGGCATGTTCGCCACGCAATAATGGATCACGCCGTCGACTTCGAAGACGGGGTCGTCATGCGTCGTCGGGCGGCTCGTCTCGAAACATCCGCCCTGATCGATCGCGATGTCCACCAGCACCGATCCGCGCATCATCGTCTTCAGCATGTCGCGGGTGACAAGCTTCGGTGCCGCCGCGCCCGGCACGAGCACCGCGCCGATCACCACCTGCGCTGTCTTCACCGCCTCGGCGATCGCCGCCTTGCTGGCATAGGCGGTCTTGATCTGGCTGCCGAAATGCATGTCCAGCTCGGCAAGGCGCTCGTTGCTGATGTCGTAGATCGTCACGTCGGCACGCTGGCCCGTCGCCATCTGCGCGGCGTTGATGCCCGAGACGCCGCCGCCAAGGATCGCGACCTTGCAGGGCGCCACGCCCGGCACGCCGCCGAGCAGTTCGCCGCGACCGCCCTGTTCCTTCTCGAGATAGTGCGAGGCGACCTGGACCGACATGCGTCCGGCGACTTCGCTCATGGGCTTCAGCAGGGGGAGGGCGCCCGAGTTCGACGTCACCGTCTCGTAGGCGATGCAGGTCGCGCCGGACTTGATGAGCCCTTCCGCCTGTGGCTTGTCGGCAGCAAGGTGGAGATAGGTGAAGAGCAGGTGGCGCGGCTCGAGCAGGGCGATTTCCTGCTGCTGCGGCTCCTTCACCTTCACGATCATGTCGGATTGCGCGAAAACGGTCGCTGCGTCGGGGGCTATTTGCGCGCCGACGGCGGTGTAGGCCGAGTCGTCGAAATCGATGCCCATACCGGCGCGGGTCTCCACCAGCACCTGATGGCCGGCGTGCACTAACTCTGCGACCGAGGCTGGCGTCAGGCCGACGCGATATTCGTGGTTCTTGATTTCCTTGGGAACGCCGATGCGCATGGGAACTCTCCTAAGTCCTGATGCCTCCATGCTAGCGCGGAAGGCCGGCACGAATCCCTGCAAAGATCGGCCTGTGATATGGGCTTTGGTGCATGGATCTTGTGTGGAGGCGGAGAAAACACGAGGTTCATGCGTGATGGACCGAATCGACACAGCAATTCTCAAGTCGCTTGCCGCCGATGCGCGTGCACCCGTCAGCCAGGTGGCAGCCGCAGTGGGGCTGTCGCAGTCTGCCTGTACTCGCAGGATCCAGGCGCTGGAGGCGAATGGCCTGATCCGAGGTTATGGCGCACGCCTCGGCCATCGCACGCTCGGCTTCCGAGTGACGGCGCTGGTGGATATCACGCTGGGAACCCAGGTGGAGGAGGATCTCGCCCAGTTCGAAGCGGCGGTGGGGCGAATCGACGGTGTGGTTGAATGCGCGCTCGTCTCCGGCGGACAGGATTACCGGCTAAAGATCCTGTGCCGGGATCTGGACGATTATGAGCGGCTGCACCGCGAAAAGCTGGGCCGCCTGCCCGGAGTCGTGACGATCAACAGCAGTTTCGTGCTCCGCGAGGTGCCGACGCGGGGCGAAGCCGATGCTTTGTTCGCCGATTCATGACGAAGTTGTGCCCGTTTTGGAACGCACATGCCGGTCGCGCGTCTCGTGGCCCTTACACCGTTGTTGATAGGGCATGTTGCACATGCTAACGGCCCGCATCCTGATGATGACGAGAACACAGGTCTCTATGGCCAGCTCGGTTCGCCTCCTTCAGCGTTTGCCACGGCGGTGACCCCCGCCGTGACTGGAGACGCTGCCGCGCTCCCCCCCGATTCGGAACCGCACGAAGGGCATGGCCACGGCCAGGACCCGACGTGGAAGCTCGCCATCGGTGCCATCGGCATCGTCTTCGGCGATATCGGTACCAGCCCGCTCTACGCGTTCCGCGAGACTTTCGCGAACGAGCATCACGAACTGCCGCTTGATACGCCCCACGTGCTGGGCGCGATCAGCCTGATGTTCTGGTCGATGATGGCGGTGGTGACGCTGAAATACGTCACCATCATCATGCGGGCCGACAACAAGGGCGAAGGCGGCAGCCTGGCGCTGCTGGCGCTGATTTCCGGGCGTGGTGGGCAACGGCGCTGGACGCAAGGCATCGTGTTGCTAGGCGTGTTCGCCACGGCGTTGTTCTACGGCGACTCCATGATCACGCCGGCGGTGTCCGTGCTGTCCGCAGTCGAAGGGCTGGCCGTGGCCGCGCCCGCCTTCCATCGGTTGGTGGTGCCGATCGCAGTCGTGATCCTGGTGCTGCTGTTCTCCATCCAGCGGACCGGAACCGCGCGGGTCGGCACGTTCTTCGGCCCGGTGATGATGCTCTATTTCCTCGTCATCGCCACGCTGGGCGTGATCAGCATGGTGCAGACGCCGTACATCCTGCAGGCATTCTCGCCGCACCATGCGGTGCAGTTCTTCACGCTCGATCCGCTGCGCGGATTCCTCGCGCTGGGTTCGATCGTGCTGGCGGTGACGGGCGCCGAGGCGCTCTACGCCGATATGGGCCATTTCGGCCGCAAGCCGATTCGCGTTTCGTGGCTGTGGTTCGTGCTGCCAGCGCTGATGATGAACTATATGGGGCAGGGGGCATTGCTGATCCGCGATGCGGAGGCGTTGCGTAGCCCCTTCTACCTGCTCGCACCCGAAGCCCTGCGGCTGCCGCTGGTGGGGCTGGCCACCGCCGCGGCGATCATCGCGTCGCAGGCGGTGATCTCCGGCGCCTTCTCGGTCACGCAGCAGGCGATCCAGCTTGGCTTCGTGCCGCGTTTGCGGATCGATCATACCAGCGCGGCCACGGCGGGGCAGATCTATATCCCGATCATCAATTGGGCGCTGATGGTGATGGTGATCCTGCTGGTTCTCACCTTCCAGACCTCGTCCAACCTGACGGCGGCCTATGGCATTGCGGTCACCGGGGCGATGCTGATCGACAACTGCCTGCTGGCGGTGGTGCTGTTCAACCTGTGGCACTGGAAGAAGCGCTACGCGGTCCCGCTGCTGCTGCTGTTCTTCACCGTCGACCTCGCCTATTTCGCGGCGAACCTCACCAAGGTGCCCGATGGCGGGTGGTTCCCGCTGATGGTGGGCTTCCTCATCTTCACGCTGCTCACCACTTGGGCGAAGGGGCGCAAGCTGATGATCGCACGGCTGCGCGAGAGCGCGATGCCGATCCAGATCTTTATCGAATCGGCTGCCAATGCCGCCACGCGCGTGCGCGGCACCGCGGTGTTCATGACCTCGACGCCCGACGGCGTGCCGCATGCGCTGCTCCACAACCTGAAGCACAACAAGGTGCTGCACGACCGCGTAATCCTGCTGACCGTGAAGATCAGCGACGTCCCCTATGTGCCGGAAGAGAAGCGCATGGTGGTGGAGGATCTCGGCAAGGGCTTCCACCGCATGATCCTCTATTACGGGTTCATGCAGGAAGCGGACGTGCCGACGGCGCTGAAATCCGCCAGCGCGTGCGGGGCCGAGTTCAAGATGATGGAAACGAGCTTCTTCCTAGCCCGTCAGACGCTGCTGCCTTCCTCGCGGCCGGGCATGATGATCTGGCGCGAAAAGCTGTTCGCCTGGATGCTGCGCAACGCCGAAAGCGCGATGGAGTTTTTCCGCCTGCCCACCAACCGCGTGGTCGAGCTGGGAAGCCAGGTCGAAATTTGAGCGGGGCGCCGGCCCCGCTGATCGTCACCGCGCTGTTCGGCAAGGCGGACCAGGCGTGGTTCGATTCGCTTCGCCGCACCCATTTCCCGCCCGAGCGGAACCAGCTCGACGCGCACCTGACGCTGTTTCATAATCTTCCGCCGTCAGTGGCGGAAGAGTTGAAGCATCGGCTGGCGCAGGAGACACGCGGGGTGCGGGCACCCCGCGCGACGGTCGGCGGGCTGATGTCGCTGGGCCGCGGCGTGGCCTACCGAATCGATTCGCCCGACCTAGTGGTGATTCGGGAAGGGCTTGTGCAGGCCTTTGCGGGCCTGTTGACGCTGCAGGATGCCGGGCGATGGCGCCCCCATGTGACCGTGCAGAACAAGGTCACGCCGGTACTCGCCAAGGCTCTGATGGCCGCGCTGTCGCGCGATTTCCAGCCGCGAAGCGTGGAAATCACGGGCCTAGCGAGCTGGTGGTATCGTGGCGGCCCGTGGGAATTGCATTCGCGTAACATGTACGCTTGACCGCTCGAAAAGCTGGACCTATGTGGCCCCCTCGCCCGAACGGGTCGCCTTGGTAGGGCGGAGTAGCTCAGTTGGTTAGAGCACGGGAATCATAATCCTGGGGTCGGGGGTTCAAGTCCCTCCTCCGCTACCATCCACACTAAAATACAAAAGCGTACCGAGGGGCATCTATGCAGGCCCGTATCGGCGCGTTAAGCATATTCCCGGAAGAGTCACCGGTTCCGAACACGTTATAAGAAGAACCGGAGAGAGGTCGTCTGAAACGGAGCGCCGTGAATGCGTGCATTGTATGAGTTGCCGCCCGAGCAGGTTGAGGGGCGTGGTGTTGATCCTGCGGCGTCGGGAAGCTTGCTGATCATGGCGGTAGGCACAATCGTGTTCTGGTCGGGTGTGGTGCTGCTGGTCCTTCGCTGACCCGCGAAGTTTCCCTTGATGGTGTAGCAGCTTTCTTGTTCCGGCACGGCGTTGCGCGACATTCCCGCGACGCCATGTTGCTTCCGACGGTACCCTTTCCCTAGAAGCGGCACCGAAAGATTCGACGGAAAGCATTCATGACCGCTACCCATTCCACTCGCATGTTGATCCTCGGCTCCGGCCCTGCCGGCCTTTCGGCGGCTATTTACGGCGCTCGCGCGGGCCTGGCCCCGATCGTGGTGCAGGGCATCCAGCCCGGCGGCCAACTGACCACGACCACCGATGTCGAGAATTATCCCGGCTTTCGCGAAGTGATCCAGGGCCCCTGGCTGATGCAGGAGATGCAGGCGCAAGCGGAGCATGTCGGCGCGCAGATGATGTGGGACACGATCGTCGAGGTCGATGTGAGCCAGCGGCCGTTCCGAATGGTGGGCGACAGCGGCACGGTCTATCTGGGCGACACGCTGGTGATCGCCACCGGCGCGCAGGCCCGGTGGCTGGGCCTAGACTCGGAAGAACTCTTGAAGGGCAAGGGCGTCAGCGCCTGCGCGACATGCGACGGCTTTTTCTTCCGCGGCAAGAAGGTGGCGGTGATCGGCGGCGGCAATACCGCGGTCGAGGAAGCGCTGTATCTGACCAACCACAGCCATGACGTGACGCTGATCCACCGCCGCGACAGCCTCCGCGCCGAAAAGATCCTGCAGGAGCGCCTGCACGCGAACGAGCGCATCAACGTGCTGTGGAACAAGCAGGTCGTGCGGTTCATCGGCGGTGGGCAGCCGGAAGGTCTCGTCGCGATCGAACTGAAGGACACGGTGACGGGCGCGCTGTCGACCATCGACGTGGACGGCGGCTTCGTTGCGATCGGGCACCATCCGGCCACCGAACTGTTCCGCGGCCACATCACGCTCGACGCTGATGGCTATATCGAAGTCGAAAAGGGGACGACCCGCACCAACGTGCCGGGCGTATTCGCCTGCGGCGACGTGATGGATAAGCATTATCGTCAGGCGATCACCGCGGCCGGCACAGGCTGCATGGCGGCGCTGGATGCCGAACGATTCCTGGCCGAAGCGGATTTCGAGACGATCGCCCAAGCCGCCGAATAGGACTATTCGGCGAGCGCTTCGAGGATACGCTCGTACAGCCAGGCTTTGTCGGCACTGCCGGCAAAGCTGTGGCTATCGGTATTAAACTGTTTGCGTCGGACGCGCGTGCTCAACGCGGCGAAGGCGGGGCGGTGCAGCAGATCGGCGAAGAGCGCGCCGACCGGATCGCGTGTCGCCAGCAGTAGAGTGATCGGTATCTTCGCGTCGGTTAGCGCTTCTGCGAGCCGAGCGACCAGCGTGGACTCGCTATCGGCCCGCCGCCCGCTGATCCTGCCGATCACTTGCCGCATCCAGCCGCGAGAATCCCCCTGATCCGCCGTCTCCGGCGCCGCTGCGTCGATCCCGCTTTTCGTGACCGGATTCGCCAGCAGCAACGAATCGATCCGGGCCTGAGCGTGGAATAGCGCCAGCGCGGTCGCTCCATCGCCGTTGCCGAAGGCGACGACGCGGGCGAGCGATGCTTCCTGCCGAAAAATCTTGGTAGCCGCGGCGATATCTTCGCCGCTGTTTTCAAAGCCCTGGTTGATGCCGCTCGAATCGCCCACGCCGCGCCGATCGAATCGAAATACCGGGAAGCCGGCCGCGGCGATGCGGTGGGCGAGCAGCGCCATGCTGCGATGTGGCCCCGCGCGCACCTCGTTCCCGCCTGAAACGATGAGCAGCCCCGCCTGACCGGAGGCAGCATCCAGCGCTCCCACCAGCATCTCTCCCAAGCAGGGAAACGCGACTAGGCTTCGCACGCTTGCACCCAGGCCGCGATATCGGCCGCCAGCAACTCCGCGAGGGTCAAATCGTTTGTTGGCTCCGGCAGCCGCCATAGCGGCCTGCCCGGCACGCTGTGATCGGACGGCCGCATGTCCGTATCCAGCCGGACCGTGCGAGCGGGCTCGAGATGGCATTCCGGCAGCTCCTCCAGGAAGCTTTCCGGCAGGCGATGGCCGCCATAGCCCGGCATACCGTCGATGCGGTGCATCCGGTGCAGTGCGCGAAGGAGTTCCGGCCCGGTCTGGGGCGCGAAATGCCAGCGGCGACGGATCATCACGGTCCCGTCGAGCAAGGCGCCGCTGCGCACCGCCAGCGAGTAAGCGCGCTTGCCGGCCGTGCGCGCCGCGGCGGCAAAACCAGCACGCAGATCGGAGATCGCGATGCGATCGGTGGGGATCAGGCTGTCGCCCGTGCCCGGCAGTTCGGGAAGGACGCCGGCGATGCCCCGATCGGCAAGTGCCCGCAAAATGGCAACCACGAACGCGCGGGTGCGGTTCGCTTCTTCAAATAGCGGCAGCGCCGCCACGACGACCGGACCGCTGCCGGGCCCGAAGCGCAGCATCGCTTCGCGGCCACCAGCCCAGTCATAGGGTTCGATCACCCCAACGCCTTTTGGGAGGCGAAGTGGGTGAGGGCGCCAAAACTTTCGAGAATTTCACCGTCAACTTCGTCGTCCTCGATCAGGATGCCCAGGCGATCCTCCATCTCGGTGAGCACTCCGGCGACGGCAAGCGAATCGAGTTCGGGCAGCGCGCCGAACAGCGGCGTCTCCGCATCGAACGCGGCGACGCGATCCTCGCTCAGACCCAACACGTCGCGCAGCACGCCGCGCACGGTATTTTCGACTTCGGGCATGCCTTCAGGCCGCAATGGGGATCCCCTGCAAGATTTTTGCGCTTCCGTAAGGCTTGGCGGCGGCGCTGCCAAGACTATGGGTGGCGGCATGATCGCGCTGGACCCTGCCCCCCATCTTATAGACGCACTGCCACTGCGCGGCGCGCCGGACGCCATTGCGCTGGCAGACAAGGCCGGCACGATGCGCTTCGACGCGCTGGAAACGGCAGTGGGAACAATCGCTCACGGCATCGCCGCGCGGGGCTGGGCGACGGGCGAGCGGGTGGCCAGCTGGCTGCCCAAAAGCCGAGCGGCCTGCCTGTTGCCGCTCGCCGTGCCGCGCGCCGGGCTGGTGCATGTGCCGATCAACCCGATGCTGAAGCGCGCGCAGGTGGCACATATCCTGGCGGACAGCGGCGCCCGGCTGCTCGTCACCCAAGCCGCGCGGCTGGCGGCGCTGGAGCCCGGAGACGTGCCCACCGGCTGCACGGTGATAACCGAGGAGGAACTGGCGGGAAGCGACGCCATGCCGCCTTCCTCCGGCGATCCGGATGCGCTGGCGGCCATCCTCTACACCTCCGGATCGACGGGCCGGCCCAAGGGCGTGATGCTGTCGCACGCCAATCTGTGGCTCGGCGCGATCAGCGTCGCGCACTATCTGAAGATCGCGCCGGACGACCGGGTGCTGGGCGTCCTGCCGCTCAGCTTCGATTACGGCCAGAACCAGCTGTTCTCCAGCTGGGCGGCTGGCGCATCGGTGGTGCCGCTCGACTATCTGACCGCGCGCGATGTCGTGAAGGCCGTGGAGCGGTTCGCCATCACCACGCTCGCCGGGGTGCCCCCGCTATGGGTGCAGCTGCTGGAAGCCGAGTGGCCCGCGGACACCGCGGCGCGGCTGCGGCGGCTGACCAATTCCGGCGGGGCGCTGACACCCGCGCTGGTGCGGGCGCTGCGGAGCAGGTTCCCGGCCGCCGAGCTGTTCGCGATGTATGGGCTGACCGAGGCGTTTCGATCGACCTATCTCGACCCCGCCCTGATCGATGCGCACCCGGATTCGATCGGTCGCGCCATTCCGTTCGCCGAAATCCTGGTCGTGGATGCCGAGGGGCGCAAGGCGCGGCAAGGCGAACTGGTCCATGCCGGACCGCTGGTGGCGAAGGGCTATTGGCAGGATCCGGAGCGCACCGAGCGCCGGTTCCGGCTGGCCCCCGAGCATTCGACCTATGGCGGCATGGCCGTCTGGTCCGGCGACACCGTGGCCGAGGATGCGGACGGGCTGCTGCGCTTCGTCGGGCGTGACGACGAGATGATCAAATCCTCGGGCAATCGCATCAGCCCCACCGAGATCGAGGAAGCCGTGCTCGCCGGCGGCGAGACGCAGGAGGCCGTTGCCTTCGGCGTCCCCGATCCGCGCCTGGGGCAGGCGATCCTGGTCGTCGCGCGGGGCGACGGCAGCACCGAGGCGGCGCTACGCCAACGTCTGCGACGCGAATTGCCGAGCTTTCAGCAACCGGCACACTATGTTTGGCGCGAGAGCCTGCCGCGCAACGCCAATGGCAAGCTGGATCGCGCGGGATTGAAGGCGGAGGTGCTATGAACGCGAAGCCGATCGGCCCGATCCCCGCGGCCTATGCGCGCCAGTCGACCCTGACGATCGCGGGTCGCGACGCCGCCGCATGGGCGGCGCCCGATACGCCGCTGTATCTGTACGACGGCGCCGCCATCGCGGCGCGGATCGCCCGTTTCCGCGCGGCGATGCCGCCGCAGCTGGCGCTCCATTATGCGATCAAGGCCAACCCCTTCCCCCCGCTGATCGCCGCGATGGCGCCGCTGGTGGACGGCATCGACGTCGCCTCGGCCGGCGAAATGGCGCGTGCACTGGCGGCAAAGCCGGCGGACACGATCAGCTTTGCCGGGCCGGGCAAGCGCGACGCCGAACTGGCGGAGGCGATCGTGGCGGGCGTGACGCTGAACCTGGAATCGGAAAGCGAAGGCGAACGCGCGCTGGCGATCGGCGACGGGCTGGGCATCGCACCCCGCCTGGCGGTGCGGGTGAACCCCGATTTCGAGCTGCGCGGATCGGGGATGAAGATGGGCGGCAGGGCCTCGCCGTTCGGCGTGGACGCGGCGCGCGTGCCGTCGCTGGTGCGGCGGATTCGCGCGGCGGGCGCGGACTGGCGGGGTTTCCACATCTATGCCGGCTCGCAGGCGCTTTCCGCCGATGCGGTGATCGAGATGCAGGCGGCAACGGTCGCGCTCGCCGCGCGGCTGGCGGACGAAGCCGGCGCGGTGCCGCCCCTGGTCAATCTCGGCGGCGGGTTCGGCATCCCCTATTTCCCGGGCGACGTTCCACTCGACGTGGAGGCAGTGGGTGCCGCGTTGGCGCCGGTATTGCAGGGGTTGGATACGCAATTCGCCATTGAACTGGGGCGCTGGCTGGTGGGCGAGGCCGGCATCTATCTGGCGCGGGTGATCGATCGCAAACAGAGCCAGGGCGAGACCTTCCTGGTCGTCGACGGTGGATTGCACCATCACCTCGCGGCCACGGGCAATTTCGGAACGGTCGTCCGCCGCAACTATCCGGTGGCAGTTGCGCATCGAATGCAGGACGCCGCGGAAGAAGTGGTCAGCATCGTCGGCCCGCTATGCACTCCGCTTGATCGGCTCGCGGATCGCGTGGCCCTGCCGCGTGCCGAGGTCGGCGATCTGATCGCGATCTTCGCGTCGGGAGCGTATGGCGCGACGGCAAGCCCGCAGGCTTTTCTGGGCCACCCGCCCGTTCGCGAAGTGCTGGCGGGCATCTGAGCGGAGGCGGGCGCGATGCAGGACGACTATTACGGGTTGCGCGCACGCCCCTTTCAGCCCGCACCCGATCCGCGCTTCTGGTTCGAGACGGTAGCCCATGGCACGGCGATGACCTGTCTGCGCCATGCGCTTGGCCGGGGGCAGGGGGACGTTGTCGTCACCGGCGCGGCCGGCGTCGGCAAGACGATCCTGCTGCGTCGCCTGGCGGGCGACATCGATGGACAAGATCATCGCCTGCTCCAGATCACCTCCAAGGATTTGCGGGCGGAGGACCTGATACGGCTGGTGGGGCAGGTGGTGGGGCAGGCGCTCGGCGTGGATCTTCAGGGCATCTCGCAGGCCGCTGCGCTGTCCGCGATCGATCATCATGCGCGAGCCGCGATGGCCGGCGGCGGCCGCATCCTGCTGCTGGTGGATGACGCCCAATTGCTGTCCGAGGATTGCTGGCATGTGCTGCGGCACCTTTCCACGCTGGAAGCCGGTGCGCTTTTCCGGCTGTTCCTGTTCGGCGAGCCGCACCTGCTACGCTTGGTGGAGGATGCGGAAAGCGCGCGGCGGCGCGATGGCGTGATTGCCACGGCACATCTCGGCGCGATCGAGATCGAGGAGGTCGCCCCCTATCTGCGCCATCGCCTGCACTGTGCCGGCGGACACGGCCGTCCGCGCTTCACCAGCGAGGCGTGCGCAGCCTTGCACCGCTGGTCCGGCGGCGTTGCGCGACGGCTGAACCTGGTGGCGGATCGGCTGCTGCTGCACGGGGCGAGCGTGCGTATCGATACCTTTGGCGCGCCCGACGTGGCGGCCGCGATCGCGGACATCGAAGTCGACGGCGCGGGCGAGGCGCTTGATTTCGTTCCCGAGGCACTGCCGCCCGCCGATACGAGCCCGACCGGCGGCGGCATGGACATGGCGCTGCTGGCGGAACGGGTGGCCGAACTGGAAGCAAGGCTTCGCGGCCAGCAGGATGCGCTGCGGCAGGTGCTGGCGGTGCTGGTGGAATGGGTGGAGCAGGACGAGGAGCGCCGCAGCATCAGCCTGCAGGCGTTGCGCGACGCCCTGCGCTGACGGCAGATTTCCGCGTCTCTCGCCGCGCCCCGGTGCCGTCGGGGCGCAGTGGCGGCGCTGTGGGGTGGCGCATCGCGGAAACGCTTGGTAGCGGCCGTCGCAATGTCGATGGGGAAGATTCAGGGTTTGCTGCGCCGGGCGTGCGTGCATCTTCGTGCGACGGGCGCGATCCTCTGATGTCCGGCATCGTGGGGATGTTCTATCCGGGCATGGCCAAACCGATCGATCCGGCGCGGATCGTGGCGATGCGCGAGGCGATCGCCCATCGTGGCCGAGACGGATCGGGCGTTTGGTGTGTCGCCGGCGTCGGGCTGGGCCACCGGCGGCTGGCGACCATCGATGTGGCCGGTGGTGTGCAGCCCATGGCGCTGCCCGATCAACGGCTGGCGGTGGTGCTGGACGGCGCGATCTACAACTTCCGGGCGGTGCGCGCCGAACTGGAAGCGCGGGGCGCATGCTTCACCAGCGAAAGCGATGTCGAGGTGCTGCTCCACGGCTGGCGCGTTTGGGGACCGGAGATGCTGCCGCGGCTGAACGGTGCGTTCGCGTTCGCGCTGTACGACGCCGATCGGCAAAGCCTGTTCCTGGCGCGCGATCGCCTGGGGGAAAAGCCGCTCCACATCGCCGAACTCGCCGATGGCGCGATCGCCTTCGCTTCCGAACTGAAGGGCCTGCTTGCCCACCCGATGCTGCGTCGCGCTGCCGATATCGGAGCGGTGGAGGCCTATATCGGGCTCGGATATGTGCCGGACGCGCACTGCCTGGTCGCAGGGGTCGAGAAGCTGGCGGCCGGGCACTTCCTGCTGGTGCAGCGCGGCCGCCCGGTGCCGCCGCCGGTGCGCTGGTGGGACATCGACTTTTCCCGCCGCGCCCCCGGCCGCACGCGCGACCTGAAGGCCGAGCTGCTCGAGCGGCTGCGCGGCGCGGTGCGGCTTCGCATGGCATCGGAGGTGCCGAGCGGTGCGCTGCTGACCGGCAGCATCGAGAGCGCCGGCCTGGTCGCGCTGATGGCCGATGCCAGCAAGGCGGCGGTGCAGAGCTGCACGATCGAGGAAGGCGTGGACGGGGAATCGCGGGCGCAAGCGATTGCGAGACGGTTCGCCACCCGTCATCGCAGCAACTCGGCCGAACTCGACCCCGCGCAGATGCTCGAGGTGCTGGCGAGCGCCTTTGACGAGCCGCTCGCGGATGCTTCGGCGCCGGCTGCCTATGCGCTGTCCGCGCTGGCCCGCGAGAGCATGACGGTTGCGCTGTCGGGCGAAGGCGCGGCGGCCGTGCTGGCGGGGCAGTGTCGCGCCCGCGACTTTGCCCGGCAGGATCGCGTGCGCGGCCTGTTGCCGGCCGATTTGCGGGCGCGGCTGTTCGGCGCCGTCGCGCAGATCTATCCCGATGGCGACGCGCCCCCCCAGCCGCTCCGGCTTCGGCCTATGCTGGAGGCATTGGCGATGGATGGCGCGGACGCCTATGCCCGGATGACGATGGTGACGCGAGCCGACCTGCGTACGCGCCTGTTCAGCGATGCGGCGCGCCAGGCGCTGGAGGGGGAGCGTGCCGAAGCGCTCTACGCTAGGGCGCTGCGGGCGGCGCCGGCGCGCAGCGCGCTCGATCGCGCGCGATATGCCGACATCAAGCTTTGGCTGCCGGGCAGCCGGCTGGCCCAGCTCGATCGCACGAGCATGGCCGCGGGCCTGGAGGCGCGGGCTCCGCTTCTCGACCACACGCTGGTGGAATTCGTCGCCACCCTGCCGGAAGCGCTGCGCAGCCGCGGCCAGGGGCGCTGGCTGCTGCGCAGGGCGCTAGACCCCTGGCTGCCGCGCGCCGTGCTACGCCGGCCGAGCAGCGCGGGGGTTGCGCCGCTCGACGCGTGGCTTCGCACGGCATTGGCGGGGGCGGCGGGAGATATCGCGCGCTCGTCCCTTCTTATGCAGACGGGCTGGTTCGACCTGCGCATGATGTCACAACTCGCCGACGATCATCGCGCGGGACGAGCGAACCACGGCGCCCTGCTGTGGCAGCTGCTGTTGCTGGAGCGCGCGATGACGCGACTGTTCGCCTGAGCTCGGCGCCAAATCCGCCACACAGATCGCCGTATTCGATCAGGGGCGAAACAAAAAATGTTGCGGCGCTGGCCCCTCCCATGCGTTAGGCGGGCGCACGACAATCCTTCCCAACCCCCAAACAGGAGGAAGACATGGCCTTCGAACTCCCCGAACTTCCCTATGCCAAGGATGCTCTCGCGCCGCACATGTCGGCCGAGACCTTCGATTTCCACCACGGCAAGCACCACAAGGCGTATGTCGACAATTGCAACAAGCTGGTTGCCGACATTCCCGAGCTGGCCGGCGCGAAGCTGACGGACGTGATCGCCTATGCCAAGGACAAGGGCAACAAGGGCCTGTTCAACAACAGCTCGCAGATCTGGAACCACAGCTTCTTCTGGCAGTGCCTGACGCCGAACTATGCGGCGCCGACCGGCAAGCTCGCGGAGATGATCACCCGCGACTTCGGCAGCCACGAGGCCCTGCTCGAGAAGCTGAAGGCGGAATCGGTCGGCCACTTCGCCAGCGGCTGGGGCTGGCTGGTGCTCGACGGCGACACGCTGAAGGTCACCTCGTTCCATGACGGCGACTCGCCCGTGGCGCACGGCGTGAAGCCGCTGTTCACGATCGACGTGTGGGAACACGCCTATTATATCGACTATCGCAACGCGCGTCCGTCGTTCGTCGACACCATCCTGACCAAGCTGGTGAACTGGGACTTCGTCGCCCAGAATCTCGACGGCGAAGGTGCGAGCCGCGCCGACCAGCAGGGCTGAGGCCTTCGCGCCAGAAAGAAGGGGCGTCGGACGGGCTGTCCGGCGCCCCTTTTTCGTGTCAGCCCTCCGGCGGGAGCGGGGCGTCCTCGGGCTTTTCGAGCTGCAGGCCGTGGCGGAGCAGCATAGGGATGTTGGCGATCGCGAAGACGAGCGTGAGCGGGATCACGACCCAGGTCTTGAACGTCACCCATTTGTCCCAGTCGAGCGTGTGGCGCATGCCTTCGTTGAGGACCGCCATCGCTACGAAGAAGATCGTCCAGTTGATCGTCAACAGGCGCCAGCCCTTGGCGCTGAGGCCGGGATAGGCGGCCTCCAGCATCGTCTGGAGCAGCGGCTTGTTGGTGACGAGGCCATAGCCCAGAATCACCGCGAACATGGCATACACGATCGTCGGCTTGATCTGGATGAAGGTCCGGTCGTGATAATAGAGCGTCAGCCCGCCGAACACGAGCACCAGCACGCCGGTGATCCACAGCATCGGCGAGACATGCCGGGTCTTCAGCCAGGAAACGGCGATTGCCACCGCCATCGCGACCATGAACGCCATCGTCGCCGTGAGAATGCGTTCGATCTGCATGCCCGGTGCGAGGCTGTTGACGAGGAAGAAGACGATCAGCGGACCATAGTCCAGCGTCATCCGCAGGCCGGCGGAGGCCTGGGGGCGGGGGGCGGATTCAACCATGGGCCAATGCCTCCACGCCGGCGATGATGCGCGCGACTTCCTGTGCGTCGAACGGGCGGAGATCGTCCACCTTCTCGCCAACGCCGATCGCGTGGATGGGCAGGCCGTATTTCTCGGCCGCGGCCACCAGCACGCCGCCGCGCGCGGTGCCGTCCAGCTTGGTCATGACCAGGCCGGTGACGCCCGCCACTTCCTTGAACACCTCGATCTGGTTGAGCGCGTTCTGGCCGGTGGTCGCGTCGAGCACCAGCACCACGTCGTGCGGGGCGGCGGGATTGAGGCGGCCGAGCACACGGCGGACCTTGGCCAGCTCGTCCATTAGTTCGCGCTTGTTCTGCAGGCGGCCGGCGGTGTCGACGATCAGCACGTCGGTGCCGATCTCGGTCGCCCGCTTCACCGCTTCGAAGACGATGCCGGCGGCATCGCCGCCCTCGGCGCCCGAGACGATCGGCACGCCGATCCGCTCGGCCCAAGTGCGCAGCTGGCCGATCGCGGCGGCGCGGAAGGTATCGCCGGCCGCCAGCATCACGCTGTAATCCTGCTCGAGCAGCTGGTTGGCGAGCTTGGCGATCGTCGTCGTCTTGCCCGACCCGTTTACCCCGATCACAAGAATCACCTGCGGGCGCGGGAACGCCTCGATCTCGAGCGGCTTGGCCACCGGCTCCAGCACCTTCGCCACCTCCTCGGCGACGATCAGCCGAATGCCGAGTTCTTCCATGTTGCGTTCGAACTGCCCTTCGGCGAGCCGCGCGCGCACCTTGGCTGCGGTGGCGGGGCCGAGGTCCGAGGCGATCAGTGCCTCCTCGATCTCGTCCAGCGTGGCCTCGTCCAGCCGGGCGAGCGACAGGCCGGCGAGGTTGCCGAGCAGCCGATCCGACGTCTTGCGAAAGCCGCCGAGCAGCTTTTCATGCCAGCTGGGCCCGCTCATGCGGCCAGCTTTCCGTCTTCGACGCGTGCAATCGTCACGTTCACCGTTTCTCCAGTCTGCCGAGGGGCGGCAAGCCGCACCTCGGCGAAATTCTCTGCATGGCCGCGGTCGCCCGGGCGCTCGACCAGCACCTGCTGGCGGCTGCCGACCAGCCCCTGCAGCCAGTGTGCCCGCTGCTCGGCCGCCGCTGCGCGCAGCCGGGCGGCACGATCGCGGATCGCGGCGGGCGCCACCTGCGGCATGCGCGCGGCCGGCGTGCCAGCGCGCGGGCTATAGGGGAAGATATGGGCATGCACCACGCCGCAATCGGCGATCAGGGCCAGCGTGTTGGCGAACATCGTCTCATCTTCGGTCGGAAAGCCGGCGATCAGATCGGCACCGATCGCAATTTCGGGGCGGGCAGCGCGCAGGCGATCCGCCAGATCCACCGATTGCGCGCGGCTGTGGCGGCGCTTCATCCGCTTGAGGATCATGTCGTCGCCGGCCTGGAGCGACAGATGGACGTGCGGCATCACGCGCGGCTCCTGGGTGAGCAGCGCGAACAGCCGGTCGTCGACTTCGATCCCGTCGAGCGAGGAGAGCCGCAGCCGCTGGAGCCCGGGCACATGGCGCAGGATGCGCTCCACCAGCGAGCCGAGCGCCGGACTGCCCGGCAGATCATGGCCATAGCTGGTGAGATCGACGCCGGTCAGCACCACCTCGCGATGCGCCTCGGCAAGCATCGCGATCCGATCGATCACCGCCCCGGCGGGCACCGAGCGGCTGTTGCCGCGCCCAAAGGGGATGGCGCAGAAGGTGCAGCGATGGTCGCAGCCATTCTGCACTTCCACAAAGGCACGGGCATGGGTGGAGAAGCTGGCGGCCAGATGCGGCGCGGTTTCGCGGACGGCCAGGATATCCTGCACCTGCACCTTCGCCTCCGAGGCCCAGGCCTCCGGCAGCAGCTTCTCGGCATTGCCGATCACCCGGTCCACCTCGGGCATCGCGGCAAAGGCGGCAGGGTCGATCTGCGCCGCGCAGCCGGTGACGACCAGCTCTGCCTCCGGCCGTTCGCGCCGCGCCCGGCGGATCGCCTGGCGCGTCTGTTTCACCGCTTCGTTGGTCACGGCGCAGCTGTTCACCACGATCGCGTCACGCCCCGTCAGCAGCGCACGGATCGACTCACCTTCGGCTAGGTTCAACCGGCAACCCATGTTAAGGATGAGAGGCGAGGAGACGGACATTGGCCAGCGATCTAAGAGCGCCGACCCGAGAAGTCCACGAGAAGGCCCGCGAGGTGCTTGCCTTCTGGTTCGATGCGCTGATGCCCGAACAATGGTTTTCCGCCTCGGCGAGCGTAGATCAGGAGATTGCCGACCTGTTCGGTGCCGATCGCGACGCCGTGCTTGCCACCGATGCCGAAGGCTGGGACGAGGCGCCCGATACGCTGCTCGCCGCAATCATCCTGCTCGACCAGTTTTCGCGGAATATCCACCGCGGCAAGGCGGAAGCATTTGCCGGCGATGCGCTTGCCAGACGGCTGGCCTGTCACGCGCTGGAACGCGGCTGGGATACCGGAATGACGGACGAGCAGCGCCAGTTCCTGTATCTGCCGTTCGAACATGCGGAGGACGCCGAGTTCCAGGCGCTGAGCCTGCGCTGTTTCGAGGCACTCGGGCTGGAGGAACCGCTGGCCTATGCGCGCGATCACGCCGACGTGTTTCGGCGCTTCGGCCGCTTCCCCGGCCGAAATGCGGCGCTCTGCCGCATTTCGACGCCCGAGGAACTCGAGTATCTCAGCCAGCCCGGCGCTGGCTGGTAGGCGGCTCGCCCGGCAGCGGCGGACCGGGCTGCTGGATCAGCCGCCGCTCCGCGAGCATCCGGCGCGCGCCAGCGATCGAAAGCGGACGGCCGAAATGCCAGCCCTGCGCCTTGGCGCAGCCCAGTGCCAGCAGCCGCGCCGCGATCGCCGGATCTTCGACACCTTCGGCAGTGATCGGCAGGTTCAGGCTTTCGCCCATGCGCACGATGGCGTTGACGATCACCGCCGAGTCGGCATCGCGATTGAGCAGCTGGACGAAGCTGCGATCGATCTTGATCCGATCGAAGGGCAGGGCACGCAGATGCGCGAGTGAGGAATAGCCCGTGCCGAAATCGTCGAGGGCGATCCGGATTCCCTGGTTCTTCAGGCTACCCAGAATGGATTGGGTGAGCGGCAGATTATCGAACAGCGCGCCTTCGGTGATCTCCACTTCCAGACGGCTGGCCGGGAAGCCGGTCTCGGTCAGCACCTTGATGATCTTCTGCGCCAGCCATGCGTCGCGCAGCTGAACGGGGGAGATGTTCACCGACAGCGACAGGCCGGGATCCCAGTCGCGTGCCGCGCGAAAAGCCTGGGCCATGATCGAGAGCGACAGATCGGCGATCAGGCCTCTTTCTTCGGCGATCCCGATGAAGACATCCGGGCCGATCATGCCCTGCACCGGGTGTTGCCAGCGGGCGAGCACTTCGAATCCCTCGAGCCGTCCGCTCGACAGATCCACCTGCTGCTCGAAATAGGGAACGACCTCTTCGCGCGCGATCGCCATCGGCAAGGCGCTCTCCAGCTGCTGGCGGAGCCAGAGCGCCTCCTGGGTCGCCCGGTCGAACCAGGCGAGCCGGTTGCCGTTCGTCTTGCTGGCGACGGCCATGGCCGCTTCCGCCGATTGCAGCAGCACTTCCATTGTCGCGCATTCGAGGTTCGAGCGGGCGCCGCCGAGCGTACAGCGAATCTGCACCTCGTGCCCATCGATCTCGAACGGCTGGGCCAGGCTGAGCATCAGCCGTTCCGCGACCCGATCGACGGCCGTGCGCGCATCGGGATCGAACAGGAAGCCACAGGCGAATCGATCGCCGGCGATCTGCGCGGTGAGCGCGAGGGGCGGCATGGTCGCGGCGATTTCCCCTGCCACGGCCCGCAGCAGCGCGTCGCCGGCGCCACGATCCCGCTCGATGGCGAGCACGAGCACCGCCATCGATTTCTCCAGCCGCTGCGCACGCAGCAGCATCGTCGCACCCTGATCGAGGAAGCTCTGCCGATCAAGGATGGCGGCCGGGCGGCGGAGGCGGGGCGCCGCACGCGCCAGCCCCTTCGCCGAGCGCCCGTCGAGGCCGAGCGACGCATCCCGCCGCCGCCGCCATCCGATCACCAGCAGCGCGATGTTCAGCAACAATGCGACGATCAACCCCGGCTCCGGAGCGGCGGCGTCATCGGCGAGATAGCGCATGACGCTGGTAGCGATCAGGCCGCCAAGCGTCAGGAACAGCAGGCTGGTGACCATGCCGATCACCGGGAAGGCGAACGTCGCCCCTTGCCGCCATCTGTGCAGCCGGTCCTTCCTCCCGCGCCTCATTTTTCGGATACCCCTTACCGGACGAACGGGCAGCTTCGCATGGCGAGCGTGTAGATCGGGTTAAACCCGTAGAGGTTGCGTTTTACCTGCGTCGCCGCTAAGGGCATCAGACCGTTCCTCCGGGAACGCAAGACATTGCCACCCCGAGGGGTGACGCCGGCCGACGAGGTTTCGTCCGCCGGCGTGTTTTGCGTTTGGTGGGACAGAGGCTGAATTTGGAGTGATCTGGGCATCATGTTCGAAAGTTTGAGCGATCGGCTGGGCGGCGTCTTCGAACGTCTGCGCGGGCGTGGCGCGCTCAGCGAGGCCGATGTCCGGACCGCGATGCGCGAAGTGCGCGTGGCGCTCCTGGAAGCGGACGTCGCGCTGCCGGTAGCCCGCGAATTCGTCGACAAGGTAACCGAAGAGGCCGTGGGCCAGCAGGTGCTGCGCTCGGTTACGCCGGGTCAGCAGGTCGTCAAGATCGTCCACGACGCCCTGGTCGACATGCTGGGCGCCGATACCGCCGAACTGGCGATCGACGTTACCCCGCCCGCCGTCATCATGCTCGTCGGTCTGCAGGGTTCGGGCAAGACCACCACCACCGCCAAATTGTCCAAGCTGCTGAAGAAGCAGGGCAAGAAGGTGATGATGGCGTCGCTGGACGTGAACCGTCCGGCCGCGCAGGAACAGTTGGCCGTGCTCGGCACGCAGACCGAGGTGGCGACGCTGCCGATCGTCGCGGGGCAGCAGCCGGTCGATATTGCCCGCCGTGCGCTCCAGTCGGCGAAGCTCCAGGGCTTCGACGTGCTGATGCTCGACACCGCTGGCCGTCTTCACGTCGACCAGGCGCTGATGGATGAGATGAAGGCGGTGGCCGACATCTCGCGCCCCCAGGAAATCCTGCTCGTCGTCGACTCGCTGACCGGTCAGGACGCGGTGAACGTCGCCAGCAACTTCTCGGCGCAGGTGCCGCTGACCGGCGTGATCCTGACCCGCATGGACGGCGATGCGCGCGGCGGTGCCGCACTGTCGATGCGCGCCGTCACCGGCCAGCCGATCAAGTTCGCCGGCATGGGCGAGAAGCTCGACGCGATCGAGCCCTTCCATCCGAAGCGCGTCGCCGGCCGCATCCTGGGCATGGGCGACGTCGTCAGCCTGGTCGAAAAGGCCGCCGCGGCGATCGATCAGGAAGATGCCGAGCGCATGGCGAACCGGCTCGCCAAGGGCCAGTTCGACATGAACGACCTGCGCGCGCAGCTGGCGCAGATGCGCAAGATGGGCGGCATCGGCGCGCTGGCGGGGATGATCCCTGGCATGAAGAAGGCGCAGGCCGCGGTCGACCAGGTCGGCGGCGATAAGGTGCTGCTGCGCATGGACGCGATCATCAGTTCGATGACGCCGAAGGAGCGCGCCAAGCCCGAACTGCTCAACGCCAAGCGCAAGATCCGCATCGCCAAGGGCAGCGGCCTGACCGTGCAGGACGTGAACAAGCTCATCAAGATGCATCAGGAAATGCAGACCGCGATGAAGCGCCTGAAGAAAATGGGCGGCATCAAGGGCATGATGGGCATGCTCGCCAAGGGCGGTCCCGGTGGCGGCATGGGCGGCATCGGCAACGCCCTTGGCGGCGCCGACATGGGCGAGATGATGGACAAGGTGGGCGCTGGCCTGCCTGGTCTCCCGGGCGGCGCCAAGTTGCCGCCGGGCTTCGAGAATTTGCTGAAGAAGAAGTAATTTAGTTCAACCGGTTTCAATCGTATCTCAAGAAGGAAGTGAAGTAGAATGGCTCTCTCCATGCGTCTGTCGCGCGGCGGCTCCAAGAAGCGCCCGTACTACCGGATCGTCGTTGCTGACGCCCGCGCGCCCCGCGACGGCAAGTTCATCGAGAAGATCGGCACCTACAACCCGCTGCTCGCCAAGGATTCGCCCGAGCGCGTGAAGCTGGACGGCGATCGCGCCAAGTACTGGCTGGGCGTCGGCGCGCAGCCGACCGATCGCGTGCTGCGCTTCCTCGATGTCGCCGGCATCAAGGAGCGTCCGGCTCGCAACAACCCGAAGAAGGCCGAGCCGGGCGAGAAGGCCAAGGAGCGCGCCGAGGAGCGTGCGGAGAAGGCCAAGGCCGCTGCGGAAGCCGCTGCCGCACCGGCCGAAGAGGCTGCCGAGGCTTGAGGCTGAACCTCCCTCCCGTCACGCACGGGAGGGATGCCTTGTGCGTCGCTGTTCCCGATCATGGCAGAATCTTCCGCTCCCTCGAACCGCGGCGATCGCCCGGTGACGCTTGCCGCCGTGATCGGCGCGCACGGCATCGCCGGCGAGGTGCGCCTGAAGGTGTTCGCCGAGGATCTGGCGGCGCATAAAAGCTTCAACGGCGGCACGCTGACGCTCAAGTCGGTGCGCGGCGGGCCGAACGGCACGATCGCCCGCTTCGCCGAAGTGGCCGACCGCAACGCCGCCGAGGCACTGCGCGGCACCGAACTGACGGTGCCGCGCGCCGCCCTCCCGCCGCTGGGCGAGGGGGAATATTATCATGTCGACCTGCTCGACCTGCCCGTGATGGACGAGGAAGGTGGCGCGATCGGCCGTGTCGTGGCGATCGACGATTATGGCGCGGGCGACGTGATCGAAATCGAGCGCCCCGACGGCAAGCGCTTCATGGTGCCGATGCGGCCCGAGGCGGTGCCGCACTGGGATGCCGACAAGCTCGTCGTGGCGAGCGCGTTCGTCGAGCAGTAAGCCGAATTTCCTGCTATAGGCGCGCCATGGTGATCGTCGCCTGGTGGTTTGTGCTATCTGTGGCTGCGGTCCTGGCCTGGATCGCAGCGGCTGGCTTGCGGTTCGCGCATACCGGCAGGCTGGTCGCTACTATCGTTTTTCCGGCGATGCTGGCGGGGGCGGGTGCCTGGCGCACCTTTTTCCCATCCGGAGCCGCTATCCATGCGCCCGGCTGGAATGTTGTGTTCGTCCTGCTGAGCTTGTCGGCGGGGCTCGCAGGCGGCGTTTCCGTACTGCCGATCTGGTTCCTGGCCGAGGAAAAGTTCGGCTGGCGCGCTCGGTAGGGCTGCAGCTACCTCCGGAACCGGCCGGGGCGCGCACAATCCGTCGCTGCAGCCTTTAGCGCCAAAGCGGCGCCTCGGCGTTGAGCATGTTGCGGATTGTCGTTGCGGCGACGCCGGCTTCGCCCATGGCGTGGCTGATCTGGTCCAGTCCCTTGGCGACGTCGCCCGCTGCGAACAGGCCAGCGAGCGAGGTGCGCTGGTGATCGTCGACTTCTAGGCAGCCGCTCGGATCGGCACGGGCGCCGGCCTGTACCGCCAGTTCCGAACGGATGTGCGAGCCTAGCGCCGGGTAGAGGCTGTCGAACGCGAAACGCCCGCCGGCGGCGGAGAGGGTCAGTTCCTCCCCCTCGATCGCCCAATCGCGTGCGGGGCCATCGATACGCTCGATCCCGGCGGCGTCGAGTTCTGCCTGCTGGGCCGGCGGCAGATCATGAGCATCGGGGGCGATCAGCGTCACGTCTCTGGTGAAGCTGCGCACGAACAGCGCCTCGCGCGCGGCGTGCTCGCCGGTACCGTAGACCGCCACGCGCTTGTCCGTGACTTCGTAGCCGTCGCAGACCGGGCAGTAGCGGATCCGCCCCTGCGCCAGGGCCGCGTCGTGCAGCCCATCGGGCATCGGCGGGCGATGATTGACGACGCCGGTGGCCAGCAGCACCGATCGCGCGCGCACCTCGCGTTCGCCGATCTGTGCCGCGAAGCCGCCGTCCACCGTGCGCAACGCGGTGACTTTCGCTGCCTCGCGCACCGTGCCGTATTTCTCCGCCTGTGCGCGCATCGCAGCGAGCAGGTCCAGGCCCGAAACACCCTCCGGATAGCCGGCATGGTTATGCGTGCAGGGGATCAGCGCGGCACGGCTCGATCCGCAGTCGAACAGGCGGATCTTCAGATGGTAGCGGCTGAGATAGATGGCGGCGGTGAGCCCCGCCGGGCCGCCGCCGATGATGATGCAATCGTCCATCGCGCGCCAGCGCGTGGGGAGGGGACAGGTTCCCGATTCGGGTGCTATCGCCGCACCAATGGCCGTTCCGACATACCTGCTCGACACCTGTGTCTGCATCCGCTTGCTGCGTGGGGGCGGCGCGCCGGTCGCCCGGCGGCTCGCCGCGGCAGCGCCGGGGGCGATCGCGATGTCGGCCATCAGCCATGCCGAACTGGTCGATGGCGCTGCGCGCGGCAGGGTGGGGGCGCTGGCTGCGCTGGACGTCCTGCTGGACCAGGTGCCGGTGATCGCCTTCGACGAGGCGGCCGCGCGCGCCTTTCCAACGGCGCGCGCGGCGCGGGGGCGGCTGGATCGGCTGATCGCCGCTCATGCACTGGCGCTCGATGCGACGCTGGTCACCCATAACGGCCGCGATTTCCGCGCGGTGCCTGGGCTGCGGATCGAAGACTGGTTCTGAGCGGATTGTGTTTCGCGGGGCGTGTATATACAGCACGTATATACGGAGGCGACGCGTGGGCGAGGAATATCGCGCCAAGATTTTCAAGTCGGGCAATTCGCTGGCGCTGCGCCTGCCCAAGGCGCTGGGCCTGAAGGAAGGCGCCGAGGTGGTGCTGCGCGAGGAACGCCGTGGCTTCTCGGTGGAACCGGTGGACGGCGAGGAGAAGATCGGCGCCGACTGGATTGGCGCGCTTCCCTGGTTGAAGCCGATACCGGATGAAGACCGGGAAATTGAGGATCGGGAACTAGACTGGGGCTTGCGCAAGCTGCGCCGCGATGGCTGATGCGCATTTTCTGCTCGACAGCAACATCTGCATCTACCTGCTCCAGGGCTCGGTGGCGCCGTTAAATGCGCGTGTCCGAACCCAGGGGCGGGGCAGTCTTGCGGTTTCGGCGATCAGCTATGCCGAAATCCGGCTCGGCATCCGCGCGCCCGAGGCGGAGCGGGCGCTCCAGGGCTTCTTGCGCGATGTGTTGCTACTGCCTTTCGACGCCGCCGCTGCCGAAGCCTATGCCGGGCTGCCGTTCCGCCGCGCACGGCTGGATCGGCTGATCGCGGCGCAGGCGCTGGCAGGCGGGCTGACGCTGATTACCAACAACGAACGGGATTTCGCCGACATCCCCGACCTCAGAATCGAGAACTGGACGCTGTGACCTTCGCTGCTACCGTCGTGACGCTATACCCGGAGATGTTCCCCGGGCCGCTGGGCATCTCGCTTGCCGGACGCGGCCTGCGCAAGGGGCTTTGGTCGCTGGAGATGGTCCAGATTCGCGACTTCGCCACCGACAAGCATCGCTCGGTCGACGATACGCCGGCCGGAGGCGGGGCGGGGATGGTGCTGCGCGCGGATGTCGTGGCTTCTGCGATCGACAGCGTCGCGCGCGAAGGCCGGCCGCTGCTCGCAATGACGCCGCGTGGGCGCCCGTTGACCCAGGATCGCGTGCGGGCGCTTGCGGCAGGCCCCGGCGCCATCGTGCTGTGCGGTCGATTCGAGGGCTTTGACGAGCGCATCTTCGACGCCCGCGACGTCGAACAGGTTTCGATCGGCGACTACATTCTCTCCGGCGGCGAGATGGCGGCGCTGACGCTGCTCGATGCTTGCATTCGGCTCGTTCCCGGCGTAATGGGCGCGACTTCCAGCGGCATGGACGAGAGCTTCGAAACGGGGCTGCTCGAATATCCGCAATATACCCGACCTGTCGAATGGGAAGGGCGCACGATCCCCGAAGTGCTGCGATCGGGGGATCATGCGAGGATCGAAGCCTGGCGTCGCGCCATGGCGGAGACCGATACACGGCTAAGGAGGCCGGACCTTTGGGAGCGTCATGAGGGCGCTCGGGTTCAGTCTCCCTCTGGCGCGCGGCGAAAACATGGGACTGACTGAGATGAACCTCATCCAGACGCTCGAAGCCGAGCAGATTGCCAAGTTCAACGAAGCCAAGAAGATTCCGGAATTCCGCCCGGGCGACACCGTCCGCATCGGTGTGAAGGTCGTCGAAGGCGATCGTACCCGCGTGCAGAATTTCGAAGGCGTGTGCATCGCGCGCGCCAACAAGGGCATGGGTTCGAACTTCACCGTCCGCAAGATCTCGTTCGGTGAAGGCGTGGAGCGCGTATTCCCGCTTTATTCGCCGAACATCGATTCGATCGAGGTCGTGCGTCGCGGTGTCGTGCGTCGTGCGAAGCTCTACTATCTGCGTGGTCGCACCGGTAAGTCGGCGCGTATCGCCGAGCGCCGCGATCCGCGCGCAGGTGCGCAGGCTGCCGAATAACGGCGGCTTGCCAGACGCTTACGAAAGGGCGTGCGGAGCGATCCGCGCGCCCTTTTTCATATGTGGAGAAGGGCAGGCAATGGGAGCGGCGCGGGCCGGCCAAAGGCAACCCGGCGTCATCAATGGTCGTTCGACTGCCAGCCCGATCAGGCGGCGACGCGGTCCGATGTCTGGAGGAGCGCGCGCCCACGCGCCGTGAGGGCAGCGTCACGCAACTCGGGCCCACGAATCCCGATCACGAGCGCTTCATAGGCAAGCAAGCCGCGATCGCAGAGCGTCTGCACCGCGCTGATGAACATATTCTGCTGATCGACAGAGGTGCCAAGGCCAAGATCGCTCGGGTGCAGCGTCGCGCTGCCGGGCCATACGTTGAGCAGGGTACGCCCGATGGCAGCCACGCACACCGAATCGACCGTTTTCAGCGCTTCGATTCCGTCCCGGCTTTTTGCCATCATGCTCTCTCCCCACCCCCAACCGCACGTAGATGCAATGATCCATGCCGAACGGGGCAGTGTTTTGCCCCATCCACCCGTCGACCACTGCTGCAGGGGACGGAGCCGTGCTTCGCAAAGCAGCAAGCGTCTCGATACTCCTGCGTCCCGCTGTCTGAGCCGGCATGTGCGACTCTTTACAACTGAACCTCGGAGCTACTTACCGGACTAGGCAAATTCTGCCTAGTCCGGTTCATATCCGTAATGAATTTATCGGTTGATAACTTAGACGACGCGTCTCGGAATGGAACAGGCTGCATCCGCACAGTCCGATGCGTCCTTCGGCCCCTGAATCCGCTGAGGCATCGCCGCTGGTGACCCTTCGTGCTGCTCCGATGGGTACAAATCCGTACTCGCCGGACCTCTCTGGTTTCGCCAGAAGTGCTTCATTGCTTCCAGGGATTAGCGTGATGTCAGGTCCGTTCGCGAATTACATGTCTGCACAGCCACGGGGCGGCGATCACCGGGATCCCCGTGCCGTTTCGGTCGGGCGTATCGCGAAGACCGCAGTTGCGTTGCTGCGCGGCGATGTGGGCATCGTCCAGTTCGGCTCGGTCGCAGCGCTGGCGGCGTCAGACGCGATCGATACGGGAGTGGCCGCACACCAGCTGGCGAACCCCGTGGTTGCGCTGGAGCAGGGTTATCTCGGGCAGGTTTCGGTGCCGCTGTGGCAGCACGGCCGCCGGATCGGCACGCTGGCCGTTCTGAGCCGCCGGCCGCGGACCTTCTCGAATGCGGAAATTGCGCTGCTGCGCGAGCTTTCCGAGGCAATTCAGGTGTCGGGCGGGCGCGCGGCCATCCTGGTGCACTGAGCGGCGGCCGAAGCCGCGACCTTAATGGGTGGCGGTCACGCGCGCGGCAAGCGCGGCACGACCGCGCGCGGTGAGCGCCGCATCGACGACGACCGGGCCGTCGGCATTGATGACGAGCGCTTCGTACGACAGGAAGCCCGCGTCGCTCAGCGACTGGACGATCGCCAGAAACTCCAGGGTTGCCCCTTGATCACCCGGTAGCCCGATGCTTTCGGGTGTCAGCACCACGAGCGCCGGCCACTTGTCTTGCAGCAGCCGAGTTGCGGACTCGACAGGCGCATCCTTGCGCGTACCCAACAGGCCGTCCGAAGACATGCGGCCAAACTCCCTATCGACCAGGTGCGCCCCGTTACGCCGATCAGGCTTTTGCCAAACCTAAATAAGGTTTGTTAACGAATGGTTAACGCGGCTATTCCTGCTTGTCTATGAGCAATAGATAGTAGCCGCGAACAAAGTTCAACGGTTTACGACTTGTAACCGTCGGCGGAATTCAAATATGAAAAACGATTGTTGTCCATGCGCATTATCCAGGATGCACGTGCAACTGTACGTAAGTGTCGAAACATGCAAATGGCTAAATTAACAGGCATTTATCCCGCCATTTAACCATGATTCGCCGCCGGCCTGCGCTCGGCCCCTTTACCTGCCCGCTGCTGGCGATAAACCCTTGCCCTTTCGGCAGTGTGGCCGGACGACGGAGTGGTGGATGATCAGGTGGGTGGTGGTAGGGTTGATGTTGGGGATGAACGTGACGGAGGGGAAGGCGCAGGAGGCGGCGTCGATTCCGCTCGCGCGAGTGTTCGCCAGCCCGGCGATCGACGGCCCGGCGCCGCGTGCCGTGAAGCTGTCCCCCGACGGCAAATACCTAACCCTGCTGCGTAACCGCGACACCGATCGCGAGCGCTTCGACCTGTGGGCGATGGACACCGCCACCGGCCAGTGGCGGATGCTCGTCGATTCCAAGTCGCTCGGCTCGGGTGCCGAATTGTCCGAGGCCGAGAAGATGCAGCGCGAGCGCGCGCGGATCGGCGGCACCAAAGGCATTATCAGCTATGACTGGTCGCCCGACGGCAAGACAATCCTCGTCCCCCTCGACGGCGAACTGTTCCGCGCCCGGCTGACCGGCGACGTGGAGAAGCTGCCTGCCGCCGCCGGCCCGAAGCTGAACCCGGGCCTCAGCCCGGCCGGCAAATACGCCAGCTACCTGCAGGATCAGAATCTGGTGGTGATGGACCTGGCCACCGGCAAGGCCGTCCGCATCACCCCGGACGGCGCCGGTACGGTCCATTGGGGCGAAGCCGAGTTCGTGGCGCAGGAGGAAATGGCGCGCAGCGACGGCTATTGGTGGTCCCCCGACGACGCCTATCTGGCCGTCGAGCGCTTCGACGAAGCGCCGGTGGGCATCGTCACTCGGGCCGCGATCGGCGCCGAAGGCACCAGCATCGTCCAGCAGCGTTATCCCAAGGCGGGCACGGCCAACGCGCTAGTCGAACTCTATGTGCTCGATCCGGCCGGCCAGAAGCGCGTGAAGGTGGACCTGGGCAGCGATCCCGACATCTATCTCGCCCGCGTCGACTGGGCACCGGACGGCAAGACGCTGTTCGTCCAGCGGGAGAATCGCGCGCAGACGCAGCTCGATCTGCTCGCCATCGACCCCAAGACCGGTGCATCGCGCGTGCTGTTCAGCGAGAAGGCAGCGCCGAAGAGCTGGGTCAACCTGTCCTATGCTTTCAAGCCGCTCGACGACGGTAGCCTGATCTGGTGGTCCGAGCGCGACGGCCATGGGCATCTGTATCGCTGGCAGGAAGGCCGCTTCACCCAGCTCACCAAGGGCCCGTGGGAAGTTGCCGCCGACGGCATCAGCGTCGATCAGAAGCGCGGCCGGATCTATTTCCAGGGCAACAAGGACGATCCGCTGGAGCGGCACCTCTATCGGGTCGACTATCGCAAGCCCGGCACCATCACGCGGCTTACCGAGCGCGGCTGGTGGAACACCGCCAGCATGGACGCGAGCGGCACCCGCGCGATCGTCAGCCGGTCCAATCCGAACCAGCCGCGCCAAGTGTACCTCGCCGACGCGGAGGGCAAGCGGATCGCCTGGGTGCAGGAAAATGCGGTGAGCGATCCCAAGCACCCCTATCATCCCTATCTGGCCGCGCATCGCACACGCAGCTTCGGAACCATCAAGGGCCCGGACGGAACCGACCTGCATTGGGAGATGATCACGCCCAAGCTGGAGCCGGGCAAACGCTATCCGGTGTTCTTCCAGCATTATGGCGGCCCGCATGCGCAGACGGTGAGCCGCGCCTGGGGCGGGACGCTGCAGCAATATCTGGTGCAGCACGGCTATATCTGGTTCCAGATCGACAATCGTGGGTCGGCCAATCGCGGCGTCGCGTTTGAAAGCGCGATCTGGCAGGCGATGGGATCGGTGGAGGTGCAGGACCAGCTGGCCGGCGCCGCCTATCTCAAGACGCTGGCATTCGTCGATCCGAAGCGGATCGCCACTTATGGCTGGTCCTATGGCGGCTATATGACGCTGAAGATGCTGCAGGCGGCGCCCGGCACCTTCGCGGCCGGTATTTCCGGCGCGCCGGTGACCAAATGGGAATTGTACGACACCCATTATACCGAGCGCTATATGGGCGATCCGCGAAAGGTGCCCCAGGCCTATGCGATGTCGGGCACGATCGCCGATGCCGCGAAGATCGCCGATCCGCTGTTGATGATCCACGGCATGTCCGACGACAATGTCGTGCTGGAAAACGGCACCGCCATGTATGCTGCGCTGCAGGCCAAGGACGTGCCGTTCGAAATGATGCTCTATCCCGGCCAGACCCATAAGGTTGGCGGACCCGGGATCAGCGAGCATCTGTGGCACACGATCCTGGGCTTTCTGGATCGGAAGATGGGTCAGCAATAACCCGCCTGCTGGCAGTCAAGCGGGCCGCATCGGTATCAGAGATGCGGCCCGTCGCTTGTTGTTCCAAGAACAATTGGTCTCGGTTACGTAATATTGCTAGGGCCAGTTCGCCGACGGTGTTTCAACCCCTCTCTATAATGCTTGGGATTGCGTGCCTTGACGTGCGCGCGTTGCAATCGGGAGTGGTTGGGCCATGCGGGTTTTCGTAGACTTGAAAATCCAGTTCAAAATCATGTTGATGCTGTCCGTTCTTGCAATCGCCACGATCGGCATGGGCTGGTACGGGTCGCGCGTTTCGAACACGATCGACACGCAGTATTCGCAACTGGTCGACGTGACGATGCCGGATACGGCGAAGCTGGTGCGGGTGAACCGCCTGGTCAACACCATGATGTATGCCTCCTACCGCACGCTGGCCTATGACGGGCGATCCGCCAAAGCAAAGCAGGCTGCGAAAGAGGAGGCTGACGCCTATAAGCAGGCGATCGACTATCTCGGCGAAGTCATGGCGACGGAAAAGGCGAGCATCTCGGAACTGACGCCGATCAAGGCCATGTTGGAAGGCATCCACGACCGCCTCCTGCCGGGGATCGAAGCGGGCCTTCAGAACGACAACGAGCGGGCCAAGGTGATACTGGCTGAAGCCGACGCGATGGGCCTCGAGTTCACGAAGAAGCTGCGCGACTATAACGATCGTCGCACCGCCGGCGCCACCAAGCTTTCGAACAGCCTGAGCGCTACGGCGGCTTCTTCCGGGTGGACGCAGATCATTATTGCGCTGATCGCGGTGGCAGTGAGCATGGGCGGCGCGATCTTCGTCGCTCGCACCCAGATCAGCGGTCCGCTGGAGCGACTGCAATCGGCGATGCGCGCGCTGGCCAGCGGCAACAACGGCGTCGACGTGCCCGGCACCGAGCGCGGCGACGAAGTGGGGGGCATGGCCAAGTCCGTCCTGGTGTTCAAGGACGCGGCGATCGCCCAGGCTGCCGCCAACGAAGCGAAGCTCGCCGGCGAGGCCGCGCAGAAGCTCGTCGTCGAAACGCTGGAAAGCCATCTCGCCAAGCTGGCCGACGGCGACCTGACCGCGACGATCGATTCGCGCTTCAGCGCGGAATATGAAGGGCTGAAGCTGAACTTCAACGCCGCCATCAACGGCCTGCGCGATCTGATCGCGGCGGTGATGGACAGCGCCGAGACGATCTCGACCGGATCGGCTGAAATCGCCCAGGCGAGCGAAGACTTGGCCCGGCGCACCGAAGGCGCCGCGGCGAGCCTGGAAGAAACCTCCGCCGCTGTCAGCCAGATGGATCAGCGGATCAAGGCGACCGCCGCCGCCTCCACCAAGACGGTGGAACGCGCGACCGGTGCGATCGGCGTGGTCGATTCGGGCCGCAGCGTCGCCGACGAGGCGATGCAGGCGATGACTCGCGTTTCCGAAAGCGCCAAAGGCATCGACAATGTGATCGAGGGCCTCGACAAGATCGCGTTCCAGACGCGGGTTCTGGCGATGAACGCCGCCGTCGAGGCGGGCCGTGCCGGCGAAGCTGGCCGCGGCTTCGCAGTGGTCGCCGATCTCGTCTCCGCCCTGGCGATGCGCGCCGAGGAAGAGGCCGGCCGCGCCCGCGACCAGCTGACCGCAACGCAGACCGACATCAACGCCGCCGTCGACATGGTGCGCCGGGTGGATAGCGCACTGGGCGCGATCGTCGGCGACGTGAACGAAGTGCATTCGCTGCTGGAAACGATGGCGACGGACAACCAAGTCCAGGCATCGGCGGTGACGCAGGTGGCGACGGCGGTGAACAGCATCGATCAGACGACGCAGCAGAATGCGGCGATGGTGGAGCAGACCTCGGCCGCCGCCCGCAACCTGAGCAGCGAAGTCGCGGCCTTGAGCGAGCAGGCGCTGAAGTTCAACACCGGCGATCGTGGCGGCCGCAAGCCCGCAAGGTCGCGCGTGCATGCCATGCCGGTCCGTTCGACACCGGCGCATTCGGCCAGCGTTTCCACCGTGCGCCAGACCGGTGCCGAAGTGGAGGAATGGGCAAGCTTCTGATCGGCGGGCGTACGCCAGGCACGCTGGAGTAACAGGGAGGGGAGGGCAGTCGTCTCGGGCGATTGCGCTCCCCTTTTCGTTTCCATCGGTTCAGTACGGCAAGGGCCGGGGCAGCGAGCCTCGGCCCTTGCCATATCGGCCCGCTTCGAGCCACGCGCTGACCTGTATCAAATTTCATAAAAGGGGCTCGCGGAGCAGCATTGTTTCTGCTACCGGCCGTCCGATGCTTCGAAAACGCGCCTTTCTTACGCGAATTACACCGCGCCCGTAACGGGCGCGATAGCTGCGCTTGGGCAGCGAAGCAGCGGAATGCGCGTGCATTCCACCTTTCTCTCACACTAATGGCACCCTGCGCCGCGTTCGTCGGCGGTTGGAAGGAAGAGGTATATTCATGGGCTACCGTGTCGTCGTCGCAGGCGCCACCGGCAATGTCGGTCGCGAAATGCTGAACATCCTGGCCGAGCGGGAATTCCCGATCGACGAACTCGCCGTGCTGGCGTCGTCGCGCTCGACCGGCGACATGGTCGATTTCGGCGAGACCGGGAAACAGTACAAGGTCCAGAATATCGAGCATTTCGATCCGACCGGCTGGGACATGGCGCTGTTCGCCATCGGATCGGAAGGTAGCGCCGTCTACGCGCCGAAGTTCGCCGCCGCGGGCTGCACGGTGATCGACAATGCCTCGTTGTACCGTATGGACCCGGACGTGCCGCTGATCGTGCCGGAAGTGAACCCGGAGGCCATCGACGGCTACAAGGCGCGCAACATCATCGCCAATCCGAACTGCTCGACCGCACAGATGGTGGTCGCGCTGAAGCCGCTGCACGACAAGGCGACGATCAAGCGCGTGGTGGTCGCGACTTATCAGTCGGTTTCCGGCGCGGGCAAGGCGGGCATGGACGAGCTGTTCAACCAGAGCCGCGCGATCTTCGTCGGCGACCAGGTGGAAGCCGCCAAGTTCACCAAGCAGATCGCGTTCAACGTGATCCCGCATATCGACAGCTTCCTGGACGACGGTTCGACCAAGGAAGAGTGGAAGATGGTCGCCGAGACCAAGAAGATCCTGGATCCGAAGATCAAGGTGACGGCCACCTGCGTGCGCGTGCCCGTGTTCGTCGGCCATTCCGAGGCGATCAACCTGGAATTCGAAGACGAGATCTCGGCCGAGGAAGCGCAGAACATCCTGCGCGAGGCGCCGGGCATCATGCTGGTCGATAAGCGTGAAAATGGCGGCTACGTCACCCCGATCGAGTGCGTGGGCGAATATGCCACCTATGTAAGCCGGGTGCGCGAGGATCCCACCGTGGACAGCGGCCTTTCGCTGTGGTGCGTCTCCGACAATCTGCGCAAGGGCGCGGCGCTGAACGCGGTGCAGATCGCCGAGCTGCTCGGCCGGCGCCATTTGAAAAAGGCCTGAATGCACAAACGGGGCGCCGCGCGGATCCGCGACGCCCCGTTGCCTGTTGCGCCGGCGGGCGCGTTCAGAAGCTGGCCCAGTCGTCCGCGCTGGCCAGCGCTTCCGCCGGGAGCGCCCGGGTACGGGCCACCGGAGCGCCCGTGGTGCGTGCGGCCGGCAGGGCCGGGCGCTTGATCGGCCCGGCGCCGGCGCCGGTGCGGAAGGTGCCGGCATGGGCATCGAGCCGGGCGACCTGATCGGTGAGCTGGCGGGCGGCGGCGGAGGTTTCTTCCACCATCGCCGCATTCTGCTGCGTCGCGCGGTCCATGTCGCCGATCGCCGAGCTGATCTCGCGGATCGCGGCGGATTGCGCCTGGTTGTCGGCCGCCATGCCGCCGAGCAGCACATGCACTTCGTCCACCGTGTCGACGATATTGGCGAGCGCCTGATCGACGCGCTCCACCGCGCCGCGGGCAACCTCCACTTCCGATTGGGTGACGGTGAGCTGATCGCGGGCCCGCTTGGCTTCCTCCTCGGCGCGCATCGCCAGGGCGGAGACGAGATCGGCGACCACGGCGAAACCGCGGCCCGCTTCGCCGGCGCGACCAGCCTCGACTGCGGCGTTCATGGCCAGGACGCGCGTCTGGAAGGCGATCTTGTCGAGGCCTTCGATCACGCTGTCGATGCCCTTGGCGCTGTCGGACACGCGGCTCATCGCCTGCACCGCCTCGTCGGCGACCGAACGGCCGGAGCCGACGACGCCGATCGCCTGGTCGGCGCGCTCGACGGTGCGGCTGGCGGCGGCCGCGGTGGCGTCGATCCGCTGGTTCATCTGGGTGATTGCGGCGGCGGTCTGCTCCAGGCTCGCGGCATTGGCCTCGGTGCGGCGGGCGAGATCCTCGGACGCGCTGGCGATTTCGTGCGAGCCGGTGCGGATCGATCCGGTGCTTTCGACGACCGATCCGATCAGCTCGCGCAGGCTTTCGACGGCCGAGCGGAAATGGGTGGCGAGCTTGGCATAATCGGTGGGGAAGTCGGAGCCGACGTCTGCGGTGAGGTCGCCGCCGGCGATGCGGGACAGCGCATCGCCCAACGCCGTCATCGCCTTGTCGCGCGCGGCTTCGGCGTCGCGGTCGCGGCCTTCGCTTTCGCGACGGGCCATTTCGATGGTGCGGAAATGCTGAAGCGCCTGACCGATGGCACCGATCTCGTCAGTGGCGGCGTGGGCCGGGATCTGCGCGTCGACCTTGCCCGAGGCGAGCGCGCGCATCGCACTCGTCATCTGCGCAAGCGGCGCGAACATGCGGCGGCCGGCCAGCCAGGCGCCGCCCGCGACCAGCAGGGTGATCAGGGCGGCCGAAAGCGCCATCGTCCAGCGCGCGCTGCCGATCTGGCCCATCACGTCGCTTTCGGGAATGCCGACATACAGGATGCCGATCGTCTTGCCCGAAGCGTCCTTGATGGGATCATAGCCGGTGAAGAAGGCCTTGCCGAGGATATTGGCCGAGCCGCGATAGGGCTGACCCTTTTCCAGCACGGTTTCGTAGGCAGCGTTGCGGTCCAGCCGGGTGCCGACGGCGCGGCTGCCATCGGGCTTGGTGACGTTGGTGGCGACGCGGACATCGCCGCGGAAGATAGTGGCGGTGCCGCCGACCAGGCGCTTCACTTCGTCGACCGGCGCGTCGGCGTCGTTGAGCTTGTGGCTGCCCACATAGAGGTCGTCGCCTTCCAGCCGGAATTCGGTGCCGTAGCGATGGAGCACGCTCCAGGCGACGCGCATGTTCACTTCCTGCCGCTCGGCCGCGGTGCGCGCGGCCTGGCCGGTCAGCGCATGATCCGCCACGAAGAAGGACGCTATCGCGAGAAAGAGCATGCCCCCGACGGCGAGAAATGTGGTCTTAGAGGCGAGTGGAAGGTTGTTGAGGCGCTGCAGCATGTTGATCCCGTCACAATGACCGCGCGGCGACTCCTGCGCCTTCAATGCGGTGATCTCCGACTTCATTATAGTGGGTCAGCCAGGGGCGGCGTGCGTTGGGACGAGGATTTCGAGAGGAGGCGGAAGGATGCGCGAGGAAGTTGCCGGCGGATGCCAATGCGGACGGGTCCGCTATCGGGTGTGGATCGACGATGACGACGCCTATCTTTGCCATTGCCGCATGTGCCAGCGCGCAACCGGCGGCGTTTCGATCGCGTTCAAGGGCGTCGCCAAGGCCGATGTCACCTGGGAAAACGAGCCCGATCGCTATCGCTCGTCGCCGATCGCCGAGCGGGGCTTCTGCCGGACATGCGGGACGCCGCTGACTTTCGAATTCCTCGGCGGCGAGACTATGGACCTGACGATCGGCAGCTTCGACGCGCCGGGACGTTTCCAGCCGCGCCACAACTACGCGGTGGAGAGCATGCACGAACAGTGGCTCGACACGACCGCGCTGCCCCGATACCGCACCGAAGACAACCCGAACGTCGTCAAACGATGGATGGACAGCATTGGCCGATTACCCGACTGAAACGCACCGCTTCACCAGCTTCGACGGCGTCGAGCTCGCCTGGACCGAGATGGGGGAGGGGCGGCCGGTGGTGCTGATCCACGGCTATTTCTCCAATGCGGAGATCAACTGGATCAAATACGGCCACGCCGCCAAGCTCGCCGCGCGCGGCCGGCGCGTCATCATGCCGGACCTGCGCGCGCATGGCGCCAGCGCCAAGCCGCACGACCCCGCTGCCTATCCGCCCGACGTGCTGATGCGCGACGGCTTTGCGCTGATCGCGCATCTGGGCCTGACCGCCTATGATCTGGGCGGCTATTCGCTTGGCGCGCGCACGGTGGTGCGGATGCTGGCCAACGGCGCGACGCCAGACAAGGTGGCGCTTTCCGGCATGGGGCTGGACGGGCTGGTCGCCACCCGCGGGCGGGGAGCGTATTTCCACCGGGTGCTTACCAATCTGGGCAGCTTCACCCGCGGCAGTTCCGAATGGCTGACCGAGGCGTTCCTGAAGACCACCAAGGGCGATCCGGTGGCGCTGCTGCGCATCCTCGACACCTTTGTCGATACGCCGCGTGACGAGATCGCCGCGATCGCGCAGCCTACCGTGGTGATCGCGGGTGCCGAGGATTACGATAACGGTTCCGCGCAGGAAGTGGCGGAACTGTTGCTGTATGGCCACTTTGTTGAGATTCCGGGCAATCACATGAGCGCGGTCACCCGACCGGAGCTGGGCGACGCGCTGGTCGAGTTCCTCGCTGGTTGACGGGAGAGGGGAAGGCGCGGCAGGGTCGCGCCTTTCTTAGACCCGGGGACTTAGCACCATGATCCGTACCGGCCTTTCGCTTGCGGCGCTCGCCGTGATGCTCGCCGCGCCCGCCCAGTCGCAGACCAGCACGACGCCCGCCGCGCCGACCTCTGCCGATGCGGCCGCGTTCCTCGAGCGTGCGCAGCAGGAATATACCGCGTTCAATCTTACGGCCTCGCGCGTCGCCTGGATCAACGCCACCTACATCACCGACGACACCGACGCGCTCGCCGCGGATTACGGCGCCAGGGGCACCGAAATGGCGGTGCGCTTTGCGCTCGACGCAGCGCGGCTGCAGAAGGCGCAGGGGCTCTCGCCCGAGCAGCAGCGCCAGCTGACCATGCTCCGCGCCGCGCTGGTGCTGCCGGCGCCGACCACGCCGGGCGCCGCGCAAGCGCTGAGCGATCTCTCCACCAAGCTCGGTTCTTTCTATGCCAAGGGCAAGGGCACGCGTGGCGGCAAGCCGATCAACGGCAGCGACATCGAAGCCGCGATGGGCGACAGCCGCGATCCCAATGAGCTCAAGGAGATGTGGGTCAGCTGGCACGACAATGTCGGCGCGCCGATGCGCGGCGACTATGCCAAGCTGATCGGCATCGCGAACCAGGGCTCGAAGGAATTGGGCTTTGCCGACACCGGCGCGCTGTGGCGCTCGGGCTATGACATGCCGCCGGCCGAATTCGCCGCGATGACCGACAAGCTGTGGAACGAAGTGAAGCCACTCTATGTCGCGCTCCACACCTATGTCCGCCGCAAGCTCAACGAAAAGTACGGGGACGCGGTGCAGGCCAAGACCGGCCCGATCCGCGCCGATCTGCTCGGCAACATGTGGGCGCAGGAGTGGGGCAACATCTACGACGTGGTCGCGCCGAAGGGCGCCGGCGACCTCGGCTATGACGTGGGCGACCTGCTCAAGGCCAAGAATTACGACTGGAAGAAGATGGTCCAGACCGGCGAGGGCTTCTATTCCTCGCTCGGCTTCGCGGCGCTGCCGGGCACCTTCTGGGAGCGCTCGCTGTTCCTCAAGCCCGCCGATCGCGAAGTGCTGTGCCACGCCTCGGCCTGGGACATCGACGAGAAGGACGATATCCGCATCAAGATGTGCATCAAGGTGAATGCGGACGATTTCGTCACGATTCACCATGAGCTGGGCCACAATTACTATCAGCGCGCTTACCAGGCGCAGCCCGCGCTCTACCGCAACGGCGCCAATGACGGCTTCCATGAGGCGATCGGCGATTTCGTCGCGCTCTCGATCACGCCCGAATATCTGGTCCAGATCGGCCTGCTCGATCGCGCCCAGGTGCCGAGCGCCGACAAGGATATCGGTCTGCTGCTCCGCCAGGCGATGGACAAGGTGGCGTTTCTGCCGTTCGGCCTGCTGGTCGACAAGTATCGCTGGCAGGTGTTCGACGGCACCATCCCCGCCAACCAGTATGAGGCAGGCTGGAACAAACTGCGCCTCCAATATCAGGGCATCGTGCCGCCGGTGGCGCGCGACGAGAGCAAGTTCGACGCGGGCGCCAAATATCACGTGGCGGGCAGCGTGCCGTACACGCGCTACTTCCTGGCGCGGCTGCTCCAGTTCCAGTTCTACAAGGCGGCGTGCGACCAGTCGGGCTGGAAGGGCCCGCTGCATCGCTGCAGCTTCTACGGCAACAAGGAAGTGGGCGCGCGGCTGAACAAGATGCTCGAGATGGGCGCCTCCAAGCCCTGGCCGGATGCGCTGCAGACCTTCACCGGCAGCCGCGAGATCTCGGGCAAGGCGATGGTCGAGTATTTCGCGCCACTCAAGAAGTGGCTGGACGAACAGAACAAGGGCCAGCCGCAGGGATGGTGATGGCGTGGGACTTTCTTCTCCGGTTCGTGCACATGTGCAGCGAAGCGGAGGAGAAGTTCATGCCCACCAGGCGATTTCTACTGGCGTTGGCGCTCGTGTCGGCGGCACCGGCTTTCGCCCGTTCCGACAGCTCTGGCCGCGCGGCAGTTCCGGGAATTGCCGGTACTGCTGGCATCGATGTGAAGCTCGGCCGTGTAACCATGACACTGCGATATCTAGGGGAAGGCAAGACCGAGGCGGAAGCGAAGAAGGCGCTCGCAACCAAGCTGGAGAAGTTGCTGCAGGTACTGAAAGAAGAGGGCATTGATCCCGCGGCGATCAGAGATCTGACGCCCCAAGAATCCGAAAGCTTGTTCGCCAATGTCATCGAGACGATCGAGGCTGAAGATGTTGAAAGCAGTGCGGCCGAGGCAAGCGAGCCGAACTTTGTGTTTTCAAGCATCAAGAAGCTTAGTGTCGCGACCGTCGATCAGGCTAACGCGGTACAGGCGAAGCTAGCGGAGCTGGACGTGAAGACTGACGAGATCACTACCGAGCCGGATGCAGCGTAGACCGACACTTTTTGAAGGCGCTCCCAGCGTCGTCTCTCCTGGAGCCAATAGGATCCGCAGTCTCGCGTGCTGATTATAGCTCCGCGTCCTCATCCGGGATCATGTTCTCGTCGGCGATCTCGGCATTCCATTCGGCCGAGCTGTCGGTGCCGTCGGGCTGATGGGCATGGCCCTGCTCGCGGTCCGGTGCTTCGCGTGTGGGTTCGGGGTTGGGCATGACACTCTCCTGTCGCGAGAGAACGCACCGCCCAGCCCCGATATCCCAGCCGATCAGCGGAACGGCGGTTCGTTGAACGCCCGCAGCTTGCGGCTATGCAGCTTGGCGCCTTCGCGGCGCAGTTCCTCGCAGGCTTCGATTCCGATCTTCAGATGCTCGGCGATGGCGCGCTCGTAGAAGCGGTTCGCCTGGCCCGGCAGCTTGAGTTCGCCGTGCAGCGGCTTGTCCGACACGCAGAGCAGCGTGCCATAGGGCACGCGGAAGCGGTAGCCCTGGGCCGCGAGCGTCGCCGATTCCATGTCGACGCCCACCGCGCGGCTGAGCGAGAAGCGTAGCGCGGTGGTGGAATAGCGCAGTTCCCAGTTGCGATCGTCGGTGGTGACGATCGTGCCCGTGCGCAGCCGCTGCTTGAGTTCGTCTTCCGACTGGCCCGACACGGTCTCCGCCGCGCGGGCGAGCGCCTGCTGCACTTCGGCGATCGCGGGAATCGGGATTTCCGGCGGCAGCACATCGTCCATGATGTGATCGTCGCGCAGATAGGCGTGGGCGAGCACATAGTCGCCGATCCGCTGGCTGGGGCGCAGGCCGCCGCAATGGCCGATCATCAGCCACGCTTCGGGCCGGATCACGGCGAGGTGATCGGTGATCGTCTTCGCGTTGGACGGGCCGACGCCGATATTGACCAGCGTGATGCCGGTACGCCCCGGGGCCATCAGGTGATAGGCGGGCATCTGATGCCGCCGCCATGCGCCGTCGCTGACCAGCCGGTCGGCGTCCGCAGCATCCTCGATCACGATCCCGCCCGCGCCCGACACGCCGGTGAATCGGCTGTCCGGTCCCAGCTGCGCGCAGGCCCAGCGGACGAATTCGTCAACATAGCGGTGATAGTTGGTGAACAGAATGTACTGCTGGAAATGCTCGACCGGCGTGCCGGTATAGTGCTTCAGCCGGGCAAGCGAGAAGTCGGTGCGCAGCGCATCGAACAGCGCGAGCGGCCGCGTTTCGTCCTGGCTGATCCACAGGCCGTCAGCGATCTCGTCGCCGATGTGCGACAGCTCGGTCGCCGGAAAATGGCGGCCGAGCTCGGTTGCCGAGACGTCGTCCAGGCTCAGGATGGTGTTCGGATCGAGCACATAGGGAAAGGGGATTTCCTGGCGCCCGGTGACGGCGTGCACCTCGACGTCATAGTCCTCGATCAGGAAGGTAAGCTGTTCGGTGAGGTAATCGGCGAACATCGCCGGCCGGGTGACGGTGATGCGATAGTCGCCCGCCTCGACCAGACGGCCGAACGAGCGGCGCGGGATCGGCCGGTTCAGGCCACCGCGATAGGTGACGCGCAGCTCGGGATAGGCGAAGCTGCCGTCGGTCCGCGTCTCGGGATCCGGCGTGGTGCCATCGGTGATGTAGCGATTGAGCGCCTGCTGCAGCCGTTCGACCGAGGCGCGATAGAGCCGATCGAGGTCGGCGACGATATCGGAGGCTTGAGTCATCTTCCATCGCTAAGCGCGGAAGATGACTCTGGCAAGTCGGGGCGGGAAACGGCACGGGATTGGCGGCATTATCCTCCATCCGGCGTCACTTGCCACCCCGCCGTCACGGGGATGACGATGGAGGGGAAGCGGCGCCCTCGCTCGCCCGGGATCAGAGCTTGCTCAGCACATACTCCGCCGAGCTGACCTCGAACGCCCCCGGCGCCTCGACGAACAGCTGCTCGACGACACCGTCATTGACGATCATCGCGAAGCGCTGACCGCGCGTGCCGAGGCCGAAGGCCGAGCCGTCCATGGTGAGGTCTAGCGCCTTGGCAAAGGCGCCGTTGCCATCGGCGAGCATCGTCACCTTGTCGGCGACGCCGTTCGCCTCGCCCCACGCCTTCATCACGAAAAAGTCATTGACCGCGGTGCAGGCGATCTCGTCGACGCCCTTGGCCTTGATCTCGTCCGCCTTGTTCACGAATCCCGGCAGGTGCTTGGCCGAGCAGGTGGGCGTGAACGCACCGGGCACCGAGAACAGCGCGACCTTGCGGCCGGCGAAATAGGCAGGGGCTTCGACCTGGTCCGGCCCTTCGGCGGTGACCTTGACGAGCGTGGCGTTCGGAATGCGATCGCCGGTCTGAATCGTCATGCTGTTCTCTCCTTGCGCGAATCTCGCGGCCGGCACCGGATGTGCGGCCGCAGCCTCCTTCGCATGGCGCGAAACAAATTCAAGCTTGGCCCGTAGAACGGGCGAACACTATGTTGGGGATCATGGATTCGGCGCCTTCACTCACCGGGCAGTTCCTGCTCGCCATGCCTGGAATCGGCGATCCGCGCTTCGAACGCGCGGTGATCGCAATGTGCGCGCATGACGGCGAAGGGGCGTTGGGCATCGGCATCGGTGCGACGATTGAGGGGCTGAGCCTGCACGATTTGCTCGAGCAGTTCGAGATCGATCCGGGTGACGCGCCCGATGTGCCCGTGCATTTCGGCGGCCCGGTGGAGCCGCGGCGTGGCTTCGTGCTCCATTCGTCCGACTGGAGTGGTCAGGATACGATCGATGTAGCCGGGCGCTGGCAGCTTTCGGGCACGATCGACGTGTTGCGCGCGATCGCCGAGGGGCGGGGACCAAGCCGCTGGCTGGTCGCGCTCGGCTATGCCGGCTGGGGCGAAGGGCAGCTCGAAGCGGAACTCACCCGGCATGGCTGGTTCAACACGCCGGCTGACACGGCGCTGCTCTACGACACCGACGTGTACGAGCGCTGGGCAGAGGGTTTCGTCGGCGCGGGAATCGATCCGCGGCTGCTCACCGGAAGCTCGGGCACCGCCTGATCGGCATATAAAGATATCTTTATATTAACGTTGCGCGGCTATCCGGAAGCGAGTAGGGCGCACCCATGCGACCGGATGGATTCCCGGTGCGCCTAGACTTTGCTTGAAGTGGAGAAGCAGCCCGTGGCTACCAACGACTATGTCATCAAGGACATCGCGCTCGCCGATTTCGGTCGCGCCGAAATCAATATCGCCGAGACGGAGATGCCCGGCCTGATGGCGCTGCGTGAGGAATTCGGCGCTGCGCAGCCGCTGAAGGGCGCGCGCATCACCGGTTCGCTGCACATGACGATCCAGACCGCGGTGCTGATCGAGACGCTGACCGCGCTCGGCGCGCAGGTCCGCTGGGCGACCTGCAACATCTTCTCGACGCAGGACCACGCCGCCGCCGCCATCGCCGCCACCGGCGTGCCGGTGTTCGCGGTGAAGGGCGAGAGCCTGGCCGAATATTGGGACTATGTCGGCGACATCTTCAACTGGGGCGCCGATGGTGACGGCACCACCGCCAACATCATCCTCGACGATGGCGGCGACGCGACGATGTTCGCGCTGTGGGGCGCCAAGATCGAGGCCGGCGCGACGCTGCCCGAGCCGGAAAACGACGAGGAAGTCGAATTCCAGCGCGCGCTCAAGGCGTTCGTCGCCAAATATCCGGGCTATCTCACCAAGACCGTCCAGAACCTGAAGGGCGTTTCGGAAGAGACCACTACCGGCGTGCACCGCCTGTACGAGATCGCCAAGAAGGGCGAACTGCCGTTCCCGGCGATCAACGTCAACGACAGCGTCACCAAGTCGAAGTTCGACAACCTCTATGGCTGCAAGGAATCGCTGGTCGACGCGATCCGTCGCGCCACCGACGTGATGCTGGCCGGCAAGGTCGCGTGCGTCGCGGGCTTCGGCGATGTGGGCAAGGGCTCGGCCCAGTCGCTCCGCAACGGCGGCGCCCGCGTGATGGTCACCGAAATCGATCCGATCTGCGCGCTGCAGGCGGCGATGGAGGGCTTTGAAGTCGTGACGATGGAAGAGGCGGTGAAGCGCGCCGACATCTTCGTTACCGCGACCGGCAACGCCGACGTGATCACCGCCGATCACATGAAGGCGATGAAGCCGATGTCGATCGTCTGCAACATCGGCCACTTCGACAGCGAGATCCAGATCGCCGCGCTGTCGAACTACAAGTGGACCGAAGTGAAGCCGGGCACCGACCTGGTGGAATTCCCGGACGGCAAGCAGATCATCGTGCTCGCCAAGGGACGCCTGGTGAACCTGGGCTGCGCCACCGGCCACCCCAGCTTCGTGATGTCGGCCAGCTTCACCAACCAGACGCTGGCGCAGATCGAGCTGTGGACCCGCGGCGACCAGTACAAGAACGAAGTCTATGTGCTGCCGAAGCACCTGGACGAGAAGGTTGCGGCGCTGCACCTGGAGAAGCTGGGCGTGCAGCTGTCCAAGCTGAGCGAGAAGCAGGCTTCGTACATCGGCGTGCCGGTCGAAGGCCCGTTCAAGCCCGAGCATTATCGCTACTGATCGATCGCTTCACAGCGGCGCAGAGAGAAGGCCGTCCCGCCCGGGGCGGCCTTTTTCTTTGTATACGAACGAGATGACAGGTGTAGCGCAACTGCAACACTCGGTGAGAAACGGGTGCAGTGTGTCCACGCGCCACCAAAACCGCGGATCCGGTGCAACGCCGGAAACATGTTAGCAACGCCGGCAATAGTCCAGACGTGCCCATAGGGTGCAGCACGGCCAGACGAAATTTACCGTACACAAAGGGGTCTTCGTATGCGTTCCCACGCTCCTGGTCGTTTCCGCGCCTTGCGCTTCACCGCTTCCGCCGCCGTTCTGGCCTTCGCCTATGTTGCCGCGCCGGCGATGGCGCAGACGACCGACGCCCAGCCGGACAGCGCTGCCGCAGCGCAGGAGCCCAGCGAGATCGTTGTAACCGGTTCGCGCATCGCGCGCCCGGAGTTTGACACGGTCCAGCCTACCCAGGTGGTGGGCGCGGCGCAGATCGAATCGCGCGGCTACACCAATGTCGGCCAGGCGCTGCGCGAACTTCCGGCGTTCGGTCCGCCGGGCAACAGTTCGGTCGGCGCGCAGTCTTCGTTCGGCCCCTCGCAAACTTTCGTCGACTTTTTCGGTCTCGGCACCCAGCGCACGCTGGTACTGGTGAACGGTCGGCGCTTCGTTTCGTCCAACACCGCCAGCATCTTTGGTCCGGTCAATCCCGGCACGCAGGTCGATCTGAACAACATCCCGACGACGCTGGTGCAGCGCATCGAGACCGTCGCGGTGGGCGGCGCGCCGATCTATGGATCGGACGCCATCGCGGGTACCGTCAACGTGATCCTGAAGAAGGATTATGAGGGCCTCGAAATCGGCGGCCAGTATGGCATCTCCGCCCGCGGCGACGCGCCCGAGGCGCGGCTGAACGTCCTCGCCGGCAAGAATTTCGCCGAAGGCCGAGGCAACATCGTGCTGTCCGGCGAATATAACCACACCAATGGCCTTGTCGCGAGCGACCGCGAGATCACGGCACGCGGCAACTTCTTCGGAACGCCGCCGGCGTCGGCGAATTCGCAGTTCGCGCGCGTGCTTTATCCGCAGCAGCGCTATTCCGCGTTCACCATCGGTGGCGTGCCCTTCTCCGACGACGATTTTTCGGTGCAGCGCGCCGGCATCCGGAATGCGGCGGGCCAGTATCTCCAGTTCGGTCAGAATGGTACGCTGGTGCCGCTCGACCTGGGCAACGCGCTGCGCCAGGGCTATATCAGCAGCGGCGGCAACGGTTTCGACCTGCCCGCGCAGAGCAACCTGCTGACCAGCTCGGAGCGCTATATCGCCTCCGCGCAGCTCAACTATGCGTTCAGCGACAGCATCCGCTTCTTCGGCGAGGGCTGGTACACGCACACCAAGGGCGTGAATCTGATCGACCAGCCGAACTACAATACCGGTCTGTTCGACGCCGCCGGCACCCCCGACGGCAACCTGATCATCTCGCTGGACAACCCGTATCTGAACGCGGCCGATCGTGCGACGATCGCCGCAAACCTGCCGGCCGGCCAGAACGAATTCTATGTCGGCCGCGCGCTGAGCGATCTCACCACCGGGCGGGCGGAGGCTCGCATCGAGACCTACCGCTTCGTCGGTGGCCTTGCGGGCGACCTGGGCTTCGGCTCGCGTACGTTCAACTGGGAAGCATCGGTCAACTATGGCCGGTCGCAGACCCGCGGCCGCAATTTCGAGCTGGACAACCAGAACTTCGCCAACGCGCTCGACGCGGTGCGCGATGCGAGCGGCAACATCACCTGCCGGCCGGGCGTGGTGAACTCCACCGCAGACACGATCAGCAAGACCTGCGCGCCGCTCAACGTGCTCGGCATCGGCCAAGCCAGCCAGGCAGCACGCGACTATATCTTCGCGATCGCCCGCCCGGTTTCGACCAACAAACAGCTGGTGTTCAACGCCAACATCACCGGCGCCGTGGCCACCCTGTTCGGCAATGACGTGAGCATTTCGGCCGGTTACGAGCATCGCCGGGAAAAGACGGCCTTCGATCCCGGCAGCTTCTATTACGGCCAGGACAATGGCGACGGCACGCGCACGCAATATGGCCGGAGCATCCCGATCGATCCGGTCAGCGGCCGCTTCCACACCAATGAAGGCTTTGGCGAGCTCGTCATTCCGTTCGTCACGTCCCGGAACGGCATCGGCTGGCTGAACACCGTCGAGTTCGACGGTGCCGCCCGCTATGTCGACAACTCGCTGTCGGGCGGCGACTGGGCGTGGACGGCCGGCGGCCGGCTCGGCTTCATCCCGGACTTCACCTTCCGCGGCAACTATACCCGTTCGATCCGTTCGCCCGCGATCACCGAGGCGTTCAACCCGACGTCGCGCGCGTTCGACAGCGGGCGCGATCCATGCGACCTCAACAACTACACCAGCGGCCCGAACCCGGCCGTGCGGGAGGCGAATTGCCGCGCAGCAGGCATCAACCCGACCACCTTTGTCTCCAACTACAGCAACTTCACCGTGCCGGTTACCATTTCGGGCAATCCGGGCCTGCGCAACGAAGTCGCGAACAGCTGGACCGTGGGTGCGATCGTGCAGCCGCGCTTCGCCAAGAGCCTGACGATCGCGGTCGACTGGATCGACATCAAGCTGCGGAACGCGATCGTTTCGCTCGGCGGCGACGATATCCTGAACGCCTGCTATGATTCGTCGAGCTATCCGAACAGCTTCTGCGGCCTCGTCACGCGGGACGCCGGCGGGCAGATCACCGCGATCGAGGAAGGCTATTACAACGCCTCTGCCTATGAGACTGCTGGTCTGACGGTAACCGCTGCCTATCGCCTGCCGCTGTCGCGGATCGGCGTTTCCAGCAGCGGCGTCGCCGGCCTGTCGGTGAATTACTTCTATCGTGACAAGCTGGAACAGCGCGTCGGTCTTGGCGACGTCAACGGACTGGCGGGCGAGATCGGCTATCCGCGCCATTCGGGCACGGCGAACCTGACGTACGAGAGCGACCGGTTCAACGCGCTGGTGCAGGCCCAGTATACCGGCAAGGGCGCGTACGACGTCGACGAGGCGCCGAATGCCCGCAACATCATGGGTGTCGGCGACTGGTGGATGATCAATGCGACGCTGGGCGTCCGCGTGAACCAGCAGTTCGGACTGAAGCTGATCGTCGACAATGTGTTCGACGTGCAGCCGCCCTATCCGGCGCCTGCCGGCAGCGCGACCGCGACGACCAGCTACTTCTCCGGCATTCTGGGCCGCTATGCCCGGATCGCGGCGAACGTTCGGTTCTGAGCGTCGTTCTTCCTCCTATCCTGCAAGGGGGCCCGGCATTGCTGTCGGGCCCCTTTTCGTTCGCCCCTTGGTTCGCCTAAAGAAAGGCGGATGGCTATCGTGCGCGACCCCCGGTGATCGTCCTTTCGCAGAACAGCGCCACCGTCGTGGGGGCGGTGCTGGCGTTGGTGCTGATCGTGGCGCTTTGGGCGCTGTATGCCGGGCTCGCGGCGCGCGCGGCGGCACGGGCCGTATATGAGCAGAACCGGCGGTTGCTGCGGTTCGCCCGCACCTCGCCGGCGGCGCCGATGGTGGTGCGGGCGGATGGGCGCATCGATTTCACCTCGCGACTGAGCGGCTGGCTGGGACTGGAAACCGCGCCGGATTCGCTGGCTCAGCTTTCTCAGGGCGATGCGGGGCTCGCGCCGGAGGACGCGACCGCGCTGGCCGAACATGTCGAGGCCGCCCAGCGTGCCGGCCAGCCGTTTCGCATCTGGCTCCCCGTGCGCGGATCGGAACGGACGCTGCTGGTGCTCGGCGAGCGCGCATCCGAGGAAGTGGAACCGGCCGGCAGCGTGCAGCTGTGGTTCGTCGACGCCACCGACAGCCAGGCCGAGGTCGCCCGCCTGGAACGCGAGGCGGATCGGCTGCGCGCGGCGTTCGACGCGCTGACCGCGCTGATCGAAGCGGCGCCGATGCCGATGTGGTATCGCGGGCCCGATCTTCGGCTGCTGATGGTCAATTCGGCCTATGTGCAGGCAGTGGAGGGGCGCGATGCCGAGGATGTCGTGTCGCGCGGGGTGGAACTGGTGGATGGTGCCGGCCTGGGTGGTCCGCTGGCCAACGCTGCCATCGCCCGCGATTCGCAGCAGCCGCAGACGGCGGCGATGCCGGCGACCATCGGCGGCGCGCGGCGCATGCTGCGGCTGCACGACGTGCCGCTGCCGACCGGCGGGATCGCCGGCTTCGCCGTGGACATCGAGGATCTGGAGCGCGCCCGCGGTGGGCTGAAGCGCTTCGCCGAGGCGCAGCGGGCGATGCTCGACCGGATGTCCGCCGGGGTGGCCCAGTTCGGATCGGACCGCAGCCTGGTCTTCTGCAACCAGCCTTTCCGGCGCATGTTCGCGATGAAGAACGAATGGTTGGCCGATCGGCCCGAATTCGATCGCGTGCTGGAACGGATGCGCGAGGCGCGCAAACTGCCCGACGTGCGGGATTTCCCCGCCTGGAAGAACGAGCGGCGCGAATGGTTCACCACGCCCGAGGCGGTGGAGGAAAGCTGGAGCGTGGGTACCACCCATCTGCGCGTGGTGGCCCAGCCGCTGCCGGAGGGCGGGCTGCTGCTGCTGTTCGAGGACCAGACCCAGCAGCTGGAGCTGCAGCGTGAGCATGGCGAGATGCAGCAGGTGCGCGCCGCGACGCTGGACAGCCTGGCCGAGGCCGTGGCGGTGTTCGGCAAGGGGCGGCTGCAACTGTGGAACCGCAAGTTCCGGCAGATCTGGAATTTCGAGGAAGGCTTCCTCGACGGGCATCCGCAGATTGCGACGCTGGTGAAGGTGGCGGGCACGAAGCTGTCCAACCCGGCACGCGGCGATATCCTGGGCGATCTGATCCGGCTTGCCGCCAAGGACCGGCAGCAGCGCGGATCGAACATCACCTTCGCCAATGGCCGTCATTACGATATCGCCGCGGTGCCGCTGCCCGACGGCAATGCGATGGTGACGATGCTCGACACCACCGATCGCCAGCGGGTGGAGCGCGCGCTGCGCGATCGCAACGAAGCGCTGGAGGCGGCGGACCGTGTGCGCACCGCCTTCGTGGCCAATATGAGCTATGAGCTGCGCACCCCGCTCACGTCGATCAAGGGCTTTGCGGAGATGCTGCACGGGGGCTTTGCCGGGAAGCTGACCGCCGGGGGGCAGGAATATGTGGAAGCGATCCTGATGTCGGTCGATCGGCTGGGCGGGCTGATCGACGACGTGCTGGACCTGACCCAGAATGAGGGCCAGCCGATCGAGCGCGAGATCGTCGACATCGAACTGGCGGCAAGCAGCGCCGCGGAGGGGATCGCCCCGCTCGCCAAGGTGAAGGGGATCGAGCTGGTGGTGGAGGATGCCGGCAGCTGCGGCATCGTCCACGGCGATGCGCGGCGCATTCGCCAGACGGTGGAGCATCTGCTGCGCCATGCCGTGGCCGGGGCGGGCGAGAATGGCCGGGTGCTGCTGCACCTGGACGGCAACCAGCGGGTCGCGCGGATCATCGTGAGCGACGATGGGCCAGGCATGGCGCCCGAAGTGGTGGCGCGCGCATTCGACCGGTTCGCGCAGGTGGGATCGGCGCGGGGCGACGACCGCGCGCTGGGGCTGGGCCTGCCGCTCGCCAAGCAGTTCGTCGAGGCGCATGGCGGCCGCATCGAACTGCTCTCCGAGCCGGGGCAGGGCACGCTGGTGACCGTGGAGTTGCCGCGCGGATGAGCGGCGAGGACACCATCCTGCTCGCGTCGTTGGACGAAGCGCTGGCGCTGGGCGCAGCGCTGGCGGCGCGTGTCGGCCCGGGCGATGTCGTGGCGCTTTCCGGTCCCCTGGGCGCCGGCAAGACGAGCATCGCCCGCGGGCTGCTCGCCGCACTGGGGCTGGAGGGCGAAGCGCCGTCGCCCAGCTTTGCGATCGTGCAGCCCTATGACCCGCCCGAAGTGCGGATGCCGGTGCTGCATGTCGACCTGTACCGCATCGAATACCCCGACGAGGCCGAGGAACTCGGCCTGGAGGATGCGCGGAGCGATTCGCTGCTGCTCGTCGAATGGCCCGAACGGCTGGGGGAGGCGGCGTGGCACGACGCGCTGTGGCTTACCCTGTCCGTGGCGCCGGACGGCGTCCGCGCCTTGACAGCGCGCGTGCCGGCGGCATGGAAGGGTCGATGGCCCCTGACATGAATCCGCCGATCGCGGCGCCCGCGTTCCTTACCGCCGCCGGATGGGACGGGGCGGAGATCCTGCCGCTTGCCGGCGATGCGTCGTTCCGCCGCTATTTCCGCGTGATCGACCATGATCGCAGCGCGATCCTGATGGACGCCCCCCCCCCGCACGAGGATCCGCGGCCGTTCATCGCGGTGGCGCGGTGGCTGGGCGCGCACGGCTTCGCTGCGCCGGCGATCCTGCACGAGGATCTCGGCCAGGGCCTGGTGCTGCTGCAGGATTTCGGAGACTCGCGCCTGCGCGAGACCGTGGATGCCGCGCCGGAGAGCGAGCTACGCCTGTACGGCGCGGCCGTCGATCTGCTGGTGCGGCTGCACGGTGAAGGGCCCGGCGTCGAGCGCCCCTATAGCCTCGCCGAATATCAGCGCGAGGCCGGGCTGTTCGTCGAATGGTATTGCCCGGCGGTGGGGCTGGAGGTCGACGTGCCCGGCTATCGCGACGCCTGGGATCGCGCGCTGGCGCCGGTGCTCGATGGTCATCGCCCCGTCACGGTGCTGCGCGATTACCATGCCGAGAACCTGATGTTGATCGAAGGCGGCGAGAGCTTGGGACTGCTGGACTTCCAGGATGCGCTTGCGGGCCATCCTGCCTACGACCTGGTGTCGCTGCTACAGGATGCGCGGCGCGACGTGGCGCCGGCGCTGGAGGCGGCGATGCTCGATCGCTATCGGCGGATCACCGGCGCGGGCGACGCGTTCGACACCGCCTATCACGTCCTGGGCGCGCAGCGGAACGCGAAGATTGTCGGCATCTTCACGCGCCTGTGGAAGCGTGACGGCAAGCCGCGCTATCCGGCGCTGTGCCCGCGCGTCTGGACTTATCTGGAGCGCGATCTCGCGCACCCGGCGCTGCAGCCGGTGGCGGACTGGTTCGCGGCGAACGTCCCGGCCGAAAAGCGCGGCGATCCGATGGTGGTGGCCGGCGCATGACCACCGCGGCCACCTATTCGCTGCGTCCGCAGCCGGCCGCCGCCGTGCCGAAGACGGCGATGGTGATGGCCGCGGGCCTGGGCAAGCGGATGCGCCCGCTCACCGTCACGCGGCCCAAGCCGCTGATCGACGTCGCCGGCAAGCCGCTGATCGACCATGTGTTCGATCGCCTGCGCAGCGCAGGCGTGGAACGCGCGGTGGTGAACGTGCACTATCTGGCCGATCAGCTGGAGGCGCATCTGCGCGCGCGGGTGACGGGGATGGAGCTGCTGATTTCCGACGAGCGGCGGCAGCTGATGGAGACCGGCGGCGGGTTGGTGCAGGCGCGTGCGATGCTGGGCGACGCGCCGTTCCTGTGCGTCAACAGCGACAATCTATGGATCGACGGCCCGAGCGACGCGATTCGCCTGCTCGCCGCGCAGTGGGACGACGCAGGGATGGACGCGCTGTTGCTGCTGGTGCCGCTGGCGCGGGCGACCTGCCATCGCGGGCAAGGCGATTTCCGCCTCGACGCGTTCGGGCGGATTACCGAGCGGCGCAAGCCGGGCCGGCTCGCGCCCTTTGTCTTCACCGGCGTGCAAATCCTCTCGCCCCGGCTGATCCGCGACTGGCCGGAAGGGCCGTTTTCCACCAACCTGTTCTGGAACCGCGCGCTCGCGGCCGGGCGGCTGTGGGGCGCGGTGCATCAGGGGCTCTGGTTCGATGTCGGCTCTCCCGGCGCGATCCGCGCGACGGAGATGGCGCTGGCCGAACTGTGAGCGTCGCTCGTCGCTTGCGCGCGGGGGCGAAGGACCGCTAGGGTTCGCGCTCCGTTCCCATTTTGCCGAGCCGGATGCCGCACCGCCTGCACCTCTACACGATCCCGCCGCATCGCGCCTTTGCCGATGCGCTGGCGATCGGCCTGATCCGCCGCTTCGGCGCGGACCCGTTGCGGCTGGCGCGCGGCGTGGTGCTGCTGCCTAACAATCGCGCCAAGCGGGCGATGCAGGACGCGTTCGTGCGCGAAAGCGGCGGCGGGCTGCTGCTGCCCCGCCTGGTGGCCATCGGCGATCCGGAACTGGACGAGGCGGTGTTCGAAGGGGTGGAGGATGCCGACCCGGTGCCGCCCGCCGTCGACGCGCTGCAGCGAAGGATGATCCTGGCCCGGTTGATCCAGGGGCAGGACGCCCGGCTCGACGCAGCTGAGGCGGTGCGGCTGGCGGGCGACCTTGCGACTACGCTGGACCAGTTGCTGGTGGAGGAAGTGGCCCCGCACCGGCTGCGCGAACTCGATCTGGGCCCTGAGCTTTCGGCGCATTGGGAGCGCTCGTTGGCGCTGTTCGAGATCGTGCTGTCGCGCTGGCCCGAGGAATTGGCACGGCTTGGCCGCGTCGATCTGGCCGAACGGCGCCGGCAGCTGCTGGATAGGGTACGCCGGCGCTGGATGGCGACGCCGCCGCTCGGTTTCGTCTGCGCCGCGGGCATCACCACCAGCGCGCCGGCGATCGCGCGGCTGCTGCGGGTGGTTGCTGAACTGCCGGGCGGCATGGTCGTACTGCCCGGGCTGGCGACCACGATGGCCGATGCCGAATGGATGTCGCTGGGGCCGCACGCGCCCGATCCCGTCACCGGTCGGCGAAAGCGCAGCCTGGAAACGCATCCGCAGTTCCACCTCAAGCTGTTGCTCGATCGCATGGGCGTGCACCGCGACGAATTCGACCCTTGGCGGGTCGCCAGCGATCTCGACGCACCGCCGGCGCGCAGCAAGGCGATTGCCTCTGCCATGCAGCCGCCCGAGCTGACGCATCATTGGAGCGCGCTTCCGGCCGGCGAGCGGCGCATGGACGGCGTGCGCGTGCTGGAACTGGCGACGCCTGCGGAGGAGGCGCAGGCGATCGCGCTGGCGCTGCGCGAGGCGCTCGAGACGCCGGCACGGACCGCCGCGCTGGTGACGCCTGATCGCGCGCTCGCCCGCCGCGTGGCCGCGCACTGCGCGCGCTGGGGCATCCATGTCGACGATTCGGCGGGCCAGCCGCTGTCGCTTACTCCGCCGGGCACCTTGCTGCTCGCGCTGGCCGATGCGGCGGCGCAGGCCTTCGCCCCGATGCCGCTGCTGACGCTGCTGAAGCATCCGCTGGTCCGGCCCGACGATCGCGCCGCGTGGCTGGACGGCGCGCGCGCGCTCGATCGGGCTCTGCGGGGGCCGCGGCCGGCGCCTGGGCTGGCGGGAGTCGCCGGGCAGCTGGCCGAGCAGGATGGCCGTGAAGGTGCGATCCGCGCGCTGGCGGCGGCCTGGTGGGCGCAGGCCGCGTCCCTGCTGGCGCCGCTGGAAACGGTGTTCGCGGGCGGCGCGCAACCGCTGCCCCGGCTGGTGGCGATGCTGCGCGAGACGGCGCAGGCACTGGGCGGCGATATGCTTTGGAGCCGCGAGGATGGCCGCGCCGCCGCCGCCCTGCTCGACGATCTGGAGCGCGAGGCGGCGCATGGCCCTGCGCTGGCCGATCCGCAAAGCCTTGCGCCACTGCTGCGCACGCTGATGGACGAAGTGGCGGTGCGGCCGCCCCAGGGCGGGCATCCGCGTCTGGCGATCCTTGGGCTGATCGAGGCGCGGCTGCACAGCGCCGACCTGATGATTCTGAGCGGGCTGAACGAAGGCGTTTGGCCGGGCCTGCCGGCGCCAGATCCATGGCTGGCGCCGCGCATCCGGGCCGAACTGGGGCTCCCCGGGCTGGAGCGGCGGATCGGCGTGTCGGCGCATGATCTGGCGATCGGGCTGGGCGCGCGGCAGGTGCTGCTCACCCGCGCCCGACGCGATGCGAGCGCGCCGACGATCGCTTCGCGCTTCTGGCTGCGGCTGGAGGCGCTGTCGGGCGGCATGGAGCGCGCGCACGATCTGGCGGCGTGGGTGGCGGCGATCGACGCGCCTGGCGCCCACCAGCCGGCTGCCCGACCGGAACCGGCGCCACCCGCAGCGGCGCGGCCCAAGGCGATTTCCGTGACCGAGGTCGATCGCCTGAAGGCGGATCCTTATGCCTTCTATGCGCGGCGCATGCTGCGGCTGATGCCGCTGGACCCGGTGGATGCCGATCCCAGCGCAGCGTGGCGCGGCACGGCGGTGCACGACGTGCTGCAGAAATGGTTCGAGGAGGATGATTGCCATCCCGAGCGGCTGCGCGCGCGGGCCGAGGCGATGCTGGCGGACAGCCGAACCCACCCGCTGATCCGGGCGCTGTGGCAACCCCGGCTGATCGAGGCGATCGACTGGATTGCGGGCCAGCTTGCCGAAAACGCCGCGAAGAAGCGGCAGGTACTGGCGGTGGAGCAGGATGGCGCGATCGAGGTCGCGGGCGTGACGTTGCGCGGCAAGTTCGATCGGGTGGACCGGCTGAGCGACGGCAGCCTGGCCATCGTCGATTACAAGACGGGCCAGCCGCCGAGCACGCGCGCGGTGAAGGCCGGGTTCAGCCTGCAGCTGGGCTTGCTGGGCCTGATCGCCGAACGGGGTGGGTTCAAGGGCATCGCGGGCGAGGCGCGGTGCTTCGAATATTGGTCGCTTGCCCGCAACCCGCGCAGCGGCGGCTTTGGGTATGTCGATTCGCCGGTGGATCCGAAGAAGCGCGATCCGATTGCGGTGGAGGACTTCGTCACCATTGCCGCGCGAGAGTTCGGCGAGGCTGCGGGCGAATGGCTGACCGGCGATCGGCCGTTCACCGCGAAGCTGGTGCCCGAATATGCCCCCTATGCCGAATATGACCAGCTGATGCGCAGAGACGAGTGGTATGGCCGGGAGTAAGCGGCCTTGTTCATTCCTCCTCGCAGCGGGCAGCGGGACCGCGTGGCACCGCCGCGTGGTGAAGGGGCCGTGCTGCCGGCTGCGGGGCGGGCTGGGTTTCAGGAACCACCGCTGCGTGCGCGGCCGCCCCTCCGCCATGTGCTGCGCAAATGGTCCTTCTTTCCATGCCGGGAAGCAACCGGGGATGCGCAGATGAGCCGCAGTCCTGCCAAGCTCCATCCGCTGAAGGGCAATCAGAAGCGCGCCAGCGATCCGCGGCGGCACGTCTGGCTGTCTGCCTCTGCCGGCACCGGCAAGACGCAGGTGCTCGCCGCGCGGGTGTGGCGGCTGTTGCTGGCCGGCACCGATCCTTCGGCGATCCTGTGCCTCACCTTCACCAAGGCCGGCGCGGCCGAGATGTCCGAACGGATCACCGGGCGGCTGGCTCATTGGGTGCGGGCGAGCGATGCCGAGTTGGTCGCCGATCTGGAGGCACTGGGCGAGAGCATCACGCCGGAGGGGCGTGCGCGCGCCCGCACGCTGTTCGCCAAGGTGCTGGATGCGCCGGGCGGCGGCATCCGCATCCAGACGATCCACAGCTTCTGCCAGTCGTTGCTTTCCGCCTTCCCGTTGGAAGCCGGCCTAGTGCCAGGTTTCCGGCCGCTGGAGGCGCGCGAGGAAGCGGTGCTGGCGCGCGAGACGCTGGCGGAGATGCTGGTCGAGGCCCGGCGCGAGGGCCGCGAAGGTGTGATCGACGCGATCGGCGCGCTCAGTCTGCGGCTGGGCGAAGGCGGGGCCGAGGGGTTCCTGCAGGAATGCGCGCGCGCCGGCGAGGCGCTGGAGGCGCTGCCCAGCGGCATCCTGCCATGGCTGCGCCGCGCGTTCGATCTACCCGAAGGCGATGTTCGAGAATGGATCGCAACTAGCTGCTGCGATAGTGAATTTGATTTGCGAACGCTACGCAATATCGCATCTAGCAATGCTCAGTGGGGCACGGCGCGCGGGCTCGAACGCGCTGATATCGTCGCGGCCTGGCTGGGGCGGGAGCCGGCCGAGCGCGCGGCGACATTGGACCAGTTGCACCTTGTCTGGGCCACTGCCAAGGGCGAGCCGCGCAGCTTCGCCAAGGGGCAGGCGCCGCAGGATCCGGATTATGCGGAGGCAGCGATGCGGCTGCACGGGCGCTGCTCCGAACTGCTCGTGATGGCGGTGCGCGCGGGCTATGTCGACCTGTTGGCGCGCGGGTTGGAGGCGGGGCGGGAATATGCCCGCGCCTATGCGGCGGCAAAGCGGCGGTTGGGCGCCGTGGATTTCGACGATCTGATCGGGCGGACGATCGCGCTGCTGCGCCAGCCGGGAATGGGCGAATGGGTGCGCTATAAACTCGACCAGACCACCGAGCATGTGCTGATCGACGAGGCGCAGGATACCAATCCGCGCCAATGGGCGATCGTTTCCGCCGTAGCCGACGAATTCTTCGCGGGCGAGGGAGCGCGCGGCGATCTGGTCCGCACGCTGTTCACGGTTGGCGATTACAAGCAGGCGATCTTCGGTTTCCAGGGGACCGATCCGATCTTCTTCCAGGCGGCGTTCGAGCGGTTCAAGCGGCTGGCCCAGGTCCACAGCGATTATGAGGTGGAGGCGCGGGAACTGGAGGCGCTGTCGTTGACCCATAGCTTCCGGTCGACCCGGCCGGTGCTCGAATTCGTCGATGCGGCGATCGCGGCGTTGCCGGTGCCAGGCATGGGGGAACTGAGCGATGTCGAGCCGCACGCCAGCGAGGTGCCCGGACCCGGCACCGTGATCTTGTGGCCGCCGGTGATCGAGGGCGGCGGCGAGGCGGACGAAGAGGAATGGATCGGCGATGCCACGCGTGCGCTGGCCGCCCGCATCGCACGCGCGATCAAGGGTTGGATCGGTACGCTGCCGCTGGAGAGCAAGGGGAGGATGCTGGCCCCCGGCGACGTAATGGTGCTGGTAAAGCGGCGCGGCGAGCTGGCGTCGTTGATCGTTGCGCGGCTCTATGCCGAAGGCGTGCCGGTGGCGGGCGTCGACCGGCTGCGGCTGAACGCGCCGCTGGCGGTGCAGGATCTGCTGGCCGCGATCCGTTTCGCGCTGCAGCCGGAGGATGATTTGTCGCTGGCGGCGCTGCTGGTCTCGCCGCTCATCGGCTGGAGCCAGGACGAACTGATGGCGGCGGCGGTGCGCGACCGCGGCGGGCTGTGGCGGCACCTGCGCGAAACGCAGCCGGCGGAGCGGCTGGCGCCGCTGTACGAGCTGTTGCGGCGGGCGGATATCGCCACGCCGTATCGTTTCCTGGAGGAGATCGTGTCCGGGCCGATGCAGGGTCGGCGCAAGCTGCTCCTGCGGCTGGGCGAGGAGGCGCGCGATCCGATCGAGGAACTGCTCAACGCCGCGCTGACGTTCGAAACGCGGGCGACGCCGTCGCTGCAGCGCTTTCTCGACTGGTTCGATCGCGGCGACGTGGAGATCGTGCGCGATGCGGCGCAGCCTCAGCCTGCCGTGCGGGTCATGACGGCGCATGGATCGAAGGGGCTGCAGGCGCCGCTGGTGATCCTGGCCGATGCGACCGTGGATCCGACGCGAAGCCCGCGCAGCTTCCTGAAATGGGCGCCGGAAGGCGTGGATGCGGCGTTTCCGATCTTTCGGCCGCGCAGCGCCGAACGCGACGGCCTGCTCGCCGAGGCGCTCGACAAGACCGACGCGCGCGAGCTGCAGGAACATTGGCGGCTGTTCTACGTCGCCGCGACGCGGGCGGAGGAGCAGCTGGTGATCGCCGGTGCACTGGGGCCGCAGGCCAAGGGCGAGCCGCCCAAGGCGAGCTGGTATGCCGCCAGCGCGTCCGCGTTCGATGCGCTGGGCGTCGCGGTGGACGCGGACGGGGTACGGACATTTCGTGGCGTGGTGCCGCAGGCGCCGGTGCGGACGGCTTCGGTGGCCGCACGGGTCGAGGCGGCACCCGCGCCGGCGCTTCCGGCCTGGCTGCACGCGCCGGCGCCCCAGGAATCGCGCCCGCCGCGCCCGCTGGCGCCGTCGTCGCTGGGCGATGACCAGGTTGCCGATCCCCCACCGGGGCCGGCGCTCCGGGCCGCCGCCGAGCGCGGCCGGCTGCTCCACGCGCTGTTCGAGCGGCTGCCCGGCGTGGCGCCGGAAGCGCGGCGGCAGGCTGCCGATCGCTGGCTGGCCGGCGCGGGCGGGCTGGCGGATCCCGACGAAAGAGGCGCGCTGATCGATGCCGCGCTGGCGGTCACCGAAGATCCGCGCTTTGCCGAACTGTTCGGGCCGGAGGCACTGGGAGAGGCGCCGATCGCGGCGGTGGTGGCGGACGGCGTGGTCGTATCCGGCACGGTCGACCGCTTGGTGGTGCTGCCGGATCGGGTGCGCGTGGTCGACTTCAAGACCGGGCGCCGGGCGCCGGCAAGCCTGGAGGCGATTCCGCCCTATCATCTCCGGCAGATGGCCGCCTATGTCGCGGCGCTGCGGGTGATCTTCCCCGGGCGCACCGTGGAGGCGGCGCTGCTCTATTCGGCCGGCCCGCTGCTCTATGCATTGCCCGACGCCCTTCTCTCCGCGCACAAGCCCGGCTACGCGGGGTAGGAGCAAAGCTTGCGGCCAAGCGCTTGAGCAGACGCCCCGGCATCCATAGATTGCCGGTCAACCCGAAATCAGGAGAACGAGATCATGGCAACCCTGGCGACCACCGACGCCAAGTTCGAAACCGACGTGCTGCAGGCCGACAAGCCCGTGCTCGTCGATTTCTGGGCCGAATGGTGCGGGCCGTGCCGCATGATCGCGCCGGCGCTCGAAGAACTTGCCGAAGAGCTTGCCGACAAGGTGCAGATCGTGAAGATCGACATCGACGAGAATCCGGATGCGCCGACCAAATATGGCGTGCGGGGCATCCCGACGATGATCCTGTTCAAGAACGGCCAGCAGGCCGCCACCCAGGTCGGCGCGCTGCCCAAGAGCGCGATCAAGCAGTGGATCGAACGCGAGATCTGATCGCTCCTCCGCCTAGCTCCCCTCGCGCTTGCGGGAGGGGAGCGCCGGCTTCACGCGAACAGCAATTCCGTCGCGCGCTTGCCTAATTCGGGCGACGATGCCGCGACGATCCCCACGCCATCGTCGCCGATCCGGTAGGGGCTGCCGTCCCAACGGCCGACATAGCCGCCCGCTTCTGTGAGAAACAGCACGCCGGGCGCATGATCCCACACCAGCGTACGGCGGAATACCGCAATGTCGTTCTGGCCCAGCACCAGCCGCGGGTAGTTCTCCGCCGCACAGCGGGGCAGGGGGACGAGATCGAACGACGCCGCGAACCGCGCCGTCCGTGACGCATGGTCTTCCTCGGACTGGCCGACCTTCGAGATTGCGGCAAAGGGCCGCGCGGCGCCGCTGGCACGGGCCCGCACCGGCGCTCCGTTCACGAATGCGCCGCCGCCCAGCACTGCATGACACATCCGCTCGGCCACCGGATCATAGAGCCAGCCCGCCTGCGTCATGCCATGTTCGACCAGCGCGATCATGATGCCGAAGGGCGGCTGACCGGCGGCGAAATTGGCGGTGCCGTCGATCGGATCGATGATCCAGGCGCGCGCGGCGGTCGCCTGCTCCATCAGCGCCGGATCGGCCGCGCAGGCTTCCTCGCCGACGATCACGGCGTCGGGGTCGATCGCCGCCAGGCCCTCGGTGAGCCGTGCCTCCGCCTCGCGATCGGCGATGGTTACCAGCTCGCCCGGCGTCTTCTCCAGCACCTCATGCGCCGCGAGATTGCGAAAGCGGGGCATCACCACCGCTTCGGCGACGGTGCGCATCAGCGCGGAGACGGCTTGGTGATGCGGATGCACCGGCTCAGCTCCGATAGTCGGCGTTGATCGAGATATAGCCGTGCGTGAGGTCGCAGGTCCAAACCGTCGCGCGTCCCTCGCCCAGGCCGAGATCGACGCCGATCTCGATCTCCTGGCCCTTGAGATGCGCCGCGACCGGCGCCTCGTCATAGCCTTCGACGGCAAGGCCGTCGCGCGCCACCTGCGTTGTGCCAAACCGGATGGCCAGCTTGTCGCGCTCGGCGGGTTCGCCGGCCTTCCCGACGGCCATGACGACGCGGCCCCAGTTCGCGTCCTCGCCGGCGATCGCGGTCTTCACCAGCGGCGAGTTGGCGATCGACATCGCGACGCGGTGCGCGCTGCGGTCGCTCTCGGCGCCGTCGACGGTGATTTCGATCAGCTTCTGCGCGCCTTCGCCGTCGCGCACGACGAGCAGGGCGAGCTGGCGACACAGATCGGCGAGCGCCGCGCGAAAGGCATCGGCGCCGTCATCCTCGTCGCTGGTGAGGGGCGCGTTGCCGGCCTTGCCCGTGGCGAAGGCGAGGACGGTGTCGCTGGTCGAGGTGTCGCCGTCCACCGTGATGCAGGAGAATGTCGCGCCATTGGCGTCGCTCAGCGCGCGCTGAAGGAACACCGGGTCCACAGCGGCGTCGGTGAAGACATAGCCGAGCATCGTCGCCATGTCCGGCGCGATCATGCCCGATCCCTTGATGATTCCGGCCAGCGTCACCGTACGGCCATCGACAATGGCGGTGGTCACCGCGCCCTTCGCGAAGGTGTCTGTGGTCATGATCGTCGCGGCGGCGTCTTCCCAGCTGCACGGCTCGGCGGCATAGGCGGCGTCAAGCCCGGCCTCGGCCTTGTCGATCGGCAGCGGCACGCCGATCACGCCGGTGGAGGAAACGAACACGTCGGAGGGGTCGCAGCCGAGATGCTGGGCGGTCCGGGCGGCGATCGCCTCCACGGCGGCGCGGCCGCGATTACCGGTGAAGGCGTTGGAATTGCCGGCATTCACCACCAGCGCGCGCGCCTTGCCGAGCACCAGCGCCTTGCGGCACCACTCCACTTCGGGCGAGGGGCATTTGCTGCTGGTCAGCACGCCCGCGACGCTGGTGCCTTCGTCGAAGGTTACGAAGGTGAGGTCGCAGCGATCCCAGTTCTTGTAGCGCGCCCGGGCGACGCGCGGCGTGACGCCGGGAATCGCGGGTACAGCGGGGAAGGGGAGCGCGAGCGGGGAGGTGCTGATGGACATGGAGTGGCCTCCGGTTAATGTGCGGCGCGTGCTTCGTGCATGGGGGGGCAAAGATCAATGCTTTTGGTGGTCGCGGTGCTGGCGGTGCAGGCGGTTGGCGACACGAAGGTCGTAACACCATTGCGCCCGCTGACGCCGCCGCCCACGTGGATAACGGAAGACGATTATCCTCCTGCTGCGGCGCGAGCGGGCGAGCATGGGAAAGTGGTTTTCCGGCTCGAGATCGATTCGAACGGTCGGGCGGCAGGTTGCGGCATCGTGCAGTCCTCGGGATCGGCGACGCTTGATCAACAGACCTGCACTTTGCTGCTCCAGCGGGCTCGATTCTCGCCCGCACTGGATGCGAAAGGGAAGCCCGTCGTGGCACCGTATATCGGTCGCATGACCTGGAAGTTGGATGCGCCGGAGATTGTGCTGAAGTCGGGTTCAGCGCGGATTGATGTGGAACTTTCGGCGAACAACATCATCGCTGGCTGCAAGACGGTCAACGCGGAACTGTTCGGCAGTGATCAGCCGTGCGATCGAGCGAAGGTCGGCACTTCTTCACCGGTTCTATCCCAATTGGGAGCGGGCAAGCATCGCGTGATCGTAACCGAACTCCGGATTTCTCTAGCCGGAACGCCTGCAAGCCTTGTGTACGACGCGGAAGACCAGACGAAGATAGCGCGTTCGACGATTCAATTCGAAGCTGATGAGAATGGTCAGCGGGTAAAGTGCAATGTATTCCACGAGCGGCCCAGCACGTTTTCTACGCCGCCATCGCCGGATATTTGTGCCGCCATCTTTCCGATGACCGGTGCGCGGCTCGGGCCCGATGGCAAGGACGGCCCGGTCTCCGGGGAGATAGTGTTCGCGCTTTCGTGGAAGGAAATTCCCTGATCCGTTCGTTGGCAAATGCGGGAAGGAGGAACGGTACACCGTCTCATTCCGCGCCGACACGCCCGCGACACCCTAGCTTTTGATTAGACGAAGCGTGCATCGATCCCTATGTGTCGTGCGTTGCGGCCCGTCGGTTGCGACAGGATCATCGTGTAATTCAGGGTTTCGCTTGGAACTGCTGCTGCTCCTTACTGCGCTCTTCGCGAGCCTGACCGGCGTGTCAGGCGAGCGTGGGCTGCGCCCGATGCCGGGCGTGGCCGTGGTGCGCGTGGCGGAAGCAGCGCAGGCGGTGGCGGCGCCCTCGCGGCAGTTCGTCGCTGTTGCGGCAGCGCTGCCGGCGCCTGCGCGCGTTGCAGAAATCCCGCTTTTCCATCGCGCCGCTGCCCCGCAGCCTGCGCTTCGCCTCGCCTTCGAGCAGCGGCGCGAATAGCCTTCCGGTCCGCGCGTTCGGGCCCTTCTTCTCTTTCGTCGCCGCGTGTGTGCGCGGTGCACCCGTGATGGCTCCGCCTTGTCCGGCGCCGTCGCGCATCCCATCCAAACAGGTCAGGAATTCGCATGTTCGGCGGTATTGCCAAGTCGCTTTTCGGTTCGTCCAACGATCGCTACGTCAAGTCGCTCAACCCGATCGTCCAGAAGATCGCCAGCTTCGAGCCCGCGTTACAAGCGATGGACGACGACACGCTGGCGGCGCAGACGATTAAGTTCCGCGAGCAGCTCGCCAACGGCGCCAAGCTCGACGATCTGCTGCCGGAAGCCTTCGCCACCGTGCGCGAGGCGGCCCGCCGCGTGATCGGCCAGCGCCATTACGACGTGCAGATGGTTGGCGGTATCGTGCTCCACCGCGGCGAGATTGCCGAGATGCGCACCGGCGAAGGCAAGACCCTCGTCGCGACGCTCGCCACCTATCTCAACGCGCTGCCCGGCGATGGCGTCCATGTCATCACCGTCAACGACTATCTCGCCCGTCGCGATGCCGAGTGGATGGCGCAGGTCTATGGCTTCCTCGGCCTCACCACCGGCGTCATCGTGCCGAACCTGTCCGACCAGCAGCGCCGCGACGCCTATGCGTCGGACATCACCTACGGCACGAACAACGAGTTCGGCTTCGACTATCTGCGCGACAACATGAAATATGATCGCGCGAGCATGGTCCAGCGCCCCTTCAATTTCGCGATCGTGGACGAGGTTGATTCGATCCTGATCGACGAGGCGCGTACCCCGCTGATCATTTCCGGCCCCACCGACGACAAGTCGGAACTGTACATGGGCGTCGACGCAGTGGTGAAGCAACTCGATCCGGGCGATTACGAGAAGGACGAGAAGCAGCGCACCGTCGTGCTGACCGAGGATGGCACCGAAAAGATCGAGCGGATGCTGGAAAATGCCGGCTTGCTGGTGGGCGCCAACCTGTACGACTTCGAAAATACCCAGGTGGTCCACCACCTGAACCAGGCGCTGCGCGCGAACGTGATGTTCAAGCGCGACACCGATTACATCGTCAAGGACGGCAAGGTCGTCATCATCGACGAGTTCACCGGCCGCATGATGGACGGCCGCCGCTGGTCCGACGGCCTGCACCAGGCGGTGGAAGCCAAGGAAGGCGTGAACATCGAGCCGGAGAACCAGACGCTCGCCTCGATCACCTTCCAGAACTATTTCCGCATGTATCCCAAGCTGAGCGGGATGACCGGCACCGCCTCCACCGAAGCGCCCGAATTCTACGACATCTATAAGATGAACGTCGTCACCATCCCGACCAACCTGCCCGTGCAGCGGATCGACGAGGAAGACACCTTCTACAAGACCACCGAGGACAAGTTCGCCGGCATCGCCAAGACGATCAAGGCGCATGCCGAGCGTGGCCAGCCGGTACTGGTGGGCACCGTCTCCATCGAAAAGTCCGAACTGCTCTCCGAATTCCTCCACCGCGAAGGCGTGAAGCACGAGGTGCTCAACGCCCGCTTCCACGAAAGCGAAGCGCATATCGTGGCGCAGGCCGGTCGCCTGGGCATGGTGACCGTGTCGACCAACATGGCTGGCCGCGGCACCGACATTCAGCTGGGCGGCAATGTCGAGTTCCGCGTCGCCGACGAACTGCGCGACATGCCAGAGGGGCCGGAGCGCGATGCCGCGATCGAGCGGATCAAGGCCGAGGTCGCCGAAGAGAAGGAAAAGGTGAAGGCTGCCGGCGGTCTGTTCGTGCTCGGCACCGAGCGCCACGAAAGCCGCCGCATCGACAACCAGCTGCGTGGCCGTTCGGGCCGCCAGGGCGATCCGGGCCTCAGCCGCTTCTATCTCAGCCTGGACGACGATCTGCTGCGTATCTTCGGTTCGAACACGCTGTTCGCCCGGATGATGCGCTCCAGCCTGGAGGATGGCGAGGCGATGCCGCCCTCGCGCTGGCTGAGCAAGGCGATCGAAACCGCGCAGAAGAAGGTCGAGGCGCGCAACTACGACGTGCGCAAGCAGGTCGTCGAGTATGACGACGTGATGAACGACCAGCGCAAGGTGGTCTATGAGCAGCGCGCCGACATCATGGACGCCGATACGGTGGGCCAGGTGGTGGAGGATATGCGCCACGAGACGGTGAACGCGATCGTCGGCGAGGCGTGCCCGCCGAACAGCTATCCCGAGCAGTGGAACATCGAAGGGCTGAAGACGCGCCTGGTCGATTCGCTCAACCTCGATCTGCCGGTCGATCAGTGGGTGAAGGACGAGGAGGCGATTGATCCGGAGATCCTGGAAGAGCGCATCCGCGAAGCCGCCGATGCCGCGATCGCAGAGAAGGCGGCGGACCTCGAGCCGGCGACCTGGACCTCGATCGAAAAGTCGATCCTGCTCCAGAACCTCGATCATCACTGGAAGGAGCATCTCGCGATGCTCGACGCGCTGCGCCAGGTCGTCCACCTTCGCGCCTATGCGCAGAAGACGCCGATCAATGAGTACAAGCACGAGGCGTTTTCGATGTTCCAGCGGATGCTGGAGACGATCCGCGAGGACGTGACCCGTACCATGGCCTTCGCCCAGTTCCGCATGGCGCCGCCGCCGGATCTGCCGGAGCTGCCCGCGTTCCTGACGACGCACATCGATCCGCTGACCGGCGAGGACAACAGCGCCGATTGGGACGGCGGATCGGCCGGTCTGGTGACGACGCGGCTGCCGCAGCTGGGCATTCCCCAGCCGTCGGGCGACGATTTCGGTTCCGATCCCTCGCAGTGGGAAGGCGTCGTCAGCCGCAATTCGCCTTGCCCGTGCGGATCGGGGCGCAAGTACAAGCACTGCCACGGCCAGGTGGCGTAACGCGCTGTCTCCAGCCCCTCTCCTGTGCGGGAGGGGTCAGGGGTGATACGAAAAAGGGCGACGCCGGGGATACCGGCGCCGCCCTTTTTCTGTTCCGTGCCCGTGGCGATCAGCGGGTCTGCGGCATCTGGATCCGCGGGCCCAGCCGTTCCTTCACCGCGCGCGCATCGAACGCGCGAACATTGTCGGTAGGCTTCGGGCCCTTGCCCATCACGATATCGGCGATCGCTTCGTACCGATCCACGGTGCGGACATCGAAGCCCGGGCCGAAGAACGGATCGCCCCAGAACGGATCATAGCCGCGCCAGCCCCAGCGGGGATTGTGGAAGCGCCAATAGGGGCTCCAATATCCTCCCCATCCGCCGCCATAGCCGAATCCGCCCCAGCCCGCGCCGCCGACGCCCGGCGTGGTGTAGGTCTGCGTCTTCTTCTCGGTATCGCGTTCCGCGAGGATGAAATAGTCAAAGCCATTCTGCAGCGTCAGTTCGGCGGAGCGATAGAGCAGATAGCGCTCCACCGTTTCGCGCGAGGTGAGGCTGTTGCCGGAAAAGCTGACGCGGAAGCGATTTTCCTCGATCTGCTCGTCCGAATAGCCATTGCGGATCGACCCGCTCGCCGAGGCGGGCTGGTACGGCGTCGCCGTCATACAGGATGCGAGCGAGAGGCTGCCCGCGACCATCAGGCCGATCGCTGCCAGCCGCCGGCCCTTATTTGATGAAATTGGCATTGTTCCTCCGACACTTAAAAGCGAAACACTCGCCTAAGCCCCTCGAACGCACGGGCCGGCGAAACTCTCCCGCGCGCGATGCGTCGAGACGTGGCACAGATGCGATTGACGGCTGCTGAACGGCGCCTGTCAACCCAGCCTTTCCGGCACCTCCCGCGCATCCTTGTCGATCGAGGCGGCCGAGGCCATCGCTTCCCAGGGGAAGACGAACCAGTCCTTCTGCACGGCGCGGTCGATCGTTTGCGCGCGATACTCGACGCGCTGCGACGAGCGGCAATTGTCGAGCAGCACGGCGAAGCGGACCTGCCCGGCGACCGCGCCTGCCGCCGACAGCGCCGTGCGCAGTTCGGCGATCGTCTTGCCGCTGTCGTTTATATCCTCGACGAACAGCAGCCGTTCGCCATCGCGGGTGCGCCGCGCCAGCACCGCCACCAATTCCTCGCCGAACGGAGCGATCCGAGTCGAATGGTCGACCGAGACGAGCGGCAGGCCGATGCGATGCGAAAGATATACCGCCGGGGTAAGTCCGCCGCGCCCGACGCCGACCAGCAGGGTGGGGGACCAGCCGGCCACCGCCTCGGCGATGGCATGGACGCCGGCGACGAGCTGATCGTGGGTGAAGTGCGTGAAGACGATCTCGCCCATCAGCGCGCCTCCGCTAGCCAGGCGTCGATCGCTGCGCAGTGCGCCGCCACCGCCGCGTCGGGCAGGAACGAGCCGAGAAAACTGTTGCGGGCGAGCGTAGCGAGCTGGCGCCGGTCCAGCCCGCGGCCGCGGGCGACGGCGCGGTAATTTTCGCCGATATAGCCGCCGAAATAGGCGGGATCGTCCGAGTTGACCGTGGCGCGCAGTCCGAGGTCGAGCATCCGGTCGATCGGATGCGCGTCGATGGCGGCGACGTTGCACAGCTTGACGTTGGAAAGTGGGCACACGGTGAGCGTCATGCCGCTGCGCGCCAGCCGGGCGACCAGCGCCGGATCGTCGAGGCTGCGATTGCCATGGTCGAGCCGGTCGACCTGGAGCAGGTCCAGTGCTTCGCGGACATAATCGGCCGGGCCCTCCTCGCCGGCATGGGCGACGCGCTTCAGCCCCTTGTCGGCCGCCGCCGCGAAGACGCGCGCGAACTTGGACGGGGGATGGCCCATTTCCGACGAATCGAGTCCGACGCCCGCGATGCGATGCAGCCAGGGCTCGGCCTGTGCCAGCGTCTTGAACGCATCTTCCTCGTCGAGATGGCGCAGGAAGCAAAGGATCAGCTGCGAGGTGACGCCCAGCCGCGCCTCGGCCTCTGCCATGCCCGCCAGCAGCCCTTCGACTACGGTTCCGAAAGGGATGCCGCGTTGGGTGTGCGTCTGGGGATCGAAGAAGATCTCGGCATGGCGCACGCCGTCGGCGGCGGCGCGCTGGAAATAGGCAAGGGCGAGGTCGTGGAAATCGGCCTCGGTGCGCAGCACGTCGGCACCGGCATAATAGATGTCGAGGAAGTCCTGCAGATTGGAGAATTCATAGGCCGCCCGCACCGCCTCGACGCTGTCGAACGGGATGGCCACGCCGTTGCGGCGCGCGAATTCGAACATCTGCTCGGGCTCCAGGCTGCCTTCGATGTGGAGATGGAGCTCGGCCTTGGGCAGGCCGGCGATGAATGCGTCGAGATCGTCCATCATCCCAGCATCGCAGCCGGCCAGGCGAGTCGCAAGCGCAACGCCGGAACGCTACGATGCGTTGACTGCACCTTACAGAGCAGAGAGCGCGAGATGATCACCGACGCGGAGGCCATTGCCGCCGCGCTTCGCTTCGCTGGCGAGCGGCTGGACATGCAGGGCGAGGTCGACATCGAGACGCGACGGGAACGTGTTGCCGCCGCGGATGTCGTAACCGTGCGCGTACGAGAGCGGCAAACAGGGCCGGACGCGTGGATGGAGATTGACTGGGCGCCGGTGTCGTATTTCGTCGATGCGAACTGCGGAGCCGTTATCGGCGTCGCGACCGAGCGTTCAACCCCGATGCTGCGGCGAAGCGATTGAAACGTGGCGGTATGGACGGGGGGCTGTGTGAGGGACCGGTCGCAACCGGTCCCGACAACAGCAGATGGCTCCCCGAGTAGGATTCGAACCTACGACCATTCGATTAACAGTCGAATGCTCTACCGCTGAGCTATCGGGGACCACTCTGGTCAACCCCTTGGCGGTGCGTCACCGCGTCGGGAGGCGCGCCTATAGCAGCGGGTTTTCGGACTTTGCAAGCGCCTTATGCAATGAATTGCTCCATCGTTATGCGATCGTCCAGCGCGTGTTCCGGATCGAACAGCAGCGTCAGGTCGCGCACCCGATCGATTTCGACGTGGACATGCGCCACTTCGCGGATTTCGCGCTGATCGGCGACGGCGCTCACCGGCCGCTTTTCGGCCTCGAGCACGCGGATATCGATGCGGCTCTTCTCCGGGAGGATCGCACCACGCCAGCGGCGCGGGCGAAACGGGCTGATCGGCGTGAGCGCGACGAGCGCCGATCCGAGCGGCAGGATCGGGCCCTGGGCCGAGAAATTATAGGCAGTGGAGCCGGCCGGGGTCGCGACGAGCAGGCCGTCGCACACCAGCTCGGGAATCACGATTCGGCCGTTGATCGTAACTTCCAGCTTGGCGGTCTGGCGGGTTTCGCGAAGCAGCGATGCTTCGTTGATCGCGGGCAGCACGCAGGTTTCGCCTTCGACCGTGGTCGCCGTCATCGCCAGCGGCGCGACGCGGAAGGGGCGGGCGCGTTCCAGCCGCTGGGTAAGCCCGTCGAGCCGCCAGTCGTTCATCAGAAAGCCGACGGTCCCCAAATTCATGCCGAACACCGGCAGCAGCTGGCGGCGTTCGAGCATTGCGTGCAGCGTCTGCAGCATGAAGCCGTCGCCGCCGAGCGCAACGACTTCCTCGGCCGCGTCGATCGGCACCCAGTCATAGGCTTGGCGCAGCTCTTCCGCCGCCGTCTGCGCGGGCGCGGTGGGCGATGCCAGCAATGCGCGCGGCTTGGCCACGCTCATCCGCCGGTCACGCTCATGTGGCGCCCCACGGCGGGCGCGGCGCCTGCCTCGATGCGGAAATCATGACGCTCGGGCTTGGCGGCAAGCGCCCGATCGATCGCTTCGTCCACTGCCTCTATTCCCCCCTCGCGAATCGCGGCTTTCAGGTCCACCGAGTCCTCATGCCCCAGGCACATGTGCAGCCGTCCATCGGTCGATAGCCGCACGCGGTTGCAGCTTGCACAAAAATTGTTGGTCAGCGGCGAAATCAGGCCGAGCCGGCTGTCGCTGCCGCCCACCCGCCAATAGCGGGCGGGCCCGCCGCTATCGTGCGCGTCGGCGGTGAGCGCGAACTGGGTCTTGAGCCGGGCGAGCACGTCCGGAAGCGGCAGGAAGCGATCGGCGCGATCTTCGTCGATCATGCCAAGCGGCATGGTTTCGATCAGCGACAAATCCATGCCGTTCTCGGCCGCCCAGGCGAGCATGGGCGCGATCTCGTCCTCGTTCAGGCCGCGCAGCGCTACCATGTTGATCTTCACCCGCAGGCCGGCGTCGCGCGCCGCGTCGATTCCCGCGAGCACCTGCGCCACATCGCCATGGCGGGTGATATAGCGGAATACTTCGGGGTTGCGGCTGTCCAGGCTGACGTTCACGCGGCGCACGCCGGCGGCGAACAGCGCTTCGGCATGCTCCTCCAGGCGAGTCGCGTTGGTGGTCAGGGTGAGTTCGCGCAGGCCGTTGCCGATGCGCTGGCCGAGTTGTTCGACCAGCGTCACCATGTTCCGCCGGACCAGCGGCTCGCCTCCGGTAAGCCGGATCTTGGTGACGCCGCGCTCGATGAAGCGCGCAGCGATCTGGCCCAGCTCCTCGAGGCTCAGTACCGCATGACGGGGCAGGAAGTGCATATGCTCCGCCATGCAATAGCGGCAGCGGAGATCGCAGCGATCCGTGACCGAGATGCGCAAATAGCGAATCGTGCGGCCATGGCGATCGACCAGCGAAGGCGGCGTCGCAGGGGCGGGGGCGCTGGCCATTGTCTCGAGGTAAGGCGTTGTACCGCCTCGCACAAGGCTTGGATGGCGGACCGCGTCGCGAGCCGCTATCGGAACAAGCATGGAAGAAGGCTTCACGATCGTCCAGACCCCCGCCGCTGCGGCTGAAACCCCGGTGTTCGTTCTTTCCTTCCGCCAGCGGGACGAGGTGGCGGCGGCTGCCGCCGGCGGTGGCTGGCGGGTGGTGGCGGCGCGGCGCAGCGAAGGACTGGAGACGCGCTTCCTCGCCAGCGGCGCTTCCGTGGTGGTGATCGACGCCCGCGGCGCGATGAGCGAGGGCTTGGAGGCTGCGCGCCTGCTCGGCGCCACCGTCAAAGCCTATGGCGCGGCCATGCTGATCTTGGTCTCGCAAAGCGACACGGTGCACATGGGTCGCTTCTTCGAGGCGGGCGCCACGCATTTCCTGGGCAGCCCGATGTCTTCCGCGGCGATCGCGCACGCCATTCGCTTTGCCGAACGCTATGTCGAGCGTCTGTCCGGATGGGCGGGCCAGGGCGGCAGCGTAGCCGATCCGCTCGGCTGGCATTTCGATCGCGAGCTGGGATCGGTGGAGCTGACGCCGGCGCTGGCGCAGTTGCTCGATCTGCCCGAGGCGCCCGGCATGCGCGCGCTGCTGCGGCGGCTGGACGTGTCCGATCGCCGTCTTGCGCGAGCGGCGCTGCGCCGGCTGCGCGATTCGGGCTCTACGGCCTTCGCGCATGATCTGCCCGGCAAGGGCCGCGTGGTGCAGCATCTGCAATATGATGCGGAAACGGGGCGGGTCGATGCGCTGGTCGAGCCGCTGGGCATGGCGCCGGACGCTGGCGCGGTGGTGCGCGACGTGCTGACCGGCGCCCGCGACGCGCCCAGCGCGCGGCGGTGGATCGATCGTACGCTGGGCAAGGGCGAACGCGTCGGCCTCGTGCTGGTGGGCCTCGCCCGGTTCGATACGATCAACACGGCCTATGGGCGCGGCGCCGGCGACGAATTGCTGCGTGGCGTGTCCCGCCGCGTGGCGGAGGCTGCGCGCGAGACGCTGGGCGCCGATGCGGTGGTTTCGCGGATCGGGGGATCGGACTTCCTCGCCGCTGCCGTCGATCCCGGCACAGCGGCGTTGCGCACCGCCGCGCGGCGCATCGAAGAGGCGCTCGCCCGGCCGTTCGTTGCGGCGGGGGAACTGGTCCATCTCGGCGCGCGAGTGGTGTTGACCGAGAGCGTGGCAGGCGACGGCGCCGCCGCGCTGCTCCGGCGCGCGAGCGAAACGCTGTTGGGCGAGGGCGTCGCGCGCACGGGCAGCGGCCCTTCGATCGAATCGCTGATCGGCGATCTGCGCCGCGCGATGGAGCGCGGCGAGATCGGGGTGCTGTTCCAGCCGCAGCTCGAAGTGGCGACGGGGCAGATCGTCGGGGTGGAGGCGCTGGCGCGCTGGCAGCACCCGCAGCATGGCGAAATCGGCGCGGAAACGCTGTTTGCCGCCGCTGAACGCGCCGGGCTTTCCGGCGTGCTGAGCGAGCATGTGCAGCGTCGCGCGCTCAGCATCGCCGCCAAATGGCCGCGTTCGCTGGAGCATATCCGTCTTTCGATCAACGTCACGGCGGGAGATGTCGGGCGGGTCGGCTTTGGCGAAAGCCTGCTCGGCTGGATCGATTCGGCGGGGTTCCCCCGCGGGCGGCTGACGATCGAGATCACCGAAAGCGGGATCATGGCCGATCTTAGCGACGCCGCGCGTCTGCTATCCAACCTGCGTACGGCGGGATGCCGCGTGGCGATCGACGATTTCGGCACCGGCTATTCCAGCCTGGCCTATCTGAAGGCGCTGCCGCTCGACTATCTGAAGATCGACAAGAAGCTGTCGAGCGAGATTACCGGTTCGGCGCGCGACCGGATCGTGGTGCGCGGGGTGATCGACATGGCGCGATCGCTGGGTCTTTCCGTTGTCGCCGAAGGCGTGGAGACGGAGGCGCAGCTCGACATGCTGGCGAAGGAAGGCTGCCAGTATTTCCAGGGGTTCCTGTGCTCGGGTCCGATCGACGTACCAGCGCTCGCGGCGCTGGTACGCGATTGGTAGGGCGATGGATTACAAGTCCGGCCGGGTCAGCGCGGCGACCGCGGCCGCCGGAAGCTGACGGAAGTCGCCGCCGCGGGCGCCGACATTGGTGCGGAACTGTGCGGCGAGCGTCGCCAGTTCGCCGACTTCGCTGCTCAGATTTTGGGCGGCGGCGGACGTTTCCTCCACCATCGCGGCGTTCTGCTGGGTGGCGCGATCCATGGCGCCGACGGCGTTGGAGATTTCGCTGATCGCGGTGGACTGGGCGGCATTGTCGGTGGCCATGCTGCCCAACAGATCATGGACCTGGCTGACATCGCCCGAAATGTTGGCGAGCGCACCGTCCACCTTCTGCACCGCGTCCACGGCCGTCACGATTTCCGCCTGGGTCATCGTCAGCTGTTCGCGGGCGCGCCCGGCCTCTTCCTCGGCGCGCATCGCCAGGGCCGAGACGAGGTCGGCGACGACGGCGAAGCCACGACCGGCTTCCCCGGCGCGGCCCGCTTCCACTGCGGCGTTCATGGCCAGAACCCGCGTCTGGAACGCGATCTTGTCGAGGCCCTCGATCACGCTGTCCGTGCCCTTGGCTGCTTCCGAAACGCGCCCCATCGCCTGCACGGCCTCGTCGACGATCCCGCGCCCTTCCTTGACGGTGGAGATCGCCTGATCGGCGCGGCCCACCGTGTGCTTCGCCGCTTCGGCGGTGGAGCGGAAGCGCGTTTCCATCTGTGTCACCGCAGCCGTGGTTTCCTCCAGCGAGGCGGCATTGCCCTGGGTGCGGCGGGACAGGTCCTCCGACGCCTGCGAGATTTCGCTGATGCCGGAGCGGATGCGTTGGGTGCCCTCGCTGACCGAGCCGATGATGTCGCGGATGCGCGTCAGCGTGCGATTATAGCTGCTCTCGAGCGCGGCGAAGCTCTTGGGAAGTCCGCTCAACTCGTTGGTCAGATCGCCTTCTGCAAGCGCGTTGAGCGCGTTCTCGAACGAGGCGATCGCCGCATCGCGCTCCGCCTGGGCTTCCTCGAAATAGATCGACAGCGACACTTCCATGTCGAGCAGCGCGGCCTTCACCAGCGCGATCGTCGCCTGTTCGGAGCTGGGGCCGCGGAACAGTCGCATCAGGCGCTTGAGCGGGCTGTTGAGCCGGTGAACGCCGGTGATGAGGTGGTGGAGAACGATGGCATAGCTGCCGACATACCAGCGCGGCTCCAGGCCGATTTGCGCATGGGTAGAGCCGATACGGCGGGCACTGGCATAATATTCGTGGTTGAATTCGGCGGCGGCGATGCGGGCCCAGTGCTTCTGCTGGGCGCTCTTCGCCTTGTCCATATGGGCGCGATCGCGGAAGAACTTCGCGGTTTCCGGTGTGCGGCCGGCGCGCGCATAGAAGTGGTCGAGCGCGCTGCCCAAGGTGGCTTCCACCCAGGGCTGCGTCGCGCGAAGCGTTTCGCACTGCTTCTCGTCCAGTTCCATGAAGCTGAGCCGCGACATCATCTGTTCAGCCACTGGTCTAATCCCCTTAGTACGACTGCTGCGCCCCCGGTTGCCGAGGCTCGGCTGACCGGTTTTCTACATCATAGTATGTCCGGAGGGACACGTGAGGGGCTTAAGTATAATTCCGGTGTTTCGCGTATGTGAGTCAGATACATCTTCGCATATATGAATATTATCCGATGAGGCTGCTATCATCGAAAGTATGGAGCCCGCTGCGCGATCAGGAAGTTGTTTTTAGTCGTTGGTATTGTCTGTCTCAGACGTACAGGGAATTAAGAAATATGTTGGTTTTAATCGCTCTCTTGAAGATCTTGTCAGCAGCGGATCTGCCTGCGATCGATGCGGCGATGGCCGAGAGCGTGGCGGGCTGGAATGCCGGCGATGTCCAGCGTTTCATGCAGATCTATTCCGACGATGCCGACACCAGCTTCGTCCAGGGCGAAGGGCTGGTCCGCGGCAAGGCGGCGATGACCGCCCGCTATCGCGCCAAATACGACTTTGCCGATCCCGCCAAGCGCGGCTCGCTGACGATCGAGCGGCTGGACTATCGTCCGCTCGGGCCCGGCTATGCCCTTTATATCGGGCGCTACACGCTGCGCTACCCGGACGGGCACAGCGCTTCCGGACCCACCAGCCTGGTGCTGCACCAGGAGGCCGGCGGGTGGAAAATCATCGCCGATCACAGCAGCTGAGGCGGGTCAGCCGGCCGCCCTCGCCAGCCCGCGCGAAAGCTGCAGCGCACCGTGCAGCCGCGCGGCCGGATTGGCCCAGGCGCGGTTGATCACCAGCTTCATGTCCGGCCGCAGCCGCGCCGTCTCGCCCAGCTTTTCGACATAGGCGATCAGCCCCGCCGGATTGGGGAAGCGGTCATTGTGGAAGGTGACCAGCGCGCCCTTCGGCCCCAGGTCCAGCTTGGCGATGCACGCCTGTTTGGCGTTGAGCTTGGTCTCGATCAGGCGCAGCAGGTTTTCGGTCGGCTCGGGCAGCTTGCCGAAACGGTCGATCAGCTCGGCGGCGAAGCTTTCGATGCCGTTGCTGTCCTCCACGTCGTTCAGGCGGCGATACAGCCCCATGCGCAGGTCGAGATCGGGGACATAGTCCTCCGGGATGAGGATCGGCGCGTCGACGGTGATCTGCGGCGAGAGATCCTTGGGCCGGCTCTCGTCGCGCAGGCCCCCGGCCTTGGCGTCGAGGATCGCCTCTTCCAGCATCGACTGATAGAGTTCGTAGCCCACTTCCTTGATGTGGCCCGACTGCTCGTCGCCGAGCAGGTTGCCGGCGCCGCGAATGTCGAGGTCGTGGCTGGCGAGCTGGAAGCCCGCGCCCAGGCTTTCCAGGTCGGAAAGCACCTTCAGCCGCTTCTCCGCCGCTTCGGTCATCTGCCGTTCCGGCGGGGTGGTCATATAGGCATAGGCGCGGGTCTTGGCGCGCCCGACGCGGCCGCGCAGCTGGTAGAGCTGCGCCAGGCCGAATTTGTCCGCGCGATTGATGATCAGCGTGTTCGCGCTCGGAATATCCAGCCCGCTTTCGACGATCGTGGTCGAGACCAGCACTTCGAACTTCTTGTCGTAGAAGGCGGACATCCGCTCCTCGACTTCGGTGGGCGACATCTGGCCGTGAGCCACGACATAGCGGACCTCGGGCACGTCGTTGCGCAGGAACTCCTCGATCTCCGGCAGGTCGGCGATGCGGGGGGTAACGAAATAGCTCTGGCCGCCGCGATAATGTTCGCGGAGCAGCGCCTCGCGCAGCACCACCGGATCCCAGGGCATCACATAGGTGCGCACCGCCAGGCGATCGACCGGCGGCGTCTGGATCACCGACAGTTCGCGCAGTCCGCTCATCGCCATCTGCAGCGTGCGCGGGATCGGCGTGGCCGTGAGGGTGAGGACGTGGACGTCGGTCTTCAGCGCCTTCAGCCGTTCCTTGTGGGTGACGCCGAAGCGCTGTTCCTCGTCGACGATGACGAGGCCGAGACGCTTGAAGTCGATGGTCTTGGCCAGCACGGCATGGGTACCGACCACCACGTCGATCGTGCCGGCCGCAAGGCCTTCCTTCACCTTCTTCGTCTCGGCGGCGGTGACAAGGCGGGAAAGGCGGCCGATCTCGATCGGGAATCCTTCGAATCGCGCCTTGAAATTGTTGTAATGCTGCCGGGCAAGCAGCGTCGTCGGGCACACCACCGCCACCTGCATGCCCGCCATCGCCGCGACGAAGGCGGCGCGCAGCGCGACCTCGGTCTTGCCGAAGCCGACATCGCCGACGACGAGCCGGTCCATCGGCCGTCCGGCGGCGAGGTCCGCCAGCACGTCGCCGATCGCGCGATCCTGGTCGTCGGTTTCCTCATAGGGGAAGCGATCGACGAACGCCGGATAGCCGCCATGATCGGGCTCGGCGACATCGGCGCCGCGGGTGGCGCGCAGCGCGGCGGTGGCGATCAGCTCGCCCGCTATCTCGCGAATCCGCTCCTTCATCCGCGCCTTGCGGCGCTGCCAGGCTTCGCCGCCCAGCTTGTCGAGGCTCGCACCTTCCTCGCCCGAGCCGTAGCGGCTCAGCACTTCGAGATTCTCGACCGGAACGTACAGCTTGTCGCCGCCGGCATATTCCAGCGCGACGCAGTCGTGCGGTGCCTTTTGCACCGGGATCTGGGTCAGCCCCTCGTAGCGGCCGATCCCGTGATCGAGGTGAACGACCAGGTCTCCGGGCGAGAGCGTCGCCAGTTCCTGCAGGAAGGCGTCGGTGTTTTTGCGCCGCTTCGATCGGCGGACCAGCCGGTCGCCGAGCATGTCCTGTTCGGTAAGTACCGCGACGTCGGGCGCGGTGAAGCCGTGGTCGAGCGGCAGGACGATCAGCGCCACCTGCAGCCCGCTGCCGTTCGGGTTGGCGACGCCAAGCGCCGGTTGCCAGCCATCCACCGGCACGGCGCCGGTAAGGCCGTGATCCTCCAGCAGCCCCTTCAGGCGCTCGCGCGCGCCGTTCGAATAGCTGGCGAGCACCGGCTTGCGGCCCTGCTTGCGCAGCCCCTTGAGGTGCGCGACCACCGCTTCATACACGTTGCTTCCAGCGGCGCGTTCCGGCGCGAAATCGCGGGGGCCGTCGACGCCGAATTCCACGACCCGGTCGGATTCGGGTTCGTGGAAGGGCGTCGCGAGGTGGATCGGGCACGCGTCGACCTGGGCCTGCCACTCCTTTGCAAGCAGATACAGATCGCCGGCCTTCAGCGGGCGATAGCTGCCCGGGTCGGCAGACTGCGCCCGGATGCGGTTTTCCTGGTAATCCTTGATGGCTTCGAAACGCTGCTCGGCGGCGGCCGGCGCTCCGCTGTCGCGGACGATAACGGCATTGTCGGGCAGGTGATCGAACAGCGTTTCCAGCCGTTCCTCGAACAGCGGCAGCCAATGCTCCATCCCTGCCAGCCGCCGGCCCTCGCTGATCGCCTGGTACAGCGGATCGCCGGTGGCGGTGGCTCCGAAGCGATCGCGATATCCGGAACGGAAGCGCTTCACGCTTTCTTCGTCCAGCAACGCTTCGCTGGCGGGAAGCAGGGTGAACCCTTCGACACGTCCGGTGGTGCGCTGGTCCTGCGAATCGAAGGTGCGAACGCTTTCGATCTCGTCGCCGAAGAAATCGAGTCGCAGCGCTTGCTCGGCGCCGCTGGGGAACAGATCGACCAGGCCGCCGCGCACCGCGAACTCGCCATGATCGTTGACCGTCTCCACCCGGACATAGCCGTTCGCCTGCAGCAGCGCGGTAAGGCGGTCGAGTCCGATCCGCTCACCCGGCGCCAGCCGCGCGACCAGCTGGCGGATCCGGAACGGCGTCAGCGTCCGCTGGGTGGCGGCGTTGACCGTGGTGACGAGCAGGCGAGGGGCCTCGCTCTTGCCCTGCAGCGCGTAGAGCGTCGCCAGCCGCTCCGCCATCACCCGCAGGGTGGGGCTGGCGCGATCATAGGGCAAACAATCCCATGCCGGGTAGGTCAGCACCTCCAGCTCCGGCGCGAAATACCCCGCCGTGCCGGCCACCGCCCGCATCGCCGCTTCGTCGGCGGCAATGAACACGGCGATCCGGCCGGCGCGGGCAAGATCGGCCAGCATCCAGGGCAGGAACCCGCCCGGCACGCCGGCGAGCGTGAGCGGATGCTTGGCGGAAAGGATCGTCTTCAGATCAGGCATGGGGTCTCGTGTCGGTGTGCGGTGCGGCCATCCTCACCCTTTCCACCGCCTTAGGAGCGGGCCCTATACTCCCTCTCTCCTTGGCAGCGGGGAGGGAGGCGCGCAGCGCCGGAAGGGCGAGGGTGAATGGCCAGATCAGTGCTTACTCGGAAATAGGCACGTAGTTCAGCGTCTTGAGTGCGCTCAGGATCGTGCCGCGGTAGCGCTCGGGTGCCTCGGCGGTTCCCATCGCCCACGCCATGATGTCGACATCCTGTTCCTCGAGCAGCGTTTCGAACAGGGCGATCTCATCGTCGTTCCAGCGCTCGCCGTGCTGGTCGAAAAAACCGCCGATCAGCAGATCGGCTTCCTTCGTGCCGCGATGCCAGCTGCGAAAGCGCAGGCGCTTGAGGCGGGTCTCTCGGTCCATGGGCGCTCCAACGGCAAGGGGCCGACATCGCCGGGAGAGCGGTCGGCCAGGGGTTCCGTCGCATCAGATAGGTGCGGCGGTGGCGATTGGCCAGCGCGGATATGGCCGTCCCATTGGGCAGGTTGTTAACGTTGATGTGGTCTAACCCCCAACATCACGCCTGTATGGGGACGAGTCGAATCATGAGTGAATTTCTGAACAACCGCCCGCGTTTCGTGATGCTGAAGTCGATTAACGGCGAGCCCATGCTAGTCAACGTTTCCTCCGTCCGCACCGTCTCCACGATCAACATGGCGGGTGCTGATTTCGGTGTCATTTCGTTCGGCAAGGAACATGAAGTCGTCATCGGCTCGTCTGTGCCGGAAGTGGTGCAGGCGATCGAAGCGGCGCTTGCGAACAATAGCTCCATCTTCACCGCCGCCTGAGCGGGTTTGTCAGTCGCATCGCCCCGCGATAGGGCGGGGGGATGCGACCCGAGCTTCTCAATCCCCTGTTCGCCGAGGTCACGGCGCTGAAAGGCATCGGCCCGGCGCTTGCCAAGCCGATGGAGCGGCTTGGGCTGGCGCGGGTGGTGGATGTCGCATTCCATCTGCCGACCGGGTTCGTCGATCGCCTGCCGCGCGCCGAACTGGACATGGCCGATTCGGGCAAGGTGATCGCCATCACGCTCACGCCCGTACAGTATCGCTTCGGCGGCGGCGCCCGTTCGCCGGCCAGGGTGCAGGCGGTGGACGCCAGCGGAAACCATGTCTCCCTTGTCTATTTCGGCGGCAGTTCCGGCTGGGCGAAGAAGCAGCTGCCGCTGAACGAACCCCGCTGGGTTTCGGGCAAGCTGGAGCATTATGGGCAGGAACTGCAGATGGTCCATCCGGACCATGTGCTGCCGCTCGACCAGGTGGACGGCGTCGGCGGGCGCGAGGCGATCTATCCGTGTTCGGAAGGCATCACCTCGAAGCGAATCGCCGCGCTCGCGGCCCAGGCGATCGAGCGGGCACCGGACCTGCCCGAATGGATCGAACCCAGCCTGAAGGCGCAGAAGGGCTGGCCGGACTGGCGAGACGCTCTGGCGCGGATCCATGCCGATCCCGCAGACGCCAAGGCGCGCGAGCGGCTGGCTTATGACGAAGTGTTCGCCAATCAGTTGGCGCTGCTGCTGGTGCGTGGCGAGGCGCGAGCGAAGCGGGGGCGGGCGCTGACCGGCGACGGGCGGCTGCGCGATGCGCTGAAGCTGCCCTATGCCCCCACCGGCGCGCAGGCGCGCACGATCCGCGAGATCGAAGGCGATATGGCGCAGTCGCAGCCGATGTTGCGGCTGCTGCAAGGCGATGTCGGGTCCGGCAAGACGCTCGTGGCGACGATGGCGCTGCTGATCGCGGCCGAGGCCGGGGCACAGGGCGCGCTGTTGGCGCCGACCGAAATTCTCGCACGACAGCATTTCGAGACGCTCAGCCGCACGTTGGGCGGGCTGGGAATCAACGTCGCGATCCTCACCGGCCGCGATAAGGGCCGCGTGCGGGAGGCGACGCTGATGGGGCTGGCGGCCGGCGAGATCGACATCCTGATCGGCACCCATGCGATCTTTCAGGAAGGCGTCACCTATCGCGACCTGGGGCTGGTGGTGGTGGACGAACAGCACCGCTTCGGCGTGGCGCAACGCATGATGCTGCAGGCCAAGGCCGGGCGGCCGCCGCATCTGCTGGTGATGACCGCCACGCCGATCCCCCGCACGCTCACGCTGGCGCAATATGGCGAGATGGATGTGAGCCGGCTCGACGAGATGCCGCCCGGCCGCCAGCCGATCGAGACCAGCGTGATCTCGGAGGAGCGACTGGGCGAGGTCGTCGGTGGGCTCGGTCGGCATCTGGCGGGTGGCGGGCAGGCCTATTGGGTCTGCCCGCTGGTGGAGGAGAGCGAGAAGAGCGATCTTGCCGCCGCCGAAGCGCGCGCGACCGAGCTGCAGGCCCATTTCGGCGACAAGGTCGGGCTGATCCACGGACGCATGAAGGGGCCTGAGAAGGACGCGGTGATGGCGCGCTTCGCCGCGGGCGAACTGGGCGTGCTGGTCGCGACGACGGTGATCGAAGTGGGCGTCGACGTGCCCAATGCGACGCTGATCGTGATCGAGCATGCCGATCGCTTCGGCCTCGCCCAGCTCCACCAGCTGCGCGGGCGGGTCGGGCGGGGCGGGGGGCGTTCGGTCTGCGTCCTGCTGCGCGGGAATCATCTCAGCGAGACCGCGCGGGCGCGGCTGGCGCTGATGCGCGAGAGCAATGACGGGTTCCGCATCGCCGAGGAGGATCTGCGGCTGCGCGGGGCGGGCGAACTGCTCGGCACGCGCCAGTCGGGCGACATGCAGTTCCGGCTGGCCGAACCGGACATGCTGGGCGCGCTGCTGCCTGCGGCCAATGGCGATGCGCGGCTGCTCGTCGACCGGGACGGCGGGTTACATGGCGAGCGGGGGCAGGCGGCGCGGCTGGCGCTGTACCTGTTCGAGCGCGACGCTGCGGTGGGTCTGCTCCGCGCCGGCTAGAGCGTTTTCCGATCAATCTGGATCATATCCGCAGGAACTGAAGTAGTTGGCGCATTCGCTGGGCTGGAAGATGTCGACGAGCGCGCCGATGCGGTTCCACAGGCCGCTGACAGTGCGCTCGCCGGCTTTTCGCAGCATGGCCTTGAGGCGTGCAAAGGCCTTTTCGATCGGGTTGAAGTCAGGGCTGTAGGGCGGGAGGAAGCGCAGCGTTGCGCCTGCCGCCTCGATCCGATGCTGGACCGCCGGTCGCTTGTGGCTCGACAGATTGTCCATGATGACGATGTCGCCGGGGCGCAGTGTGGGCACAAGGACCTGCGCCACATAGGCTTCGAACCAGTCGCCGTTGATCGGGCCGTCGAGCACCATCGGCGCGACCATGCCGGTCATGCGCAGGCCGGCAACCAGCGTGGTGGTTTTGCGATGGCCATGCGGATATCCCATCCGCAGCCGCTCACCCCTGGCGCAGCGGCCATGGCTGCGGGTCATGTTGGTGGCGGTCCAGGTCTCGTCGATGAAGACCAGGTGTTCCGGTTCCAGATCGACCTGGCCGTCGAACCAGTCGCGGCGCTGTTTCAGGATGTCGGGCCGGTCTTGCTCGACAGCATGGCCAGTCTTTTTTTGCGCGTCATGCCTCGACGCGCGAAAAAGCGATGCAGCCCTGCGACGGAGACTGCCAGACCCTTCTTGGCTAAGGCTCGGCGAAGCTCTTCCAGCGAGATGTCCTTGCGGGCCTCCCACAGCGCGAGAATGTCAGCTGCCCGTTCCTCAACCCGACGCGAACGCATGTCTCCGCCTTGCGGCTTGGCGGCAACATTGCCCGTTTCCCGCCGCTGGGCGTGCCAGCGGATCGCGGTCGACGGCGCAACCCCAAACCGGGCGGCTGCAGCCCGACAGCTCAGCCCGCCGTCAATCACAGCCAGAAGACGAACCCGCAAATCCATCGACAAAGCATGACCCATCCATGCCGGACTCCTTCACCGGCATGCATTCTGAATCAGAAATCGCGTTCCTTGGGAATCCCTCACCGATTCAGTGCGGTCGAAATCCGCTCTAGATCAGGCGCGGGGGGTGCCGGACGTTCGCATGGCCGCCAGTACGGCGGCGTAGCGTTGCGGCGGGATGCGCGGTTGGAACTGGCATCCGATCCGTCCGCCGAGCGCCCAGCGCACCTGCGCCTCGACCCCGCCCACCACCGGCAGCTGCACGCCCAGCAGGTCGCCCGCGTCCAGGGGCGCCTCGCACCGGGCCATCAACCCGTCCTCCGAAATGTTGACGATCAGCAGGACGATAACCTTACCTTCCGCCCCCACCCCACGCGCGCGGTGCTGCACTTCATCACGATTGATCGACCGGCCGTCGCTGGCGGCCGGCGTTGCCCCGGTTGAACGCACTTGTCCCTCGTCGAGTACTGGAGGTACCGATCCGGATTACGGCGGGTATATGAACCGGCGCACAAGAAGGCTGGTAAACAGTGGCTTAAGTTGCAGGTTTGAGAACGCCATGATGCTTTTTGCCGGCGGAAAGCCGTACCTCCCTCGTAACGGCGACCATTGTTGCTTCTTCTTCCACCTTCACGCCATCGATCCTGGCGCCCCCGCCCTTGATCAGCCGTCGCGCCTCGCCTTTAGAGGCGCAGAAGCCAAGGCTCACCAGCGCATCGACGATCGCGATTTCCCCGGCGACCGCCAACGTCGGTAGCGCATCACCGGCATGGCCTTCCTCAAAGGTCTTGCGCGCGGTTTCAGCGGCGTTCTCGGCGGCGGCACGCCCGCGGCACATGGCGGTGGCTTCGTTGGCGAGGATCTTCTTCGCCTCATTGATCTCAGCGCCTTCCAACGCTTCCAGGCGTGCGATTTCATCGAGCGGCAGATCGGTGAAAAGGCGAAGGAAGCGCCCGACGTCGCGGTCGTCGGTGTTCCGCCAGAACTGCCAATAGTCGTAATGCGGCAGCTGATCCGGATTGAGCCACACCGCGCCGGACATGGTCTTGCCCATCTTGCCGCCGTCCGCCGTCGTGATCAGGGGGGTGGTGACGCCGAACACGTCGGTTCCGTCGACGCGGCGCGACAGCTCGATGCCGTTGACGATGTTGCCCCATTGATCCGATCCACCCATCTGCAGGCGGCAGCCGGAGCGGCGCGAAAGCTCGAGAAAATCATAGGCCTGGAGGATCATGTAATTAAACTCGAGGAAGCTGAGCGACTGTTCGCGATCGAGCCGCAGCTTGACCGAGTCGAAGCTGAGCATCCGGTTGATCGAGAAGTGCTGGCCGATGTCGCGCAGGAACGGGATATATTCGAGCTTGTCGAGCCAATCGGCATTGTCGACCATCACCGCATCGGTGGGGCCGTCGCCGAAGGTCAGGAAGTTCTCGAACACAGTCTTGATCGAAGCAATGTTGCTGGCAATCGTATCGATCGTCAGCAGCTTGCGAGCTTCGTCCTTGAAGCTGGGATCGCCGACCTTGCCGGTGCCGCCGCCCATCAGCACGATCGGCTTGTGGCCAGCCTGTTGCAGACGACGCAGCAGCATGATCTGCACCAGGCTGCCGACGTGAAGCGACGGGGCAGTGGGGTCGAAACCGATATAGCCGGGCACGATCTCCTTGGCGGCAAGCGCGTCGAGCGCGCCGGCGTCGGTAACCTGGTGGATATAGCCGCGGGAGGACAGCAGACGGAGCAGATCGGACGTGTATTCGGTCATGATAGGGCCGCGCATAGCCAATGCCGGCGTTCGCGTCATCCCCGCCGATCAGTCCTGCCTCTGCAGCGCCCAGCTGGCGTGCTGAACGTCATGCCGGTTTGAAAGATGCACGATAATCGAGTCGAGATCCGCATCGAGGGCGGCGGTCGAAACGAGGCGGGCGCGGATCTCGGTACGCCCATCGGGACGTTCTATGGTGTCTATCTCCGCGACGGGATAGCGCATCAGCTCGAGGTGATCGGTCGAAAGGTCGCGCAAGACGTCGACGCGTGCCGGCTCGGTGGTCAGTGTCACGAAATAGGTAGCTTCTACCTGACCGCCCGACAGCGGAACGCGATTGATGGCGTTCACGACGGGCCGCAGGAGCGTGTTGCCGGCGATAACGAACACCGCAAGCGTGGCGGCCTCCGCTGCCATGTCGCTGCCGGCGCAGGCGCCAACGGCAGCCGAGCACCACAGAGTTGCCGCAGTGTTAAGGCCGCGGATGTTCATGCCTTCCTTCATGATGACGCCGGCGCCCAGAAAGCCGATGCCGGAGACGACATAGGCGATCACCCGCACCGCTTCCAGATCGCCGGCAATGCGCTGAGAAAGGTCTACGAATGCGGAGGCGCCCAGCGCGACCAGCGCGTTGGTGCGCAGGCCCGCGGTGCGCTGGCGGAACTGCCGCTCGGCGCCGATCGCCGCGCCCAGTAGCAGCGCCAGCGTGTAGCTGAGCAGCGTGTCGAGATAGGCGGCGAGGTGGAAGGTATGGAGAAAATGCACGGCGGGACCGCCCTGGCGAATCGTTGCAATATCTTGCAGGCGCTTGCGCCGGCAAGGCGTCACAGGCAAGCGCCGTGCGGCAGAGGCCACGCTTTCCTTCCGGTCGCTGTCATTCTACGCTAGGGACGATGATCCGTTTGCTGCCGCATCGCGCCGCACAACCCCACGCCGTTGCCGGTCTCCACTGTGCGGTATCGCGAGGCGGCGACGGACTGGATATTGTCTATCGGGTCGAGTCTCCGGCGGAAGCGCTGGTGTTGCCAATTCCTGCAGAACCGCTGCGGACCGACGGACTGTGGCGCTCCACCTGCTTCGAGTTGTTCGTTCAAGAGGCGGCGGGCAGCTATTGCGAGTTCAACTTTGCCCCCTCCAGCCGATGGGCCGCCTACCATTTCACCGGTCGGCGAGAGGGCATGGCGCCGCTGGAGCAGGACGTTCCGCCTGCCATCCAGTTCGACAGTGTGGCGATGTTGCTTTCGGTGCGCTTGGAGGGCGTGCCGGCGGGTGTGTTGCGATGCGGAGTGACCGCGGTGATCGAGGAGCAGGACGGCACAATATCCTATTGGGCCCTGCGCCACGGCGGCGATCGCCCGGATTTCCACGATCCGGATTGCTTTGTGCTCGAAGTGCCGCCAGCAGGCTGAGTCTTATGCTTTTCGGAATCGATCGTCTCCTCGCCGATGCCAGCCTGCGCAAGCCGCTTCAGGGAAAGCGCGTCGCGCTGCTCGCCCATCCGGCATCCGTGACCGCGGACCTCACGCATTCGCTCGATGCACTGGTCGCCGCGGGGGTTCGGATCAGTGCTGTGTTCGGACCGCAGCACGGCGTGCGCGGTGACCTGCAGGACAATATGATAGAGTCGCCCGACTTCACCGATCCACAGTACGGCGTGCCAGTATTCAGCCTCTATGGCGAGGTCCGCAGACCTACAGACGCGTCGATGGACAGCTTCGACGTGATGCTGGTCGACCTGCAGGATGTCGGGTGCCGAATCTACACCTTCGTCACGACGCTGCTCTACGTCCTCGAAGCCGCAGCGAAGCATGGCAAAGCGGTTTGGGTGCTAGATCGGCCCAACCCCGCCGGCCGGCCGGTTGAGGGGCTGACGCTGCTGCCCGGATGGGAGAGTTTTGTCGGCGCGGGGCCGATGCCGATGCGGCACGGGATGACGCTGGGCGAACTCGGCCACTGGTTCATCGCGCACTTTGGCCTGGACCTAGACTATCGGGTGGTGGCGCTGCAGGGCTGGCAGCCCGAGGCGGCACCGGGCTTTGGCTGGCCGCCTGAGCGCCCCTGGATCAACCCAAGTCCGAATGCCGCAAATGTGAACATGTCGCGTGCCTATGCTGGGACGGTGATGCTGGAAGGAACGATGCTGTCCGAAGGCCGCGGCACGACCCGGCCGTTGGAACTGTTCGGTGCGCCCGACATCGACGCTTCGGCGGTGATCGCCGAGATGCGCCGGCTGGCGCCGAACTGGCTGGCCGGCTGTACACTGCGTCCGATGTGGTTCCAGCCCACCTTCCACAAGCATGTCGGCCAGCTCTGCTCGGGCGTGTTCCTTCATGCCGAAGGGCCAGGCTACGACCATGCCGCCTTCCGTCCCTGGCGTGTTCAGGCCCTTGGCTTCAAGGCGATCCGGGCGCTGGCGCCGGACTACGCGTTGTGGCGCGACTTCCCCTATGAGTATGTCTTCGACAAGCTGGCGATCGATGTGATCAACGGGGGCCCCGGCCTGCGGCAATGGGTGGATGATGCGGGCGCCGCGCCGGGGGACCTGGACGCGCTCGCCGCACCGGACGAAGCGGCGTGGATCGAGATGCGGCAATCGCATCTGCTCTATTGAGGGGGAGCGACATGGTTACCCAGGCACGCGCGCTCGTCGGCCTCGTCTTCGCCGTGGAGGAGGCGCTAGACCGGCCCGGCGCGCTCGTCGGCAGCCTGCCCTTCGGCGGCATGACCCTGCTGGAATATCAGGTGCGGCTGCTCGCCGGGATCGGTGCCGAACAGGTGCTGGTCGCCGCTGGTCGCGTGACCCCGGCGTTCCTGGCCGCGATCGAGCGGGCGGGCCGGGGGCAGCTTGCCATCGAGATCGTCCGATCGGCCGAGGAAGCCGCCGAAAAGGTGCTGCGGGACGCGGATGTGCTGGTGCTGGCCGACGGCTTGGTTACCATCGATCCGGTGATGGAGCGCATGGCCGCGGAACCGCACAACGCGCTGCTCGTCACTGACGACGCGGAATCGCCGGCAGCGATCGAGCGGCTCGACATGCGCCATTGCTGGGCGGGGATTGCCCGGATCCAGGCGGCGCACCTCGCCCAGATCGCCACGATGCCGGAAGACTATGACTTCCAGTCGGCGCTGCTGCGCGTCGCCGCCCAATCGGGCGCGTTGCAGGTGCCGCTCGCGCCGGTATGGGCACGCGCCGGCCATGCCGTCGAACGGAGCGCGCAAGGACTGGCCGAGCGCAATGATTCGGTGCTCGCCGCCCTCAGTGACCGGCGCACTTTGTGGGCGGACCGGTGGGTATTCAGCCGGGCGGCCCGCTATGTGCTGCCGCAGCTGATGGCGCGCGAGATCCCGGACTGGGCGCCGCTGATCGCTGGTGGCGTTCTGGGTGCTGGATCGGTCGTGGCGACGTTCGCGGGCTGGCAGGGCATTGGTGTGTGCATCGCGCTGCTCGCCGCACTGGCGCTTGCCACGGGCGCCGCCCATGCGGCGCTGCGGGGCGAGGAGCCACGTGCCCGCGGGATCGAGGCGGCAGTGTTCGTGCTGTTCGCGCTGGTGGTCTTGGCCAATGGCTGGCGGATGCATGTGGGGCTAGGCACGGCTGCGTCCACGCTGCTCGCCCTGGGCACACTGGTTGCGCAGCTTCTCGCGGAGCGCGTACCGGTCCCGCGCCGCCGCTGGTGGGCCAACGCATCGGCGCAGCTGCTGATCCTCACACCGTTCGCGATCGCCGGCTTCCCGCTGATCGGCTTGGCTGTGGCACAGCTTTACGCTGTCGCGACGCTCGCGGCCGCGATCGAGGCGGTTCGCCACCGATCCTAGTCCGGCGATCTTAGGCTGCGCTTAATTCGACTGGGGTAGACTGGCGTGATGTCGGACGACATCGCCGATACGCGCCATGGTTCTTTCCTGGGCGCTGAAGACCTGCTGGGGCGTGCCGCAGCGGCCGAACGGCGCGTGCGCGCTGCCACGGCTGCCGCCGCTCAGGACTTTTCGGTGCCGGAGGCGTTCCGGCTTGATGAAGCCACCCGCAGCGGCATGACGGCGCTGCTAGAAGAATGGGTGGAGGCCGCGGAGCGCGCGCTATCGGATTTTGCGACGCCGGGAGCAGGTGAAGTGCTGCCGCTGCTGCGCGCAGCTGGCCTGCTGAACGACTGGACATTGACCGACGCCCTGATCGGCCAAGTGCGGCAGGACCAGCTCGGTAAGGCGCTACCCCACCATGCGTCGGCCGATCCGGCGCGCGTCAGTCTGATCAACCGCTTCATCGATCATCCAGTGCCGGCGATCGCCGAAGCCGCCCGCGATCTTTTGCTGGCGGGGCATCACAAAGGAAATCCTGAAACGGGACAACAGCGTGCGCCTCTGCACTTGCATGCCAAGCTGCTTTGGTGGGTTGCATCCGCGAAGCGTGAGCAGGCAGGAGCCGAGGCTGATATCGCTCTAGACGAAGCATTATGCGCAGCCGTGCGCCGTGCGATCGCCGCGGCGGAGGCGTTCCCGAACGAGGCAGCAGACGCCGCAGCGATGCGGTTTGCGGCTGCGATCGGCAGTGCACCACGCGAAGTGCCCGAGCTTCTGGTCGAAGCGCTACGTGATCGTCGGCTGGCGCTGTTCCTGGCGTTGTTCGCCCATGCGGCGCAGATCGGATATGCAGATGCGCGGGCGCTCGTGCTCGATCGGCATCCCCAGCGGCTGGTGCTGGCGCTGCACGCCATAGGCGCACCGCGCGACACCATCGCGCAGATCGGGTTTCTGTTGTGTGAGGCGGATCCGAACAGAGCGATCGCCGTGCTTGCCGACTGCGTCGACGCGGTCGGCGCGGTCGATCATGCCCAGGCATGGGCGGTGCTGGCGGCGTTGCGGCTGGACCCCGCCTATCACGCGGCGCGAGCGGCCCTTCGCCGTAGCGCCATGGCAGGATGGGGCGAGGGTGGCCGATGAAGCCGGCCCCCTGGCGGTCGCGCGCGTCGATGCCGCCGGCCGGCTGATCGACGCCGAACCCCTGCTGAAGGCGCTGAACAGCCGCGCGGGGGGGCGGATCGGCGCACCGCTGGCAGTGCCAGGTATCGCCGAACTGGCCAGCCTTTCTCATCGGCTGGGCATCCGCATCGCACGCGGGGTGGTCGCGGCTGATGGCGAGGAGGATCTGGACCTGTGGGTCCGCGCCGGTCCGGATCGCGGCGGTGTCCGCCTGGAGGTGAGCGGCTGGCGGCACCGCTCGGCGTGGCGTCCAACGCACGATCCGGACAGAGAGAGCGACTTCTTGCGGACCCATGGCGAATTGCTGTGGGAGACAGACGCGTCGCTGCGCCTGACGTTCGTTTCTCCCGATGTGGGCTCGTATGAGGGTGTGGATCCGCGCGCGCTGCTGGGTCAGCCGCTGACGCGCTTGTTCGCGCTCGCGCAGGACACGGACGGGCAGTTGCCGATCCTTTCCGCGGTTTCCGCACGGGCCCGTTTCGACGGCCAATTGGCCGAGCTGCGCGGAACCGCGCAATGGGTTCGGCTGGAGGCACGGCCCCGTAGCGATGCCGAGGGACGCTTCGCCGGGTTCGTTGGCGCGGCCCATGCGCATGACGGCGGAGCCCTTGCGACGCGCGCGGCAGCGACCGCCGCCCTGCCGCAGGTGCCGTACCCACCGGGTTTCGGGAGACGCCTGGAGCGGGCACTGCGTGCGCCGCTTGCCCGGATCATCGCCGCCGCAGAAGCCATCGACAAGCAGGACAGCGGGCCGATTCGAGAGGATTATGCGGGATATGCTGGGGATATCGCCGACGCCGGGCGGCATCTGCTTGCTATGATCGAGGATCTGGCGGACTTGCAAGTGGCTGAGGAGGCAGCCGTCGCAACGACGGCAGACGCGATTGATCTGGCGGCCCTAGCCCGCCGGGCGGCCGCGCTGCTTACTGTGCGCGCATCGCAGACTGGGGTCACGATCGACGCGCCGGCCGCGGAGGCGGTGCTGCGCGTGACGGGAGATTTTCGGCGGACGTTGCAAGTCCTGGTCAACCTGATCGGCAATGCGGTGCGCTATTCACCATCCTACGGCGTCGTTCGAGTCGCGCTGGCACGGGAAGGCGGCGTCGGGTGCGTTATCGTCGCCGATCAGGGCAAAGGCATCGCGCCGGCCGACCATGAAAAAATCTTCGAGAAGTTCGCGCGACTGGATCCCGCCGAACCGGGCGGCAGCGGATTGGGGCTGTACATTGCCCGGCGGCTTGCACGGGCTATGGGCGGCGACCTGGCAGTCGAAAGCACGCCGCAACACGGCGCGCGCTTCCTCTTCTCACTGCCGCTGCGGGAGTGAACCGGGTGCCAGCGGATTTGGCGGGCACCCGGTAGCCGTTCAGCGACGGCGACAAATCTGCACGGGACGGCCGTACCGCCATTCCGTCCAGCACACGCGGCGGCCGCTATAGCGATAGCCGCCATTCCAGCCATAGGAGCGGCCACGATCCCAGCCGCGATGGTGGCCGCGGTCCCAGTGACGCTGCCGCTCCCACCGATCGTGACGGTCGACTCGATGGTCGTAGCGATGCCGTTCATAGCGCGGGCCGCCCCAGCCCTGCGCGTTGGCGCTGCTGGCGCCGGCAATTCCAGTCACGGCCAGGCTGGCGAGGGCGAATAACTTAAGCAATTTCATGGCTCCACCTCCTCTTCAATAAGGAAAGCAGTACCTTTTGCCGCGCTTCACGAAGCTGAACCGGCTCGTAGGCCCCAGTTCATCTTCGCATCATTTGGAGGAGACGGGCATGAGCACCGCGGCCGAGGGGATTGAGCAGCATCGCGGCGCAGGAAAGCAGGAAGAAGCCGAGCGGCGCGCCCGCGATCGTCCAGCGCATTGCCGCCAGCGTGCCGGCCTGTTGCTCGGCATTGGCGACATAGCCGGCGGAGCCGAAGCCGATGCCGAGGATCAGCGTGGCGACGCCGATCGCGATACGCTGGAGCAGCGCCGCCATGCCAAACACGACGCCCTCCACGCGCAGCCCAGTTGTCCGTTCGCCATATTCGATTGTGTTGGGCAGCATTGCCCAGAAGACGAAATGCAGGCCGACAATCGCCGCCTGCATCGCGACCAGATAAAGTTGCATCCCCCAGATGCTGCCGATTCGAAGCGTCCCGAACAGCACAAGGCCAAGGATGCATGCTCCGGCCGCGACGAACCATAATGCGCGGCCGCCGATCTGCCGCTGCAGCAGCATCCATACCGGTACGGCAAAACCGCTCATTACTCCCATCCAGCCCAGTGCCTCCTGGCCGGCGGCTTCATCGTGGAGGAAATATTTGAAGTAGTAGAGCACGGATTTGCCGAGGATCGAGGTAGCCACGATCATCGCCATCATCGCCACATTGAGCGTCACGAAGGCGCGGTTAGCGGCGATGCTGCGCAAGGCGGCACCGATGGAAGGCGGGGTGGCCTTCGTCGTTTCCGGCGCACCATTGGAACGATAGCTGGCGCCGACAATCAGCAGGATCCCCGTGCCCAAGGCCGCGAATGCGACTGCGGCACCCAGATAGACGCGTGCCGGTACGGCGGTGCCGGCGAACCAGGCGCCGATCGGGATGGTTCCGCGGGCCACCACAACCCAGGCCAGCGTGCCGAACAGCATCCGGGCGCCGGCGATGAACGCGCGATCACGGCTGTCGCTGCTGATCCGCGCCGACATGGCGAGGTAGGGGATGTTGACCGCGGCATAGGCGGTGCGGAACAGCAGGTGACCGCCTAGGATCAGGGCTACGCCCGCAGGTCCGTCAAGCACGGGCGGCAGATAGGTCAAGATGCATGCCAGCCCAAGCGGCACTGCGCCAAGCATCAACATGCGCCGATAGCCGCCGCGTGGCCGCCATCGATCTCCGAGCGTGCCGACCGCGAAGTTGACGAGGCCGTCCCAGACGGTCGCGGCGGTGTAGATGGCTGCCGCCGTCTCCACCGGTAGTCCGAGCGCATCGGTGTAGTAAAACAGCAGGAACAGCATTAGCCCCTGCCAGTAGAGGTTGAAGGCAAAGTCCCCGCAGGCGAACAGCAGTAGCCGTGGACGCCCGATCACGCGGTGGCGCCCAACGTCGTGCGGAGCAGATCGGTGCGCATGCGTCCGTGCGCGAGGACATGGCGGTGGAAGGCGATGGCAGAGCGGCTGCGTGCCAGATCTTCAATGGCTAGCCACATTGCGGCTTCGCCCGCGCGCGTCGCGGGCTCCCGGACGATACGGTCCAGATCAGTGGCAAAAGGTGCGAAATAGGCGGGCTCTCCCATCCATTCGCGCCAGTTATTCAGCACCATGGTGGAGGACCAGCCCTCCACGTGCAGGCCCAGATCAGCGAGGGCCCGAGCGATACGGAACAGGCGCCAGTGGCATTGTCCCAGCTCGCCCAGCGGATCGCCGCGATAGGCTCCCTGCGCCGATGCCAGTTGCTCGGCATAGATGGCCCAGCCTTCTGCGAAGGCGGCGGCATAGGTGATCCGCAGTGGGTGAGGCGAGGCCGCTGCCTCCATCGGGAGTTGAACCATGTGGCCGGGTACAAGCTCGTGATGCACCACCGCCGGCAGCGTCCAGCGCGGGCGGCGGCGGATGTCCTTCAGGTCGACAACATAGGCGCCCGGCCGTGCGCCATCGGGAAGCACACGATAGCCTTGCCGGCCAGCGGCTTCCTCTGCGCGCGTCATTCGCTGCACCCGCACCGAGAGGTGCAGGGTCGGCAGCGGGCCGAAGCCACGCCGTAATTTGGAGCGTGCCGCGTCCAGCATGCGGTTCATGTCGGCGACGGCGCGATCGCGCCCGGCATCGTCGTCGGTGTAGAGCCAGCGGGGATCACGCCAGAGTTCGGAATAGCGCGCGCCGACGCTGCCATGCCGCCGGCCGACACGTCTAAACAGCGTATCGGCACGCGCCAGTGTGCGCGCCAGTTCGGTCTGCAAGCGGCGGCGGAGTCTGGCAGGATCGGCATCGTCGCCAACCGACCGCCGCAGCAACAGGGCATAGCGATCGGCATCGTTCGGCAGCCGGCTTATACTCGACGCATGCGCGACCGGATCATTGCCGAGGCGAGCCGGGGGGAAACGTTGTGCTAGCTCGATGTCGATCGCTAGTCCTGCGCGAGCGGTGAGCAGATCAATTCTGGCGGAGGGGGCGAGCCGTGCCGGGTCCATGCTCTGCAACGCCGCAAGTGTCGCCGCGAGATTGTTTCTCGCATCGTCGAGCAAATTGCGCAGTCGCACCGCTGCATCCTCACTCTTTGTCCACCCGGGGGCAGAGGGCAGCGCGAGCAAGGCAGCGGCGCCCCCGAGCACCGAGCGGCGGGGAAGGCGATGCGCAGGAAACGTTTCGAGAGCCATGCTGGCTGCTTACCCATGTTGACGGGCGGGAGCAGCCCCCACGAAAACACTGGATCAAAAGAGTACTAGCCAGTACGATTTTTGCTTGACGTAACGGAACGCTGATCTACAAATACGATACCGAAACGAAGCCAGGTGCCGGCGTGCACATGCGCAACGGAGCGGCCCGGTGCATAGAATGCGCTGGTTGCGGAACAGCCTTTCCAAACGCAACCTGCGCAAGCCCGGGTGGAACATTCTGGCGGAACGGCAGGGCGGTGCCTGACATCGGGGCATGCCAAAGGGGCCTGACATCCGTCGTGTAGAGGGAGTGCAGGCCATGGCATATCTGGATCTTTCCCATCTTCGCGGGCAGGCAATTGCCGCGCCCCGCGATCTGATCCAGCGGGCTGCTGCCGAACTTACGAATGTGGAGTGGCAGGTTCTCGCGATTGCGCGTGGCGATCGCTTGTCGTCGCTTGAGGCGCCGAGCCGCTGGTCTGCGCTGCTCCGAACGGTATTTGGCGGTGAACGCGCCAACCCGCGGCTCGCCGATCCCCGGCTAGAGGCGCTCCGCCGATTGGCGGTGCTTGCCTGGCACAAGGGCGCGCAACTGCCGCAGCAGGAAGTCGCAGCCTTCCACGACGCTGGCTATTCGGCCGAGCAACTCGGGCTCGTGCTCGGCCATATCGGCGATAGGACGCAGGCCGCCGGGGCCGCGCGCTGACACAGACCCGGCAGCGCCGGCTTACTGATTCTTTTCTTCGCCATCCCGCTCGGCGTCGCGGTCTATCCGCGACGTCATGCCGGTCGCTGCGGCGTCGGCTTCGGTCTGCTCCTGATCGCTGAACGGTGTCGGCGTAGCGGTGGGCAGAGGCTCCGGTGCCGCGTTCTCCGTCGGCATCGCGGCCGGTTCTTCGGTCGAAATATTCATGTCAGCCGATGTCTCCGGAACGGTGATCTCCGTCACATTGGCGTCCGGCGGGCTGGTGGACTCGTCTCCATCGCCGCAAGCGGCGAGCATCAGGCAGGCACCGGCCAGGATCGCGAAAGTGCGCAGCTTCATGGGATATTCCTTTCGATGAGACGTTACGAGGCGGTTGCGGCGCTCACGGCCGCGCGCGCTTCGATCTTGTCAGCCAACAGCTTGTCCCAGCCATAGGGATCGTCGCGGAAGTTCATGGCGCCGTCCGCGCCAGCGAAGGCTGTCCAATAGAGCAGGAAGACCGACACCTGGTCGGCCTCCGCCAGCCGCACGCGCTGCGTCTTGCCGCCTTCCACGGCCGCGGCGATCGCCTCCGGCTGCCAAGCGGGATCGTTGCGAAGCAGCAGTTCGGCCAGCGGGCCGGGTTTTTCCAGCCGGACACAACCATGGCTGGCCAATCGGCTGTAGCTGGAGAAGCCGGCCTGAACGGGCGTGTCATGGAGATATACGGCATAGGGATTGTCGAAATCGAACTTGTAGCGGCCAAGCGCACTCTTCGGGCCGGACTGCTGCTGCAGGCGCCGATCCGGGCCGGTGCCGATAATGCGGTAGCCGTTACGCTTGAGATAGGCTTCGCCCTTCGGCCACAATTCCTTCGCGGCAATCCCGCTCGGCACGTTCCAGGGCGGGTTGAGCACGATCGAATGAATGCGGGATTCCAGCATCGGGGTTTCATTGCCCGGCCGGCCCGTCACCGCCTTCATCGAAGCGACGGGGCTGTCGCCTTCGAACACCGTCATCACCGCGGCGGCGATGTTCACCTGGATGCGCTTGGCGGGCAGTTGCTGCGGCAGCCAGCGCCAGCGTTCCATGTTTGCCATGATCTGTCGTACGCGATCTTCCACGGGCACGTTCAGCGCCGCCAGCGTGCCTGTCGAGACGACGCCAGTGGGGCGCAGCCCGTAGCGGCGCTGGGCGCGGACAACCGCTTCCTGAAGATTGTCGTCGAACATGTCGCCCGAGGCGGAGACCTGCTTGTCCTCCACCGCCAGCCGCTTGCGCAGCGCACGCACGCGCGCGCCGGTGGCGCCCTTAGCCAGATCTGGTCCGGTAGCCATTTTGGGCCATCCACCGGCAGTGAGGATTGCGCGGTAGGTGACGAGGCCCTTCTCCAGGCCGTCATAGCCGGCATAGGGCGGCGGGAGCGATCGTACCCAGGCCCCGAGCCGGTCGCGCTTCACCGCATCGGCGAATCCGGGCAGCGGATCAACGGGTACGGGGCGCAAGCCCCAGTCATTGATGAAGTCGCTGCTGTCGAGACGCCCGGCATGCACCGCGCGGGCATAATCGAGTGCGGCACGCACCAGCCCGTCATTGTCGTTGGGCAACGTGACCGTCGCCGTCATGCGGCGCAAGCCTTGTGCCAGGCCGGCTTCCGTAAGCAACTGGCGCAATTCTGTCATCTGGCGGCTGCTGAGCACCGGCAGCGGCGCGATAAGCCGCGGCTGAATGGGGACAGCCGGAGCAGCCTGTGCCGGCTGCGACGTTGATACCGGTGTGGCCGAGGGCGTGGGGCTTGGAGCCTGCGGCTTTGCCTGTTGCGGCTTGGGAGCAGGGATCAACCGAAACTGCGCGGCAGCCGGCGAAGCGACGACGCTGACCAGTGCGATCGCCGCCGCCATCGCCGGCTTTATCGTACCGCCCCTACGTAGCTTTGTCGTTTCGTCCACGCACAATACTCCACTCGTCGCTTCATGTATCAACAGCTGCTCCTATAGGCGAGGCTTGGGGGCGGATGCGAGTGCGAAAACCCGCCCGCTGCTTGACTTTTGGCAACGTTGTCGGGATTCGTGCCGTCAACATGGAGCACCACAAGCAGGAGGGGATCGCTTTGGCTTCCGCACGTTCCACGCAGACCACGCTGGCATTTGCCGCGGTAACAACGCTGTTCTTCGCCTGGGGGTTCATCACCTCGCTGGTCGATCCGCTGGTGGCTGCGGTGAAGGGTGTTTTCACCCTCACCAATTTCCAGGCGCAGGCGAGCGCGACGGCCTTCTTCTTCGCTTATTTCGTCGTCTCGCTACCGGCCGCCGCGCTGGTTTCCCGGCTGAAGGCGGTGCCTTCCATCCTGCTGGCGCTGTGCACGATGGTCGCCGGCTGCCTGTTGATGCTGGTCGCGGCGAATCTTGCCAACTACTGGATAGTGCTTCTCGGCCTGTTCGTGCTGGCGAGCGGGATTACCGTGCTGCAGGTTGCGGCAAATCCGCTGGCCGCTGCGCTGGGCGATCCTAAGGGGAGCCATTTTCGGCTAGTGCTCAGCCAGACCTTCAACTCCTTCGGCACGTTTCTCGGCCCGCTGCTGGGTGCGCACCTGTTCCTGCAGGGCGTCGAGGTCAAGGACGGTACGGTCGTCACGCCAGAGGTACGCGCGCAGGCGCTGGCTGGTATCGACACCGCCTATCTTTGGATCTGCGGTTTGATCGCGGCGCTCGCGGTATTCTTCTTCCTCAGTCGCCGCGTCGTGACGCAGGCTGCGCCGAAGCCGGCCGCTACCGGCGGGCTACTGAGCGCCTTTTCCTCGCCCTGGGCACTGTTCGGTGCGCTTGGTATCTTCCTCTATGTCGGCGCCGAAGTGTCGATCGGCACGCAAATGGCGCTGTTTCTTAACGACAACGGCGTGTGGGGCCAGTCCGACGCGCCGTTCGGTGTGCCGCTGCTGGGGACGCTGATGGGCAGCGACGGCGTGGCCGGCGTATCGCTGCAAGAGGCCGGCAAGGCCGTCGCCTTCTATTGGGGCGGCGCGATGGTGGGTCGCGCGCTCGGATCGCTGCTGCTTACCCGCGTGCGCGCCGACAAGCTGCTGGCGCTGTTCACGGTGATCGCGGCGGCGATGTGCCTCTATGTCGTGCTGGTCGGCGGAGTCAGCGGCGGGTTTGTCGCGCTGGCGATCGGATTGTTCAATTCGATCATGTTCCCGGTGATCTTCACCCTGACGCTGGAGCGTTCGGGTGCCAGCGAGGAGGCGACCTCCGGCTTGTTGTGCACGGCGATCGTGGGCGGCGCGGTGCTGCCGTTGCTGGTCGGTAAGGTCGCCGATCTGCACGGCTATGCCTTTGCGTTGATCGTGCCGGCGCTTTGCTACATAGTCCTGTGTGGCTTCGCAGTGACGGCGGGGCGTACCCAGGCCGTACGGATCGGCGGCAGCGCGTCGATCCATTGACGGCGGCGGAAGGCCCTGCAAGCATTCCGCCGAGGAGAGAAACCATGAACCTTCACCGCCGTTCGCTGCTGGCCGGAACACTTGCGCTTCCCGTTGTTGCGCACGCTCAGACACAGGAAAGCTGGGAGCAGCGCAAGGAGCGTCTGTTGCACGAGGACTGGCCCGAACTCAGCCGCTATGCGGAGGACAATCACCGCATCCTCTCAGCCGGCGAGACGGTGAACATCGTCTTCCTCGGCGACTCGATCACAGAGGGGTGGAAGTCAAAGCGGCCGGGCTTCTTCACCCCTGGCCGGGTCGGGCGTGGTATCGGCGGTCAGACGACGCCGCAAATGGTGCTGCGGATGATGGCCGATGTGGTGCAGCTAAAGCCGCGTTTTGTGCACATCATGGCCGGTACAAACGACATCGCTGGCAATACCGGCAAGATGACGCACGCGCAGACTTTCGACAATTTCCGAATGATGACGCAGATTGCTAAGGCCAACGGGATCGACGTAATTCTGGCGTCGGTGCCACCGGCCGATCATTTCCCCTGGCGGCCCGGCCTGGAGGTTGTCCCGCCGATCCGCACGATCAATGCCTGGCTGCGCGACTATGCCAAGGCCCAACGCCATGCGTGGGTCGACTATACTCTAGCGCTTGGCGATCCATCCGGGGCGATGAAGCCCGGCATGGCCTATGACGGCGTGCACCCGACCGAAGCAGGCTATGATGCGATGGCCGGGGCGATCGAGCCGCTGCTGCGAGCCCGCAAGGTCTAGTCAGCTTCCGATGGGAAGCCGGCGGTCTGTCGTCGTCTCGCGCTGCAATCGATCCGTCTGCACATCATTCCGAATAATCGTCCGTGTCGCGGTTCGTTCAGTATACTACTGAAAATTAATGAAATCGTTACGAGGTCTCTTGATGCTGCTCTCTGCCAACATTGTCCGAAGGCCCAAATAGAGACTCTATAGATCCGTAGATCACAATCTGAAGACATGCTAGGTGCCTGGTAAACAGGTTGTAAACCTTACCGGGGAGGGGGCGTGAAAGTTAGGGCTTCGGCGCGCTGCCAGGATTCTGGCGGCAGGAATTGGTTGCGAACGAAGGTCGGGACAGAGGCGTCAGACCGGCACTTCATTCTGAGCGTACCGGAGGAATTCAGTCATCACATCTGCGAAGAAGGTATGGCGCACGGTGCTCATATCTTCGCCGCACTGTGCGATGCTGTCTCCGGATTGCCTTTCCACCTTTCCCCGCAGAGCGGCATCGCGGAAGCGCAAAAGCTGTTGTCGGCCTGGTTCGGCTTCGCGGACCGGCCGAGACCGCCGATCCGAAAGACCATCCCCGCTGGCCTGTATCTGCCTCAGACTCCAACGCCATCGCACAACGCCGCCGGATTGCTGTTCTCCGGTGGCGTGGACGCGACCTTCACGCTCACGTGGCTGAAGGAGCAGCAGGCAGGACGGCTGCTGGCGCTGTCGATCATCCATAGCGAGGATGGCTTGCCGGAGCCGCATCAACTGGCGCTATACGAGTCCTATCGGCGTGCATTGGCCGCACAGGATGTCGATCTGATTTTCGTGGCGACCAACATCATGACCTGCAATGACCGCGTTCACGACTTGTGGGCGTTCGCAACGCACGGCGGATGTATGGCTGCCGTCGCGCACTCACTTTCCAAGCAGGTCGATCGCTGGTTCATCAGTTCCTCGCACGATCTGACGGCGCTGATCCCTTGGGGATCGCATCCGCTTCTGGATCCGCAATATTCTTCTGATCGCGTCTCCTGTACCCATTTCGGCGCGGAATTCACACGGTTTGAAAAGATCTTGGGCATCGTCCACGGGCCGGTTGGTTCGGGGACGCTGGCAGTATGTGGAGATGGGGTGCAGGGCGGCGCATGGATCAATTGCTCGCGATGCCAGAAATGCCTGCGGACGATGATGGCGCTGGATCTAGCCGGTGCACGGGAACAGTCGATCAGCTTCGATTGGAGCGGCTATTCGCTCGCGGCTGTCCGTAGTTTACGACTGCGTGGGAGGAACGAAGTTATATTCGTGCAGGAACTAATACGCGCGGCAGTCGCCCTAGGCCGAAACGAACTGCATGCGGCCCTTGATCACGTGCTGCGAAAATCCTGGCTACACCGCCGGCTTTACCGCATCGAAGTGTATCTGCGGATGAAGCTCCGGTCGGCGCAGCGCTTCAAGGCGCCGCTCAAGCGGTTGAAGCGCCTGATCTACCGTTGAATCCCCTGCCGCTTTGAAACTCCGGTCTTACCTAATAGGTGCGGTGGCCAACGGATGGAGGAGTTTGCATGATCAGAACGGGCTTGATCGGCTTCGGGCTAGGTGGCACTGCCTTTCACGCGCCAATGATCGATGCGGTGGAGGGGCTGGTGCTCGCCGCGGTGGGGACGTCGCGTGGCGAAGCGGTGGCTGCGGCGTACCCCGGCGTGCCGGCGGTGCCGCCCACCGCGCTGATCACCAATCCCGATATCGATCTCGTGGTGATCTCCACGCCCAATGCGACGCATTTTGAGCTGGCACAGGCTGCGCTGGCGGCGGGTAAACATGTGGTCGTTGACAAGCCGGTGACGCCGTCTGCCGCGCAAGCAGACTCGCTGATCGCGCTGGCGGAGACGCAAAAGCGGCTGCTCTGCCCCTTCCACAACCGCCGCTGGGACAGCGACTTTCTAGCGGTGCAGCGGCTGGTCGAAAGCAGTCGGCTGGGCGAAATCCTGTTGTTTGAAGCGCATTGGGATCGCTTCCGCCCCGATCTTGCCCAGCCTTGGAAAGAATCGCCGGAGGGCGGGGCTGGACAGTTGCTCGATCTTGGGCCGCACATGATCGACCAGATGTTACTGCTATTCGGGATGCCCGAGGCGGTGGACGCCGACTTGGCCAGCCAACGCGTCGGCGGCAGCGTCGACGACTATTTCGTGCTGACCTTCCATTATGGCCAGCGACGCGTCGTGCTGGCGAGTTCACGGATGATCGCGGCGCCGCGCCCGCGTTTCGCGATTCATGGGCGGGGCGGCAGTTTCATCAAATTCGGACTTGATCCGCAGGAAGCGGCGCTGCGGGGTGGCGGATCAGTGCACGATCCTGCACATGGCTGGGAAGATTCGGCGCAGTATGGCATCCTTACCCTGCCGGACGGCTGCGTGGAGACCGTGCCATCACCCCAGGGCGATTATCGGCGCTTCTATGCTGGCATTGTCGCTGCGATCCGCGACGGCGCGCCGCCGCCGGTACCGGCAGCGGATGCTCTGGCCGGTCTGCGGCTGATCGAAGCCGCTCGCCACAGCGCGCAAGAAGGGCGGCGCGTGCCTTTGGTATAGTGCCCCGCACCCCCGAAGCTCGCTGCGCAGCCTGCATCGGGGGGCGGAGCAGGGCGTCAGGGGCGCCAGCCGGCCGGCAGCGTGCGGGCGGGAACCTGAACGGATGTCGTGGCCGTGATCTCGTCGGCGGAGTGGCCGAGCAGGACCTTGTAGGTGCCGCCTGCGATCTTCCAGCTGTTCGACGCCTCGTCGAATGTGGCCAAGAGGCGCGGATCGACGGTCACGGTTACCGCCTTGGAAGCGCCTGCCGCCAGCGACACCTTCTGGAACGCGCCCAGTCGCTTGGGGGCTTCCCAGCCGTTGCCAGAGACATAAACCTGCGCCACGTCCGCGCCGGCGCGCTTGCCGCTATTGCGTACCGTGAAGCTCACAGTCACCTGGCCCTTGGGCGCCGCTGCCTTCAGCCCGGAATAGGCGAAGCTGGTGTAGGACAGGCCATGACCGAAGGAGAAGTGTGGCTTGTCGCCCTTTGCATCAAACCATTTGTAGCCGATTGCCGCACCTTCGGTATAGCGCGTCTCGCCGTCGTTCGGCGTGCTCGGCTTCGCGAGCTGCGAAAGGCTGCGCGGGAAGCTGACCGGCAGATGGCCAGAGGGATTGACCTCGCCGGTCAGCACATTGGCGATCGCTTCGCCGCCGGCCGTACCCGGATACCACGCTTCCAGGATTGCCGCCGTCTTGTCGGCCCAAGGCATCAGCACCGGGCCGCCAGTTTCGAGCACTACCACAGTCTTGGCATTGGCAGCGGCCACGGCGTCGATCAGGCCGTCCTGATTGTCGGCGAGCGTGAGCGAGGGGTCGAAAGCTTCGCCAGCCCACTGCGTGGCGAAGACGATCGCCATATCCGCCTGCTTGGCCGCCGCAGCCGCGGCGGCGGCATCCTTCCCGTCGAGGAAGGTGATCGTCGCGCCCGGCAGTTGGCGGCGCAGCGCCGCGACGGGGGAGGAGGGGTGGTACATCACCGGGCCTGGCCAGACCTTCGGCTCGATACCCGGCACGGCATTGCCGCCTACCGGATAGACCAGCGAGGATCCGCCGCCCGCCAGCACGCCCTTGTCGGCATGGCCGCCAATCACCACGATCCGGCGCGCCGTCCCAGCGAGCGGCAGTACGTTGCCAGCGTTCTTCAGCAGCACGATGCCCGCTTCGGCATCGGCGCGCGTGACGGCTGCATGGCTGGCGAGCATCGCCGGCGGTAGCTCCATTGGTGCGGCGGTGATCGGATGTTCGAACAGCCCGTGTGCGAACATCGAACGGAGGATGCGGTGCGCCATTTCGTCCAGGCGCGCCTTGCTCACCTCGCCCTTCGCCAAGGCGGCCTTTAGCGGCTCGCGAAAATAGGGCTGCTCGTCGAACGGCCAGCCCGATTCCTGTTCGAGGCCCGCGTTCGCGGCGGCAACGGTGGAGTGAGTGGCGCCCCAATCCGACATGACGAAGCCTTTCCAGCCCCAGTCACGGCGCAGCACGTCGGTCAGTAGCCAGGGCTGCTCGCAGGCATAGATGCCGTTGACCTTGTTGTAGGCGCACATCACCGAGCCTGGATCGGAACGCTCTATCGCGAATTTGAAGGCGAGCAGGTCGCTCATCTGCGCGGCGGCGCGGTCGATCACGGCATTCATCTTGAAACGATCGGTTTCCTGATCGTTGACCGCATAATGTTTGACGGTGGAAATGATGTGGTTCGACTGGATGCCTGCGATCTGCGCGCCCACCATAGTGCCGGCAAGAAGGGGGTCTTCGCCGCCATATTCAAAGTTGCGGCCGTTGCGCGGCTCCCGCATCAGATTGACGCCTCCAGCCAGCAGCACATTGAAGCCCGAAGCGCGCGCCTCTGCCCCGATCATCGCGCCGCCCTTATAAGCAAGAGCGGGATCCCAGGTGGCTGCGGTGGCAATACCGGCGGGAAGTGAGGTACGACCGCGTTTGCGCTCAGCGCCGCCCTGCGTTGCGACCCCGACGCCGGCATCGGTCTGCCACTGGGCGGGAATGCCCAGCCGCGGGATGGCGGGGATGTAGCCGGCCGAGCCGGGGCGGGCCTGCGGATCGGCCTTGAAGTTCTTCGGCGAAAAGTCGGTACCGAAGTAGCCGAAGACGAGGGTGAGCTTCTCGTCCTCGGTCATCTGCGCAAGGACGAGCTTGGCGCGCGCATCGGGCGCGAGCTTCGCATTGGCCCATGGCCGAGCGGCCGGCGCCTGCTGGGCCGATGCCGGGGCGGCCAGGCAGATGGCGATGGCAAACAACGGGGCGCTGAGCGTGGCTTTGCGAAGCATGTCTTCCTCTCCTGCAATTGACCGTCAGCGTTGTCGCAACGCATCTTTTTTCGCAAGCCGGAAAAATCGCGAGGTTCGTCGCGGCTCCGCCGCACCCGCTAGATGCGGATGCGGACGGGAACTGACTTTGCAGCCGGAGTGTGGGAAGCCTGGTCGTGATGGCGTAGCGCAATCAGCGGGTTCAGCTCGGGATAATAGCCGGCTAGGCAACTATCTGGAAGGTTAAACGGCAGCACTTCCAGGCCCTCCACAACCCGATCGACGCCGTCCGATGCGTCGCCCACAAGCGCCACGCGCTGCCCCTCGCGTAGCCCAGCGCGCGCCATTTCGTCGGGGTTGATCAGCACAACGTCGCGTTTGCCTTCGATCCCGCGCAGGCGATCGGAATAGCCATAGACCGTCGTGTTGAACTGATCATTGGAGCGCAGAGTTATAAGGCGGTACAAGCCCTCTTCTGCCGCAAAGCCGGTGGCGTTGAGCGCTGCTGGCACGGTGAAATCGGCCTTGCCGCTCTTCGTCTTCCAGTTTCGCTCGCGGGCGCTGTTGCCCTTGAAGAAGCCGCCGGGGGTGAACAGCCGCTGGTTGAAGTTGCGGAACATTTCGGGATAGGTGGCTTCGATCGCGTCGCGTACCGCGGCATAGTCCACCGCCCATTCCGCCCAGGGCACGCGCGGATTGGGATCGAGCGTCGCCTGTGCCAGCCCGGCTACGATCGCCATTTCCGATTTGAGATGCGGACTGGCCGGCTTGGCCTCACCGATCGAGCCGTGGATGCAGCTGAGGCTGTCTTCCATCGTCACGACCTGCGGCGTGTCGTTCTGGATGTCCTGCTCGGACCGAACGAGGCAGGGAAGGAGGTAGGCGGTTTCGCCGCAGAACAGCTGGCCGCGATTGAGTTTGGTGGCGATCTGGACGGTTAGGTCCATGCTGGTCCAAGCCTTTTCCATAACGCCGTGATCGGGAACGGCGCGCAGAAAATTGCCGCCAAGGCCGACGAAGGCGCGCACCTTGCCCGCAACGATCGCCTCGCAGCCAGTGACCGTGGTGTAGCCTTCGTCCCGGGGTGGGTCGAAGCCATATTGTTCGGCGAGCCGATCGAGCGGCACGAGTTCGGGCTTCTCAGATATGCCTACGGTGCGCTGGCCCTGCACGTTCGAATGGCCGCGCACCGGCGATACGCCGGCGCCCAGTCGGCCGATATTCCCGCGCAGGAGCATCAGGTTCACGACGCCGGCGACGTTGTCGTAACCGCCATGATGCTGGGTGAGGCCCATCCCCCAGATGCCGATGGCACGCTCGGCGCCGATATAGACGTCTGCCGCCTCGATGATCTGAGCCCGGGCAAGGCCTGTTTCGGCCTCGATGGTTTCCCAGCTGGTGGTGCGCGCCTTCTCCGCGAAGGCTTCGAAGCCGTGGGTGTGCTCTGCGATAAAGGCGTGATCGAGCACGCCGCCGCGGCGATCTTCCTCAGCGAGAACGTGCTTGGCCATGCCGATCATCGCGGCGATGTCGCTACCAGCCTTGAGCTGATAGTAATGGGACGAAATTTCCGTTTTGCCGCCCGTCACCATCTGCGTGCTCTGCGGATTGCGGAACTCGAGCAGGCCCTTTTCATAGATCGGATTGAAGGTGACGATCTTCGCACCGCGTTTGCGCGCCGCCGTCAGCGTATGGATGAAGCGCGGGCTGTTGGTCCCGGTATTCTGGCCGAAGAAGAAGATCGCGTCGCAATGCTCGAAATCTTCGAGCAGGCAGGTGCCAACTGGCGCGCCGATTGTCGATTTCAGCGCCACCGAGGTGGTTTCGTGACACATGTTGGAGCTGTCGGGCAGGTTGTTGTGGCCATAGAGCCGCGCGAACAGCGCCCAGGCATAGCTTGCCTCTAGGCTTGCCTTTCCGGAGGCGTAGAAAATGGTCTGTTTGGCGGGAATACCCCGAAGCTTGCGGCCGATGGCGCGGAACGCCTCTTCCCAGGTGCAGGGCAAATATTTGTCCGTCGCGCGATCGTAGCGCATCGGGCTGGTGAGCCGGCCGGCCTGTTCCAGGTCATGGTCGCTCCAGCCGCGCAGTTCGCTAAGCGTATGGTGGGCGAAGAACTCGGGTGTCGCCCGGCGGGTGGTAAGATCCCAGAGCGTAGCCTTTGCGCCGTTCTCGCAAAATTCGAACATGTGCGGCTTGGCCGGCTTGGTCCAGGCGCAGGAGGTGCACATCATGCCACCCGGTTTGTTCTGTCGCGCGAGCGTGGACAGCGCTTCCGGGCTCGGCCTTTCGGCGCCTGCGACCAGCGCCATGCCGCGCAGCGAGCCCCAGCCACCTTCTGGCCCTGAATAGTGGATCGTGCCGTCTTTTGCCCGGGCCATCGCGCCGCTCCTTGATCTCTGCCTTTCTCCTATACCCTTCGGGGACTGAGCGCCTATTCTGGCCACATGGAAATGTGGTTCAATCGCGTTACGCCGGAGGGGTCGGAGACCCGGATTCAACGCCCGTTGGTGCCCGAAGTGCCAATCGCCATCGAAATCAACGGGATTGGCTATGCCGTGATGATGGCGACCCCCTCTCATCTGGCCGATTTCGCCTATGGTTTCGTCGCCGCCGAGCGGTTGGGCACGCCCGTAGACGTGGAGACGCATGAAGCCGAGCGCGGCGTGATCCTACGCGTCACGCTGGCCGATCCTACTACAGTGATCGAACGTGTGCGTCACCGAACGACCGATTCCAGTTGCGGCTTGTGCGGCATCGAGAACCTGGAGGCCGCGTTGCGCCCCTTGCCGCCAATCGAGCAGGCGACGGAGGCCTCCACGACTGCGATCTTCCGGGCGGCCTCGGCGCTTCGCGAACACCAGCCGCTAAACCGGGTAACGGGGGCGGCGCATGCCGCTGCGCTGTGCGCGGTGGATGGCGGCATCCGGCTGGTGCGCGAGGATGTCGGGCGGCACAATGCTTTCGACAAGTTGATTGGCGCGATGGCGCGGGGCGGCCTTGGCTGGGACGGGGGCTTCGCACTGATCAGTGCGCGCTGCTCGTTCGAGCTGGTGGAAAAGGCGGTGCTGGCCGGATGCCCTATGCTCGCGGCAATCTCCGCGCCCACCGAGCTGGCAGCGGAGCGCGCTCGCGCCGCCGGTTTGCGGCTGGCCGCGCTGGTGCGATCCGATGCGCTGCTGGCGCTGGTACCATGAAGCCGATCGGTGCCATTCTGGCAGGCGGTCGGGCGCAGCGGTTCGGGTCGGACAAGGCACTGGCGCGCTTGGGTGGGCGCACGCTGATCGATCACGTCGCCGCGCAACTGGCGCGGTATTGCTCGAGCGTAATCCTATGCGGGCGCATTGATGGCGATGGGGTGCTGGATCGCCCCGAAACGGGACGAGGGCCGCTTGCTGGCCTGAACGCCGCGTTGCACGCGGGCACCGCGCGTGGCGCAGCGACGGTGCTGGTCGCACCTTGCGACACGCCGGTGCTGCCGGACGCGCTGCTGGCGCTCCTGGCGGCAGAAGAGCAAGCGGCCTATGTCGCGCAATTGCCGGTCCTGGGCGTGTGGCCGACCCACTGGGCGGCAACGTGCGACCTGCATCTGGCGGAAGATGCCAAGGCCTCGATGCGGGGGTGGGCGGCGCGGATCGGTGCGAAGGCAATCGATTGGCCGGAGCCGATTCCGAACATCAACTCTCCGGAAGATCTCGCGGGCGTGTCCGGTTTTTTTCCTTAGTTCCGCTTTCGCTTTCCATGCGCTAGTCCTCGTATAGGTTTGTGCCGGGCGACCGGCCGCAGGGGGTCGGATGGAACGCGTGCTTGCTGCCTTCTGGAGTGGAAACTACGCTCCGCATGGCTATTGCCTGTTCTGGCAGCCGACGCTGCTGTGGTCCCACATCATTGCCGACACGCTGATTGCGATTGCCTACTTTTCCATCCCGATCGCGCTCGTCACACTAATACGTCGGCGCAAGGATCTTATTTTCGGCTGGATTTTCTGGTGCTTCGGCCTCTTCATCCTGGCCTGCGGGCTGACCCATGTGATGGGAATCATCACGCTCTTCTATCCGCTGTACGGCGTTGAAGCGATCGTCAAGCTGATCACGGCGGCCGCCTCGGTCGCAACGGCCATCCTGCTCTGGCCCTTGCTTCCGCGGCTGGTCCGACTGCCGTCTTCCGAGAAACTGAAGGAAGCGAATGCGCAACTGGCGGCGATGGTGGAACAGCGCGACGCTGCGCTTGCCGATGTGAAGGCCGAAGTGGCGCAGCGGGAAAGTGTGGAAGCCGCGCTGCTGCAGGCGCAGAAGCTGGAGGCCGTCGGGCAGCTGACCGGGGGAATCGCGCATGACTTCAACAATCTGCTTCAGGCGATCGCCGGCAATCTGGAACTGATCGCCCGCAAGCCGGACGATGCGGATCGCGTAATCCGCTGGACGTCCAGCGCGCTGGATGCGGTGGAGCGTGGACGGCAGCTCACCGGACAGCTGCTCGCCTTTTCCAGCAAGCAGCGACTTGACGTGAAATCGGTGCGACTGGCGGATCTGGTCGGCGGGATGGCCGGGCTGGTCGAACGCGCGGTGGCGCCGCTCAGCCGGGTGCGGATCGAGCGGATCGACCCGGTCTGGAACGTGCAGACCGACGCACTCCAGCTTGAACTCGCGATTCTGAATCTCGCTTTCAACGCCCGCGATGCGATGCCCGAAGGCGGGTTGCTGACGATCTCGGCGGAACTGCGCAGCGGCAAGGTTGCGGCGGATCTGCCCGTCGGGGATTATGTGGCGCTTACCGTGTCCGACACGGGGACCGGCATGACGCCGGATGTGCTGGCCCGCGCCGTCGAGCCCTTCTTTTCCACCAAGGGCGTCGGAAAGGGAACGGGCATGGGCCTGTCGATGGCGTTCGGCGTCATGCGGCAATCCGGCGGTACGCTTACGATCGACAGCGATGTCGGTCGTGGAACGGCGATCACGCTGGTCCTGCCGATCGCGACGGTGGAACCGCGGCGGGACGTGCAGGACGATGCCGCGCATGACGAACGGGTCGATCTTTCCGGGGCAGAGGTAGCGCTGGTCGACGACGACGATCATGTTCGCGGATCGCTGATCGAAACGCTGTGTGCGGCGGGTGCCACCGTTGCGGAAGCGGCGGATGGCGAAAGCGGAATCGCGCTGGTGCGGGCAAAGCGCTACGGCGCGCTAGTGGTGGACTTCGCCATGCCAGGCCTCAGTGGCAGCGAAGTCGCGGAACAGGTCGCCGCGATCGATCCCGAGCTCCCGGTAATCCTGATCACCGGGTTCGCCGATTCCAGTAAACTGGATGCCGTCGCACCCAATGTGACCATCCTGCGCAAGCCGTTCGAATCGAAGGAACTGCTGCACCACATCCAGAAGGTGTGCCGGCGATGAGCCGTCAGGGTAGGGCAGCGCGCAGTTCCTCAATCCAAGTCGTCGCTACGCTATCTGACGGTGCGCGCCAGTCGCCGCGCGGGCTGAGCGCGGCGGCGCCGGAGACCTTCGGACCATTGGGCAGCGCCGATCGCTTGAACTGACTGGTTTGAAAGAAGCGGAACAAGAAAGTTTCAAGCCACTTGGCGATCGTCGCCAAATCATAGTGGTTGCGGCCCTCCGACGGGAAGCCGATCGGCCACTGACCCGTTTTTGCATCCTTCCATGCGTGCCAGGCGAGAAATGCTACCTTAGAGGGGGGGAGGCCGGAGCGGGTGGTGTGGTGGATAAAGAAATCGTGAAGTTCATAGGGACCTATCCGGTCCTGCGTGCTCTGCATCTTGCCGTCGGCATCGGCCGGGACGAGCTCGGGTGAAATCTCCGTATCGAGGATCGACAGCAGCACCGTCGCCGCCTCGCCGTCGAACTGGCCGCTCTCCACGCTCCAGCGGATCAGATACTGGATCAGCGTCTTGGGCACTCCGGCATTGACGCCGTAATGGCTCATCTGGTCGCCGACGCCATAGGTGCACCAGCCGAGCGCGAGTTCCGACAGATCGCCGGTGCCGAGCACGAAGCCGTGGTGGTGATTGGCGAGACGGAACAGATAATCGGTGCGCAGGCCCGCCTGCACATTCTCGAACGTCACGTCATAGACCGGCTCGCCATCGGCGAAGGGATGGCCGAGATCGGCGAGCATCTGCCGGGCGGTGGGACGGATATCGATCTCCGCCGCGGTGACGCCGATCGCGCGCATCAGTGCCCAGGCATTGGACTTGGTCCCCTCGCTCGTCGCGAAGCCCGGCAGGGTATAGCCGAGGATATCCGTGCGGGGCCGCCCGAGCCGGTCCATCGCCTTCGCGGCGACGATCAGCGCATGGGTGGAATCGAGCCCGCCGGACACGCCGATGATCAGCGCCTTGCTCTTCGTCGAGGCGAGGCGCTGGCGCAGCCCCTCTACCTGGATGTTGAACGCCTCGTAGCAATCCTCCTCCAGCGCGGCCGGCGTGTTGGGCACGAAGGGGAAGCGCCGGATCGGGCGGATCAGCCCACGATCGGCGAAATCCGGCTGGTGGGCGAAGCCAATGCGCCGAAAGCGGGTTTCGGGGTGACCGGCATTGCGCGCGTTGTCGTTGAAGGTGCCGTCGCGCATCCGCTCCAGCCGCAGCCGCTGGAGATCGAGATCGGCATAGGTGATCGCATCCGCGAGTTCGAAACGCTGCGACGCCGCGAGCTTTTCGCCGAATTCATAGATCAGCCCCTGGCCATCCCAGGCGAGATCGGTGGTGCTTTCCCCCGGACCGGAGGCGGAATAGAGATAGGCGGCGATTGTCCGCGAGCTTTGCGAGGCGCAGAGCAGTTCGCGCTCGCGCCCCTTGCCGATCACGATGTTCGAGGCGGAAAGATTGCACAGCACCAGCGCGCCTGCCATCGCTCCTTCGGTGGACGGGGGCTGCGGCGCCCAATAATCCTCGCAAATCTCGATATGGAAGACGAAATCGCGCAGGTCTTCGGCCGCGAACAGCAGGTCCGGGCCGAAGGGCACCGTCTGACCCGCCACGGTGATATCGAGATCGCGCAGGCCGGAGCCCGAGGCGAACCAGCGCTTCTCATAATATTCGCGATAATTGGGCAGATAGGTCTTGGGCACCACGCCCAGAATACGACCCCGGGCGATCGCGACCGCACAGTTATACAGGCGCCCGTTCCGCTCCAGCGCCGCGCCGACCAGCAGCACCGGCTTCAGCGTCTGGCTTGCCTCGACGATCGCGGCGATGCCCGCCTGGGTGGCGCCCAGGATAGCATCCTGAAGATGCAGATCATCGATCGCATAGCTGGTGACGTTGAGTTCCGGGAAGACCAGCAGGTCCGCACCCGCCGCATCCCCTTGCTTGGCCAGCGCAATCGCGGCGCGCGCGTTGGCGGCCGGATCGGCCACCGTGCCCAGCGGCGTACAGACGCCTGCCCGGATCATTCCATGGCGATGCAGTGCGAAAAACGGGTGCGGTTCGGACATGCCTGTCTCCTATGCCGGGGACCATGGCCTGCCAACCCCGCGGAGGCGGGTTCGATCCGTGGTTATGCCTTGGCGGCGTAGATCATGCGGCCCGGGCCGAGGCGTTCGAACACCTTGGCGAGCTGGCGTTCGCCGACTGCGAAACAGCCCTGGCTTCGGCCGAGCTTGCCGTGCTTCGAGATCATGTCCGGGTTCGCATACCAGGCAGAATGGATCACAATCGCACGCGCCATCGCGTTGTTGTTGGTCGGATCCAGCCCGATCAGCCGCTGCGAATCGCCGTGCTTGCCGACATAATAATCGGCGGTAAGGAAGGCGCCTTCGCAGGTCGCCTCCGAATTGATCTGGTTCGAGAAGCGCTGCAGCACGCCGGTATGGGCAGGATCCGATCCGATGCCGTGCGATACCAGCAGCGTTTCGACTTCGCCGGTGCCCATGTTGACAAGGAAGAAGCGCGCCTCCGACGACGGCAGCGAGAAATCGGCGATTGCGATACGATCGTGCGTGTCGACCCGCACCGAATGACGATCGAGCGCGGCGGTGGCGCGCTTGAACAGTTCGGGCCGAATGCCCTGCGGGGTGACGCGCGCAGCGGCAGCCACCTTGGGGGCCGGAGCCAGCGCGGCGGGCGCGGGCTTCACCGGCGGATGGACCGGGGCTGGCGAATGCGACGCCATCGAGCCGATCGTGCGCGATGCGCAGGCAGAGACCGCTGCGCCGCTTGCCATGACCAGCGCCGACTTGAGCAGTCCCCGACGCGATTTAATCGTAGCGATAGAATCCATGATTTTTGTTCTGCGCCCGCGAAATATACCTGATGCCCTGCAACCGTATAACAAAATCAGCGTTAACAAGGGGATTGCCAATTGACATCTCGGCCGCAGTTCGCCGCGACTCCGGCCCGGTTCGCCGAAGCAGCGTGCCGGCGAGAGACAGTTGGGCGGTCTGACCGCAGCGCAGCGCGAATCATGTTGCCCCGTTCCGGCATGATTCTTTCGCGCGCCGGAATGCGAAAACCGCCTGCTTCTCGCCGCGCCATACGCTAGGGGGCGCACTATGACCATGACGTACGAACAGGCCGTAGCGGCCCTGATCGACGCCGGACGCCGGCTGGACGCGCGCGGGTGGGCGCCGGCGACGTCGGGCAACTATTCCGCGCGCCTGGACGACGGCAGCATCGCGCTCACCGTATCGGGCCGGCACAAGGGCAGGTTGACCGCCGACGGTATCATGCGCGTTGACCTGGACGGTCGTCCGCTCTCCGCGGGCAAGCCTTCCGCCGAGACCGAGCTGCATCTGGCACTGTATCGCATGTTCCCCGGCGCCGGCGCCGTGCTGCACGGCCATTCCCCGCAGGCGGTGGGCCTGAGCCGCGCAGCGGCCGACGCCGATGGCTGGGTGCTTCGCGGGCACGAGATGCTGAAGGCCTATCCTGGCCACACCACGCACGAGGCCGAAGCGCGGCTGCCGATCGTCGAAAACAGCCAGGACATGGCGATGATCGAGGCGGCGGTGCGGCCAGCGCTGCTGGCGCCGGATGCAATTCCGGCGTATCTGATCCGCAGCCACGGGCTCTATGCCTGGGGCAAGGATGTGGACGAGGCCGAACGCGTGCTGGAAGCGACCGAATGGATGATCGCCGCCGAACTTGCCGAGGCCAGTTTCAAACAGGCATGGGCGCGATGAGCCAGCTCAAACTCTATGCAGAGCAGGGTGGGGCGCCGCTTCTCGATACCCGGGATGCGGCGGAAATCGCCGCAGCCCTGGGCGAAGTCGGCGTGCGGTTCGAGCAATGGCCGTCGCGCCCGGTTCCTGCCGATGCCGATCAGGAGGCCGTGCTGGCGGCGTTCGCACCCGAAGTGGAGCGGCTGAAGGCCGCGAAAGGCTATCGATCGGTCGACGTGATCCGCATGGTGCCGGAGCACCCGGAGCGCGACGCCCTGCGGGCCAAGTTCCTTTCCGAACACCGCCATGCCGAAGACGAGGTTCGCTTCTTCGTGGAAGGCGAAGGGCTGTTCACGCTGCATCTGGACGATCGCGTCTATGCCGTGCTGTGCACGGCCGGCGATCTGATCTCCGTTCCCGCCGGCACGCCGCACTGGTTCGACATGGGGCCGAGCCCGCGCTTTACCGCGATCCGGCTGTTCACCAATCCGGACGGCTGGATCGCCCAGTTCACCGGCGATGCCATCGCCGACCGTTTTCCGCGCCACGAGCCCGTCGCTGCCTGAGCGCGGCGTTTCGAGAATAGAAGCCATGACCCAGCCCAAGGCCGTCCTGCTCGATATCGAGGGGACCACCAGCAGCATCGCCTTCGTGGCCGAGGTGCTGTTCCCCTATGCCCGCCAGCATCTGGCTGCCTATGTTGCCGCGCATCCAGAGGACGTCGCCCCGATCCTGGCGGAGGTGCCGGGCGAGGACAAGGTCGCCACGCTGCTCGGCTGGATCGACGAGGATCGCAAGGCAACCCCGCTCAAGACGCTGCAGGGGCTGATCTGGGAACAGGGCTATGCCGATGGCACGCTGAAAGGCCATGTCTATCCCGACACGCCCGATGCGCTGCGCCGCTGGTACACGGCGGGCGTGGCGATCTACATCTATTCCTCGGGCTCGATCGCGGCGCAGAAGCTGATCTTCGGCCGATCGATCGCCGGGGATCTGACGCCGATGCTCGCCGGCTATTTCGATACGACCACCGGGCCGAAGCGCGAGGCGGAGAGCTATCGCAGGATCGCCGCGGCAACGGGCCTGGCGCCGGGCGAGATCCTGTTCGTGTCGGACGTGCAGGCGGAAATAGACGCGGCGCGCGCCGCGGGCCTTGGCGCGCTGCTGATCGATCGCGCCGGCGCGCCCGCCGATCTTCACTCGCTCGCGGAGATTCGCTTGTGATCCTGGAAGGCAAGCACACCCGATCGATCGCCCGAACCGGGGACGGGCAGGGGATCCGCATCCTCGATCAGCGCCAGCTGCCCTGGGAAATACGCTGGGTGGAGGTACGCGATTGCGAAGCGGCGGCAATCGCGATTCGCGAGATGTGGACGCGCGGTGCGCCGATGATCGGAGCAACCGCCGCCTATGGCCTTGCCATGGCCCTGGCGGTCGATGCGAGCGATGCCGCGCTCGATGCGGCCTATGCCATGCTGATCGAAACGCGGCCGACGGCGATCAATCTGCGCTGGGCGCTGGACCAGGTGCGGGGGGCGGTGCAGGGGCTTTCGGAGGCAGAGCGTGCCGCAGCCGCCTTCGCGCGCGCCGATGCGATCTGCGACGAGGATGCAGAGCTTTGCCGGGCGATCGGCGAACATGGGCTGGGCTTGCTGCGCGAACTGCACGCGAAAAACCCGGGCCGGCCGCTCAACATCCTCACCCATTGCAACGCGGGATGGCTGGCCACGGTGGATTACGGCACCGCGACCGCGCCGATCTACCTCGCGCACGATGCCGGCATTCCGGTGCATGTCTGGGTGGACGAGACACGGCCGCGCAACCAAGGCGCGCTGCTTACCGCGTTCGAGCTGCGCAACCACGGCGTGTCGCACAGCGTGATCACCGACAATGCCGGCGGGCTCCTGATGATGCAGGGGCAGGTGGACGCAGTGATCGTCGGCACCGATCGGGTGACCGCGAACGGCGATGTCTGCAACAAGATCGGCACCTATCTGAAGGCGCTGGCGGCGCACGACAACGGCGTGCCGTTCTATGTCGCGCTGCCCTATACCACCTTCGATCCGGCCACAGCCACGGGTGCCGACATCCCGATCGAAGCGCGATCGGCGGAGGAAGTGACGCGGCTGACCGGACCGGACGAGGCGGGCCGCATCGCCGCCATCCGCGTGACGGATTCGCCTGCGCTGAACCCGGCGTTCGACGTTACGCCCGCGCGGCTGGTGACGGGATACATCACCGAGCGGGGCGTGCTCGCGACGATCTGATGCGGGCTGTCGATCGGCGCATCGCCGAGGATGGCGGAGCTTCTTCAACGCGCGGGATGGCTGCCCTCAAGGCGGTTCAATCCGAGAACTGGCGCCGCCAATCCTGCACGCGCTCGATCGCGGCATCGAGCACCGCCGCTTCCTTGACGAAGCAGAAGCGGACGACGTTGGTCACCGCGTCTTCGGCGTAAAAGGCGGAGACCGGGATCGTCGCGACCTTGGCCTCTTCCACCAACCGTTCGCTGAAGGTGACGTCGTCCATCGGCAGCCCGGACGCCGCGAGATCGACCGACAGGAAGTAGGTGGCGGCACTCGGCAACACCACCAGGCCCGCCCGGCGCAGCCCCGCCGCCAGCCGGTCGCGGCCGGCCTGGAAGCGGTGGCGTGCCTCGCCCACCCACGCATCCTGCGTCATCAGCCCCTCCGTCACCGCCCATTGCAGATTCGGCGGGGTGGTGAAGGTGAGGAACTGGTGCGCCTTGGCGAGCACGCGCGCGAGTGGCGGGGCGGCGCACATCCATCCCACCTTGAAGCCCGTGAGCGCGAAGATCTTGCCAGCGCTGCCGATCTTCACCGTCCGCTCGCGCATGCCGGACATCCCGATCAGCGGAACGTGCCGGGCACCGTCGAACGTGACATGCTCCCAAACCTCGTCGCAGATCGCGACCAGATCGTGCGCGACGCACAGATCGGCGACCATCGCCAGTTCCTCGGCGCCGGACATGGTGGCGGCGGGGTTGAGCGGGTTGTTGAGCAGGAGCAGCCGCGTCCGGTCGCTGATCGCCGCTTCCAGCGCCGCACGATCGATCCGCCATTCGGGCGGGCTGAGGCGGACGAACCGGGGCACGCCGCCCGCGCGGCGGATCAGCGGCACATAGGCATCGTACAGCGGCTGGAAACAGATCACCTCGTCGCCGGGTTCGATCAGCGCCAGCAGCGCGGCGGCGAGCGCTTCGGTGGCGCCGGAGGTGACGATCACTTCCTCCGCCGACAGGTTCAGCCCCTGATGCCGCGCATAGTGATCGGCCACGGCCTGGCGCAGCTCCGGCAGGCCGGCCATGGGCGGATATTGGTTCGATCGCTCCAGCACCGCGCTGGCCGCGGCCTGCAGCACGGGCTCCGGCCCGCGTCCGTCGGCAAAGCCCTGACCAAGATTGATCGCGCCGCTTGCCCGCGCCCGCGCAGACATGGCTTCGAAGATGGTGGTGCCCATCCGGGAATAGATCGGGTTCATCGCATGCCGCTATTGCGGGTTGCGCTTGCGGGTTGCAAGTCGGGCCGGATCGGTCGCATGAATGGGACCGGACCGTAGCTGCGTAGTCAAAGGAAGAAGATGAGCAACAAGCCTTCCGTTCTCGAAGAGGCCCAGGCGTCCACTGCACAGGCGGAGCCGCCGCACGAAGGCGAGGCGATCGCAGTCGCCAAGGAGCTTGCCGAAGCCAAGAAGCGCAGACTGCCGAACAACCGGCAGATCGGCATGGGCGCTGCTATCGGCGTGGGCTCGGCCGCCATCGTCGCCGGCCTGCTTTACTGGCGCGGCGGCCGTAAGGACCGGAAGTAAGCGCTTCGCTTTCGGGTGATCGTTATGACCGCGTTCGGCCGGCGACCGTTCGAGATCGGGCCGCCGGCTGCCGTGTTGTTCCACAAGTCTATTTTGTACCCTACGGATATTGCACAATTTCCGCCGCGGCGGCTTGCTGCTTCACTCCGCCCCCCGGCTGCCGTAAATACCGCCTGAACCTTAGGTAGATGTCCTTGGGACAGTTTCGTGCGCCGGTGACCGATCGGTAAGAGATCGTTTCTATAATGCACTAGACCACAGTCCGGAAACGGGTGGGGGAGGCGCGACTGCAAGCCGCTGGCGGGCAGGTGCCGGCTTCCTCTTCCTTCGGTTCGGCGGCACCTGCCGTTGCACCGATCCGGGCCCCAAACCTTGCGCCTGACGGTATCGGAAAGTCCAGCAATGATCGCATCGATGAAAATTCCGAGGAAGCTCGCACTGTCGTTCCTGCTGATATGTGCATCGGCGGCGATCGTGATGATCGTGTTCTTCATGAACATCTCGATGATCCGTTCGGTTACCGATCAGAACAATCTCAGCCAGCAGGTCCATTCGAAGACGCTGACGCTGGAAACGGCGCTGCTGCGCCAGAACAGTCAGCTGCGCGGGTTCCTCGTCACGGCCGATCCGACCTATCTGAAGTCCTATGACGAAGGCCGCAACGAGTATGACGAGACTTCGGTCGAGCTCGAGAAGCTGCTGACCGATCCGGCATTGCTCGAGGCGGTGCGCAAGTCGCGTGCGGAAACGCTGGCCTGGCGCGAGAAGTGGGGCGATCGCCTGATCGCCGAAGTGAAGGCCGGCCGTCGTGAAGAAGCGCAGGCCCAGGTTCGCGGTGCCGGCAAGTCGGTGCTGGTTTCGGCGGCGGTGCTGCCGCTGCGCGCGATCAAGGATGCGCAGGCCGAACTGATCGAGAAGAATTCCGAGCGGCAGGAAACCGCGATCGCCACCGCGACGACCGTGCTGATCCTCGGCGCGATCGCCCTGATCGGCATCGCCATCGGCCTGGCCGTAACGCTGAGCCGCATCATCGCCCGCCCGATCAGCCAGCTGACCAAGACGATGGCCGATCTCGCAGCAGGCCGGAACCATGTCGAGGTGCCCGCCACCACCCGCGGCGACGAACTGGGCGACATGGCCCGCGCGGTGCTGGTGTTCCGCGACGCCGCGATCGCCAAGGAAGCCTCCGACGCCGCGAGCGCCAAGGCCGAGGCCGAGCAGAAGATGGTCGTCGACACCGTGTCCGCGCATCTTGCCGAACTGGCGCAGGGCAACCTGACCGCAGTGATCAACACCGAATTCCCGTCGCACTACGGCGTAGTGAAGAACAACTTCAACGATGCCATCGGCAGCCTGCGCGAGCTGATCGCGTCGCTGATGGAGGCGACCACGTCGATCCGCACCGGATCGAACGAAATCGCCCAGGCGAGCGAAGACCTCGCCCGCCGCACCGAAGCCAATGCGGCCAGCCTGGAGCAGACCGCCGCCGCCGTCACCCAGATGGACCAGCGCCTGAAGGCGACCGCCGCGGCCGCCAGCCGCACGGTGGAAAGCGCCGACGGCACCATGTCGACGGTCAACAACGGCCGCTCCACCGCCGACGAAGCCGTGCAGGCGATGACGCGCGTTTCCGACAGCGCCAAGGGCATCGACAGCGTGATTGAAGGCCTTGACAAGATCGCCTTCCAGACGCGGGTTCTGGCGATGAACGCCGCCGTCGAAGCCGGCCGTGCCGGTGAAGCGGGCCGCGGCTTCGCAGTGGTCGCCGATCTCGTCTCCGCCCTGGCGATGCGCGCCGAGGAAGAGGCTGGCCGCGCCCGCGACCAGCTTACCGCGACGCAGACCGACATCGTCACTGCGGTGCAGGCCGTGCAGCGGGTGGACGGCGCGCTCGCCGACATCTCGAGCGGCGTGGGCGAGGTGCACACGCTGCTGGGCAACATGGCCTCCGACAACCAGGCGCAGTCCAGCGCGGTCACCGAAATCAGCGCCGCTCTGGGCGCGATGGACCAGTCGACCCAGCAGAACGCCGCGATGGTCGAGGAAACCTCTGCCGCAGCGCGTAACCTTGCCAGCGAAGTGGGCGTGCTTGCCGAGCAGGCCGGTCGCTTCCAGGTGGGCGACGGTGGCGGCTCGCGCGGCGCGCGCATGTCGCCGGGCCGGTTCAACGGTGCGGTCAAGCCGCTGCCGGCGGCCGCGGTGCCCGCTCTCGTGCGCAGCAGCAGCGCCGATGACGACTGGCAGACTTTCTGATCGGGATGGTGCCGACGCATCTAGGGGCGTCGGCGTGAAGTACGGTACATTCGCCAGGTTGGCGGGGACGGGCGGATCGTGCTCGTTTCGGGGGGAGCGTAAATGAATATGGTGGTGCCCCGGACCGGTCTTCACGAACTAAGCCGCATGGCGCGGTTGGTGCGCGGACTTGGTTCGCCCTTCGTGGCGCGGATTTTGGAGGCAGGGCAGCGCCAGTTGTGGCGCGGCCCGCAGAGCGAAGCAACGATCCTCGGCTGGAGCGGAGACGCGGCTGCAGCAGCGCTGGCGATGCGGCTGAACGCCGCGCTGCATTTCCTCGCCCGGCGCGGCAAGCCGGCATCGCTGGCAGCGCTGTATCGCGGGGAGCATGAGGATTTCGATGCCGCCGTCGGCGAGGCGCTGGAAACCGAAGACGCGCTGATCAACGACTTTCTGCGTCGGACCCCGCAGACCAACGAGGTGGGGCGATCAGGTGCGATCGTCGCGGCGCTGATGCAGGTCCGTCGCGCGTTCGACATGCCGTTCGAGCTGCTCGAAATCGGATCGAGCTGCGGACTCAATCTCAACCTCGGCCGCTATGGCTATGATCTGGGAGGAGTTCTCGCCGGAGATCGGCTGTCGCCGGTGCAGGTCGCGCCGGACTGGCATGGCCCGGCGCCCCAGCCCGCGCCGCTGGAGGTGGTGAGCGCGCGCGGAGTGGACCTGAACCCGCTCGACGCCAACGATGCCGCCACATGCGAGCGGCTGATGGCCTATATCTTCGCCGATCAGCCGCACCGGCTGCACCGCCTGGAGCAGGCGATCGGCATGGCGCGCAGCTACCCGCCGCTGCTCGAGCGGGGCGATGCATCGATCTGGCTGGCGGAGGCGCTGGCCCGGCCGCAGGCGGCGGGGGTCTGCCGCGTAGTGATGCATTCGATGGTGCTGCAATATCTTCCGCCGCAGGACCGCGCCAAGGTGGTCGCGATGATCCACGAAGCCGGCCGCGCGGCGACGCCGGAGCGGCCGCTCGCCTGGGTGGGCTTCGAATGGACGGAAACGCGCAGCGAAGTGCAGCTGGCGCTCAGCTGGTTTCCCGGCGCGGAGGAGCGGCGGGTGCTGGCGCTATGCCACCCCTATGGCAACTCGGTAGACTGGCGCTAGACCTGCACGGCCTGTTCGGCGCGTCCGGCACTGCCGAACACCCGCAGATAGCGGCGGATCTCGTCAGGATCGCCCGTCGCTTTGGCGGGATTGTCCGATAGCTTGACCGCCGGCCTGCCATTCGCTGCCACCACCTTGCAGACCAGCGAAATGGGCTCCAGCCCAGCCTCGCCATCGGGATCGCAGCCGCGGAAATCGTTGGTCAGGTTCGTCCCCCAGCCAAAGCTCATCCGCACGCGACCGTTGAAGTGGCGATAGGTCGCCTCGATCGATTCCACGTCCATGCCGTCGGAGAAGATCAGCAGCTTTTCGCGCGGATCGCGGCCATGGTCTTGCCACCAGCGCATGATCTGCTCCCCGCCGGCGATGGGCGGCGCGCTGTCCGGCCGGAAGCCGGTCCAGTCGGCCAGCCAGTCCGGGGCGTGGGCCAGGAACGCGGTGGTGCCGAACGCATCGGGCAGCGCGATCAGCAGGTTGCCGCCATAATGGGCGCGCCATTGCTCCAGCACGCGGTATGGGGCCCCGGCGAGGCTCGCCTCGTCCGGCGACAAGGCCGCCTCCACCATCGGCAGCTCGTGCGCATTGGTGCCGATCGCTTCCAGATCCGCATCCATCGCGAGCAGCACATTCGACGTGCCGATGAAGCGATGACCCAATCCTTCCTTCAGCGCCTCCACGCACCAGCGCTGCCACAGAAAGCCGTGTCGTCGGCGGGTGCCGAAATCGGTGAGCACCAGATCAGGCAGGGTGCGCAGCCGCTCCACCTTTTCCCACAGCTTCGCCTTCGCACGGGCATACAGGATATCGAGCGCGAAGCGATCCTTGGTCCGCAGCGCCGCGCGCGACCGCAGCTCGTTGACGATCGCCAGCGCAGGGATTTCCCACATGGTCGTATGTGTCCACGGGCCATGAAAGTGCAGCGCGAACTGCCCGTCGCGCCGCTCCAGCTCATAGGGCGGCAGGCGGAAATCGGCGAGCCAAGCGATGAAATCCGGCGCGAACATCTGCGTTTTGCCATAGAAGCTGTTGCCGGCGAGCCAGATCAGCTCCTTCTTGGTGAAGCGCAGGCTTCGGGCATGATCGAGCTGGGCGCGCAACTCGGCCTCGTCGATCACCTCGGCCAGCCGCACCGTCTTCGTCCGATTGATCAGCGAGAAGGTGACCTGCGTCTCCGGATGCAGTCGCCGGATCATCTGCAGCATCAGCAGCTTGTAGAAATCGGTATCGAGCAGGCTGCGGACGATCGGATCGAGCCGGAAGTTGTGATTGTAGGTCCGCGTGGCGATATCGGTGAAGGTCATCGCACATCCTTATGCCGCGCCCGAGCGAAGCGCGAGCGCGATGGCCGTTCGCGCTGCTTATTTGAGGCGAAGCGGCAGGCCCGCGGCCAGGAACTGAACCTCCTGCGCGGCGGCGGCGACGGCCTGGTTCAGCCGGCCTGCAGCATCGCGGAAGCGGCGGGCGAGCGCGTTGTCCGGCACGATGCCGAGCCCGACTTCGTTGGCGACGAGGATCACCGGCCCGGACGCCTGCGCCAGGGCGCCGGAAAGCGCCTCGGTCTCGGCATCGAGATCCCGTTCGGCGAACAGAAGGTTCGAGGTCCAAAGCGTGAGGCAGTCGACCAGCAGCACGCGACCCGGTGCGGCGTTCGCGGCGATGGCGGCGGGCAGGTCCAGCGGCACTTCCAGGGTGGACCATCGCCCGTCCCGATCGGCCTGATGGCGGGCGATGCGATCTTCCATCTCGTCGTCCCACGCCTGGGCGGTGGCAACGAACAGCAAGCTGCCGGGCAGGGACTCGGCGCGGGCCTGGGCGTAGCGGCTCTTGCCCGATCGGGCGCCGCCGAGAACGAGCAGATGGTTCATGGCTGGGCCTCTTGAGCAAGCGCGATCAGCGCGGGAATGTCGACATGAACCTCGAGATCGGCGGCGATGGCATCGAGCGCCGCATCGACCGACGCGGCATAATCGACGCCCGCCGAGCGGATGCCGATGCGGCCCAGCAGCGCCCTGCGCAGATCGGTGCTCGCGAACAGGCCGTGGAGATAGGTGCCCATCACCCGCCCGTCGGCGGAGCGCGCGCCGTCCGCACCGTTGCCCAGCTGCGCAAAGGGGCGCAGCGTGTCGGGGCCGCTGGTGATGCCCATATGCATCTCATAGCCGTGTATGGCGGCGCCCAGCGCAGTGCCCTGCGCCGGGTGCAGCGCCTTCTCGCGGGTGAGTTCGGTCGCCACGTCCAGCAGCCCCAGCCCGTCCGCGCTGCCCGCCGGCCCCTCGACCCCATGCGGATCGGCGATCGTTCGCCCCAGCATCTGATAGCCGCCGCAAATGCCCAGGATCGCGCCGCCGCGACGATGATGGGCGTGCAGATCGATGTCCCAACCCTGTTCGCGCAAGGCGGCGAGATCGGCGATCGTCGCCTTGGAGCCGGGGAGGATCACCAATGCCGCCTCTGCCGGGATCGGCTGTCCCGGCGGGATCATCGCCAACGTGACATCCGGCTCCAGTTTCAGCGGATCCAGATCATCGAAATTGGCGATGCGCGGCAGCATCGGGCACGCCATCAGCGTGGCGCCGGCGCTTGCGTCCGCGCTGCGTTCCAGCACCACCGCGTCTTCGCTCGGCAGCCGGGCCGCAGCCGGGAGCCACGGGATCAGGCCGTAGCCGCGCCACCCCGCACGCGCTTCGATCTCGGCATAGCCATCGGCGAACAAAGCAGGATCGCCGCGGAATTTGTTGATCAGGAAGCCGCGGATCATCGCCGCGTCCTCGAGATCGAGCACGGCGCGGGTGCCGACGATCGCGGCGATCACGCCGCCCCGGTCGATATCGCCGACCAGCACCACCGGCACTGCCGCCGCGCGCGCGAACCCCATGTTCGCGATGTCTCCGGCACGCAGGTTGATCTCGGCAGGCGAACCCGCGCCTTCGACGATCACCAGATCGCATTGCGCCCGCAGCCGCTCGAAGCTGGATAGAACATCGCCCAGCAAGGGTTTGCGCGCCGCACGGAAATTCCCGGCATGAAGGGTGCCGCGCACCTTGCCGCCGACGATCAGCTGCGACGTGCGATCCGCCTGCGGCTTCAGCAGCACCGGGTTCATGTCGGTATGGGGCGCCACCCGGCAGGCCAGCGCCTGCAGCGCCTGGGCACGGCCGATCTCGCCGCCATCCTCGGTTACCGCGGCGTTGTTCGACATGTTCTGCGGCTTGAAGGGACGCACGCGGAGCCCCCGGTTGGCGAGGGCGCGGCACAGCCCGGCGACGAGCACCGATTTGCCGACGTCCGAACCCGTTCCCTGCAGCATCAGCGCAGCCATGCGATGCCTCCCGCAAGGATCCACAGCAAGGCACAGGCGCGCGCGTAGAGCTGCAGCCCGCGGACGATGTCGTCGGCACGCGCCGCCGTGCGGCCGCCGCCGATCCACGGCTTGATATGAGTCACGCCGTCATAGGCGACCGGCCCTGCCAGGCGGAGGCCCAGCGCGCCCGCCATGGCCGCTTCGGGCCACCCGGCATTGGGCGAGGCGTGCTTGTGCGCGTCGCGGCGAACCGTGCGCCAGCCGCCCGCACCGGCGCAGCAGAGCAGCACCGCGGCAAGCCGCGCCGGAACCAGGTTCATCAGATCGTCGGTGCGGGCCGCCGCCCAGCCGAAGGCGCGCCACCGCGGCTCGCGGTGGCCGATGAGGCTGTCGGCGGTGTTGACCGCCTTATAGGCCCACAGGCCCGGCAGGCCGCCGATCAGCAGCCAGAACAGCGGTGCGACGATTCCGTCGCAGAAGCTTTCGGCCAGGCTCTCCAAGGCGGCGCGGGCGATGCCGGCGGTGTCGAGCCCCCCGGTGTCGCGGCCCACGATCCGGCCCAGCGCCGCGCGGGCACCGAGCAGGTCGCCCGCCGTCAGCGCTGCGGCGATGGGGCGGACGTGCAGGTACAGGCTCCGCTGGGCGAGGCCGGGAAAGGCGCACAGCGCGACCAGGATCCAGCCCGCCGACGATCGCGCCGCGATCGCTTCGATCCCCAAGCCGGCGCCGATCGCGACGGCGAGCAGCAGCCCGACCGTGCCGATCCCGAACGCCCGACGCGCGGCAGCGGGCAGGTGCTCGCGGTTGCCGCCGCGTTCGCACACGGCGATGATGCGGGCGAAGCCGCCCACCGGGTGCCCGATCCGCCGGTAGATGGCGTCGGGCCAGCCGATCGTGGCGTCCAGCGCCAGTGCGGCAAGGGCGACGGGGTCAGCCATGCGCCAGTGCCCGGTCCAGCCGGTCGAACGCCGCATCGTCGGCGGGCAGGCCGAAACGCAGCCAGCGCGGCGCATAGTCGAAGGGGCGGGTGAGGATGTGCGCATGCGCGAGCCGTTCGAACATCCCGCCCGCATCCTCCCGATCGATCAGCCGGAACAGCGGCGAGGCGCCGATCGGTTCGAGCCCATGGCGCCGAATCAGATCGTCGAGCCTTGCGGCACGCGCGGCCAGCGCAGCGCCGGTCGCGTCGATCCAAGCACTGTCGCGATAGGCGCGGGTGGCGATCTCCAGCGCGGCCGCCCCGATCGGCCAGTCGCCGAGCGCGCGGCGATACTGGGTACACACCGCCGGCGGCGCGAGCACGAAGCCGAGCCGCAGCCCCGCCAGGCCGAAGAACTTGCCGAAGGACCGGAAGACCACCAGCCGCCGGCCCGGGGCGACCAGGCCGGCGACGCTCGCCTGCGGATGCGGATCGACAAAGGCTTCGTCGACGACGAGCCAGCCGCCCGCCGCTTCCCGATCGCGCAGCTGCGCTTCCAGGCGCGCGCGGGGCTGCAGCGTGCCGCACGGATTGTTCGGATTGGCGAGGATCAGCGCCGCCTCGCCGGGCGGCGGCGCCGCGTCCGCCGCCAGCGGGGTGCTGGCTGCAAACATGGCGCCGTGCGTGCGGTACCCGGGCACGCGGTGGAAGGCGCTGCCGCCGAGCAGCAGACCCAGCAGCCGCAAGCCCATTTCGCTGCCCGGAAGCGCGCAGACCAGCGCCGGATCGACGCCGAAATGCGCTGCCGCGGCCGCCTCCAGCGCTGCCAGCGCAGCGGGCTGGGGCAGGGCATGCCAATCCCAGCGCAGATCGTCCGGTACCGGCCAGGGGACCGGGTTGATGCCGGTAGAAAGATCGATCCACGCGCCCTCGCCATAGCGTGCCCGCGCGGCGGCGAGGTTGCCGCCATGGTGGAGGAGCGGCGCTGTCATCCGATCCGCGGCGCCATCAGCAGGGCTACCAGCAGCCCAGTTTCGACGAGTTCGATCCCCGCGCCGTGCCCGTCGCCCGAAATGCCGCCCAGCATCCTGCGGACATGCCAGCCCCAGGCGCCGATGAACAACGGCGCGGCGACCAGCGCGGGTGTCGCCAGCGTCGCGGCGAAGCCGAGCAGGATCAGCCACACGATCAGATCGGCAGGCCGGATGATGCTGCGGAAGCGGCTGGCCAGCCCTTCGTGCAGCGGGGGCAGCCACCAGCTCCATGCCAGCGGGCCGATCCGGGCGGCGGCGGGCACGAAAGCGAGGGTCCAGAACGCCGGGCCGGCGATCAGCGCGTGAAGCAGGACCAGCTTGGCGATCAGCTGCAGCGCGATCGCGGTGACGCCGAAGCTGCCGACATGCGGATCGGCCAGCACGTCGCGCAGCCGCTCGGGCCCCTTGTGGATCGCGCCGCCGGCGTCGGCGAGATCGGCGAGACCATCGAGATGCAGCGCACCGGTGATTCCCACCCATGCGACCAGCGCGGCCAGCGCCCCCGACCAGGGGTCCAGCTGCGCGCCGGCCCACGCGGCCAGCGCGACCACCACGCCGATCACCAGGCCGGCGGCCGGGAACCAGCGGATCGAGCGCGCAAAGGCGGCTTCATCCGCATCGATCGCGGGCAGCGGCAGCCGAGTGAGAAACTGCAGGGCGAGCACGAATTCCTTCACGTAACCAATCCGATCATCTGGCCGACACGGGGAGTGCCGGGCCACAGGCGCAAAGTGAGCAGCGCGGCATGGGGCAGGGCGATGTTCCACAGCTGGGGAAAATCGATGGCGCAGGTTGCCGCGAGCGCGGCCCGCATCGCGCCGCCATGGGTGACGACCAGCGTCGGCCGATCGATCGCCGCCAGCGCGTCGGCAACGCGCGCCACAAGATCGGGCCAGCGCTCGCCCTCCGGCGGAGAACCGCCGGCGGGATCGGCCTGGAACGCCGCCCACGCCGGGCCGTCGATGGCGTCGAATGCCAATCCGTCCCACGCCCCGAAATTCAGTTCGCGCCAGCGGGCGTCCACGCGCGGGACCGCCCCTCTCGACGCGCCGATCGCCTCCGCTGCCGCGCGGGCGCGACGCAGGTCCGATGTGACGATATCGACGCCCGTCACGTGTCGCGCGCGCGCCGAACAGGCAGCGATCCCCTCTGGCAGCGGTGCCGCATCGGTGCGGCCGATGAGCCGCCCTTCCGCCTCGGTACTGCCGTGGCGGAGCAGGTGTACAACGAAGCTGCTCATGCGCCGTTCGCAACCCCTGCTTCGGCGAAAGTCGCCATTTCGGCATGGGCGGCGAGCGCCGACCGGATCACGGCAGCGGCCACGGCGGCGCCGCTTCCTTCGCCGAGGCGCATGTTCAGGTTCAGCAGGGGTTGAAGGCCCAGCCGTTCGAGCAGCAGCCGGTGCCCGGGCTCGGCCGAGCAATGGGCGGCAAGGCAATGATCAACGATTCTCGGAACCGCCGCCGCCAGCGGGGCGATGGCGGCGCAGCAGATATAGCCGTCGAGCAATATGGGTATGCCGATATGGCGCGCCGCGACCACGGCGCCGGCGATGGCGACCAGTTCGCGTCCGCCCAGCCGGCGCAGCGTTTCGAACGGCGTGATCGGCGCGTCGCCATGATATGCCATTGCGCGGGCGATAACCGCGGCTTTCTGACGCACTCCCGACGGGTCGATGCCGGTGCCGGGGCCCACCCAGTCGGCTGCGGTCCCCCCGAAGCTGCGCAGGCAGAGCGCTGCGGCGGCAGTTGAGTTGGCGATGCCCATCTCGCCGAGCAGAAGCAGATCGGTGCCCGGCGAAACCGCAGCGGCACCGGTGTTGAGCGCGGCGAGGCACGATTCCTCGTCCATGGCGGGCGCTCCGGTGAAGTCGGCGGTCGGGCGATCCAGATCCAGCGCGATCACGCGCAGCGGGATGCCGACCGCGCCGGTGAGCGCGTTGATCGCCGCGCCGCCCGCTTGGAAGTTGGCGACCATCTGCGCGGTCACGTCCGCCGGAAAGGCACTTACGCCCTGCGCCGCGACGCCGTGGTTGCCCGCGAAGATCAACGCCCTGGCTCCCGCCAGCGTCGGCCGCTCGCGCGCCTGCCACCCGGCGAGGAACAGCGCGATTTCCTCCAGCCTGCCCAGCGAACCTGCCGGTTTGGTCAGCTGCGCCTGGCGCCGTGCGGCTGCCGCGATCGCCTGGGCGTCGGGACCGGGCAGTTCCGCCAGCGCCGCATGAAAGGCACCGACGCTATCGAACCCGCAATGTTCAACCCTTGCTTCGTACTTCATCGCGCACCCCGAATCGATCGAACACACGCCGGGCGCGTTGCACCCGACGTCACCGGCGTTTGTCGCTCGAACGGACCTGCGAGCCGCACTCTGGCCACACCCTGGACCTGAGACGAGCGACCCATATCGGCAGGTCTCCTGGCTTGCGGGTCATCGCGGATCGGCCCACCTTCTCGGAATCGCTTCCAATGGCAACCGGGCCGATCGCTCGCCGCTTACAGTTGCAGGGGCAGCTGCGGCATTGGGCACGCCCGCACCGCATTCCCTATCAAGCCCGTTGGGCACCGATACGGTTGGTGGAGGTGAAACCCCCGCACGCGCTGTAGCGGCGTGATCGTTGCCGCGCCAGACCCCGGGCGGAGGTTAGGCTGCCGATACCGTCGCGCGGTTTCGGGCGCGCGGCGATGTGGCCGTGGAGCGCGATCGAGCAACGCCGCCATCGCGGCTTCGACATCATCCCTGGGAGGTCGTTTTGCGGCGTGACGGATAAGTTTCTGCAGCATCGCCATGTTCTCGCGCCCGCACGCTGAACGAAAAACGTCGTTCCGGTAAAGGTCCGGTATTCTTCGCAAAAGTCGTATTTCTGGTGGCCGCGGTTCTACTTGCAGCCGCGACTGCAGCGGATCTGTCACCATCGACATGGCCTCGTTCGCGGGATCGCCACATCGCATGTCCGCGCATGCAAATCTGTGCAGCCGCGTTGACCGGCGGCATTGGAGTACCTAATTTGCGGCCCGATGTTTGCGAGTGAACCCCCGCTGACGCTGCCGACCATCGTGTTGGTTGAGGATGATCCCCAGCTGCGGACGCTGACGGCGCGCGCCCTGCAGGAGCATGGCTATACCGTCCGACCCGCCTCTTCCGCGCCGGAAATGTGGCTGGCGCTGGAGAACGGCCCGATCGATCTCGTGCTGCTTGACGTGATGCTGCCGGGCACCAGCGGCATCGATCTGTGCCGCGCAATCCGGCAGAAGAGCTCGGTCCCGATCATCTTCATTTCCGCCAAGGGCAGCGAAACCGATCGCGTCGTCGGCCTGGAACTGGGCGCCGACGATTATCTGCCCAAGCCGTTCGGCACGCGGGAACTGGTGGCGCGCGTGCGCGCCGTTCTGCGCCGTGGCGGCAGCGAGCGGGATCCCAGCGAAAGGCCGGCCGGGCTGATCCAGTTCGAAGGCTGGACCGTGAACCTGCCGCGACGGGAGCTGATGTCGCCCACCGGCGCCGTCGTCGACCTGACCGGCGCCGAGTTCGATCTGCTGGTGACGCTGTGCGATCATGCCGGGCGAGTGATCTCGCGCGAGCGGTTGATCGAGCTTTCGCGCACGCGGCTGGGCGACAGCTCCGACCGAAGCATCGACGTGCTGGTGAGCCGATTGCGGCGGAAACTGTCCGATGCGGGCCATGCCGCGCCGATCGTGACGGTGCGCGGTGTGGGATATACGCTCAACGTGCCTGTGACGCGCGCTTGAGGGCGTTGCTCAAGACACCCACGGGCCTTGTCGGACGGATCTTCGCCGTCCTGCTGCTCACCATTCTGGTCGAATTCGGCGTATCGACGCTGTTGTACGAGCGGGCGAGCCAATTCTCCGTGCGCGATGACGAAGCGCGGCGATTGGCCGAGCATCTCGTGATCGCGCGCAAGTTGCTCGTCGAGCAAGTTCCGTCGCGCCGGCCGGAGTTTGCCGCAGAGCTTACGACGTCGCGGTACGAGATCCAGTGGATGCCGACATTGCCGCCGGCGCTGCGGACCCAGCCCGAGCTGGATCGCATCTATGAGCAGGTGCTGCTGTGGGAGCCCAGCCTGGCCGCCGCGGACTTGCGGCTGCGGCTCACCTCGCAAGGCCGGCACGCGCTGATCGTCGGCGCGCTGATGCTGCCGGACAGGAGCTGGCTGTATTTCCGAACGCGCGAACAGGTGCACCAGGCGGACCTGGGATCGGCGCGAATCCTGCTCGCGCTTGCTCCCGCGCTGGCCCTGATCCTGATCAGCGGCGTGCTGGTGCGCCGCATGTTGCTGCCGATGCGCCGCCTGGCGGAGGCGGCCGACATGGTCGGCATGGCCGGCATCCAGGAAGTGCCGGAGGAAGGGCCGCGCGAACTGCGCCGGGTGATCAATGCGTTCAACCGCATGCAAGCGCGCATCCAGCGGCTGATCGCCGATCGCACCCAGGCGCTGGCCGCGGTGGGGCACGACATGCGGACGCCGCTGGCGCGGCTGCGGCTGCGCGTTGACGGAGTTGCCGATCCGGACGTGCACGCCGCGATCGACGCCGATATCGGCGAGATGGAGGCGATGATTGCATCGTTGCTCGCTTTTCTGGGCGGCGAGGGAGACGAGGAGAAGCCCGCCCGAGTCGACCTGGCCGTTCTGTGCGCGACGATCGCGGACGACAATGACGATCGCGGCCGCGACGTGGAATATGACGGGCCGACCCATTTCGAGCATGTGCTGCGGCCGCTGATGATGAAGCGTGCGCTGAACAACCTGGTCGACAATGCCGTGCATTATGCGGGGCAGGCATGCATCCGGCTGGTGCCGGGCGAAGACGGCGTCGCGCTGCGCGTGGAAGATCATGGCCCGGGCATCCCGGTAGAGGATCTGGAGCGCGTAACGCAGCCTTTCGTCCGGCTAGATACGGCGCGGTCGCGCGACACCGTCGGATTCGGCCTGGGCCTTTCAATCGTTGCGCGGGCGACCGAGCTGGAGGGGGGGCGATTCCGCCTCTTCAACCGCGAGGACGGCGGATTGTGCGCCGAAATCTTCCTCCCACGCGACGGGTTCACCCCTAGCAATATTTCCTTACGAACGCGCCGCAGTGCAGCAACCCCACAGGCTTAGTTTGGATTCCTGAAGAAGTGCCTGCGCCGCGGGCCGGAACCCAGGAGCTAGCCGTGAACGAAGTGATCGGACGCGTGGTGGATTTCGAGAAGCAGGTCTTCCCGAACCAGAGCGCACTCTATTCGAACCTCGCCGCCAACGGGCAGAGCCCCAAGGCACTCATGATCTCTTGTGCCGACTCGCGCGTGGTGCCGGAACATATCATCCAGGCGCAGCCGGGCGACCTGTTCGTCTGCCGTAACGCCGGCAACATCGTGCCGCCCTTCGCCACCCAGAATGGCGGCGTTTCCTCGACCGTGGAATATGCTGTCGCTGCGCTGGGCGTCCGCGACATCATCGTCTGTGGCCATTCGGACTGCGGCGCCATGAAGGCGCTGATGAAGCCGGAAATGCTGGAAGGCATGCCGAACGTCGCCGCATGGCTGCGGCACAGCCACGCCGCCAAGTGCGTGGTAGACGGCGGCTACAGCAACCTGGGCAATGCCGATGCGGTGCGCACCGCGGCGATGGAAAACGTCGTCGTGCAGCTTGCGCATCTTCGTACCCATCCGTCGGTCGCGGCGGGCATCGCGCGCGGCGAAATCGCGCTGCATGGCTGGTTCGTCGATATCGCGGCCGGCATCGTGCTTGGCCTGGACGGCGAAACCGGCCGCTTCGTGCCGATCCGTGAAGATCGCATGCCCGTCGCGCTGCCGGCAGGCCAGCGGCTCGCGAGCGACGTCGCGCTTCCGGAGGCCGCGGAATGACCTCCGCTCCCGTTGCGGACAAGCCCAAGAGCTTCGTTCGCGATTTCACGGCGTCGATCGTCGTGTTCCTGGTGGCGATGCCGCTCTGCATGGGCATCGCGATCGCCTCCGGCGTTCCGCCCGAAAAGGGCCTGGTAACCGGCATCATCGGCGGCCTGGTGGTCGGCATAATCGCCGGTTCGCCGCTGCAGGTGAGCGGCCCGGCGGCCGGCCTGGCCGTGATCGTGTTCGAACTCGTGCGCGAACAGGGCCTCTCCGCGCTCGGGCCCATCCTTATCCTCGCCGGTCTGATCCAGGTGATCGCCGGCGTGCTGCGCGTCGGCGGCTGGTTCCGCGCGATCTCGCCGGCGGTGGTGCACGGCATGCTCGCCGGCATCGGCGTGCTGATCGTGGTCGGCCAATATCACGTGCTGTTCGACGCCAAGCCGCTGTCGAGCGGGCTGGAGAACCTCGCGGCGATGCCGGGACGGCTGCTCGGCCTGTCGTCCAGCATCGAATCCGCCGAAATGGCGCTCGGGCTGGGCCTGCTGACCATCGCGACGATGGTAGGCTGGGACAAGTTCAAGCCGGCGGCGGTGAAGCTGATCCCGGGCGCATTGGTGGGCGTGGTGGCGGCGACGCTGGTCGCGTTCACCCTGGCGCTCGACGTGACCCGCGTCAGCGTGCCCTCGAACATCGTGTCCGCGATAGCGCTGCCCGAAACCGGCTTCTTCGCGCGCTGGCTGGACCCGACCGTCATTACCGCCGCGATCGCGCTTGCGTTCATCGCCAGCGCGGAAACGCTGCTTTCGGCTGCCGCGGTGGACCGGATGCATGATGGCGTGCGCACCAACTACAACAAGGAACTGCGTGCCCAGGGTATCGGCAACCTGCTTTGCGGTTTTGCCGGTGCGCTGCCGATGACCGGCGTGATCGTGCGCAGCTCGGCCAATGTGCAGGCGGGCGCGCAGACTCGCTGGTCCGCGGTGATGCACGGCGCGTGGATTCTCGGCTTCGTCGCGCTGCTGCCGTGGCTGCTGCGCGAAATCCCGATGGCCGCGCTGGGCGCCGTGCTGGTCGTCACCGGTGTCAAGCTGGTCAACCTGAAGCATGTTCGCCACCTTTTCTCGCACTATGGCGTGTTGCCGGCGGCGATCTGGGCGGTGACCTGCCTGCTGGTGGTGACCGAGGACCTGCTGACCGGTGTGCTGGTGGGCATCGCGCTTTCGCTGCTCGAGCTGGTTCCGAACCTCCGCCGCCTGCGGCTCAAGGTGAACCAGAGCGAAGTGGCGGGTTCGCACACGATCGCACTGCAAGGATCGGCCACATTCGTCACGCTGCCCAAGCTTTCCGACCGGCTTGAGTCGGTGCCGGGCGGCGCGCCGGTGCGGCTGGACGTGTCGCAGCTCCAGGCCGTCGACCATAGCTGTGCGGAACTGCTCAAGGACTGGCTGCAGCGGCGTCGCGCAGGCGGATCGCCCGTGGAGCTGGAAGGCGCCACCGGCAAGATGGCCACGCTGGCCCGCTGAGAGAAGCACACCCCGAAGACTGAAGGGCGGCTCCCTGGCGAGCCGCCCCTTTTTTTGCGTCAGATCTCCAGCTGGCTGCCCAGCTCCACGACCCGGTTGGTCGGCAGCTTGAAGAACTCCATCGCGCTTTCGGCATTGCGCACCATCCAGGCGAAGATCTTCTCGCGCCAGATCGCCATGCCCGGGCGCGACGAAGGCAGCAGGGTCTGGCGGGCGAGGAAGTAGCTGGTTTCCATCGGCTGGAACGGCGCCCCGCAGCCGCGCGTGGCGCGGAGCGCGGACGGAACGTCCACCTCGTCCATGAAGCCATAGTGGAGCAGGACACGATAGAAGCCCTCGCCCAGCACCTCGGTCGATATGCATTCCGCCGCCCGCACGTGCGGCACCTGCTCGATCGCGACCGTCAGCAAGATGATGCGTTCGTGCAGAACCTTGTTGTGCTTCAGGTTGTGCAGCAACGCCGGCGGGATGCTGTCCGGTGCGGAGGTGAGAAACACCGCCGTGCCTTTCACACGCGCCGCCGATTGCGCGGCAGACCGTATAAACAGCGACACCGGCATCGCCCCCTCCGACAACCGCCCCAACACCAGCGCGCGGCCGCGCGCCCAGGTGGTCAGCAGCACGAAGGCGATTGCCGCCACCAGCAGCGGAAACCAGCCGCCATCCGGGATTTTGGTCGCATTGGAAGCGAAGTACGCCCCGTCGATCAGCAGGAACGCGCCGGTGACGAGTCCGGCGAGCAGCGGATGCCATTTCCAGACCGCGAAGGTGAGTACGCCCAGCATGCAGGCGGTGATGAACATCGTGCCGGTGACCGCGATGCCATAGGCGGAGGCGAGGTTGCTCGAGCTGCGGAAGCCGAGCGTGAGCAGCACCACGAGAACCAGCAGGCTCCAGTTGACCAGGGGGATGTAGATCTGGCCCGCTGCCTTGGCGCTGGTGTGGAGAATCCGCAGCCGCGGCAGGAAGCCGAGCTGTACCGCCTGTTGCGAGATCGAGAAGGCACCCGAAATCACGGCCTGGCTGGCGATCACCGTCGCCATTGTGGCGAGGAGGACGAGCGGCAGTCGAGCCCAATCGGGCGCCATCAGGAAGAAGGGATTCTCGATCATTTCAGGATTGCGCAGGATCAGCGCCGATTGGCCGAGATAGTTGAGCAGCAGGCACGGGAAGGCAATGTAGAGCCAGGAAACCATGATCGCGCGCCGACCGAAATGCCCCATGTCGGCGTACAGCGCTTCCGCTCCGGTGACGGCGAGGACCACCGAGCCAAGCGCGAGGAAGCCGAGCGCCGGATCCAACGCGAAGAACTGCACCGCGTACCAAGGATTAAGCGCCCACAGGATTTCGGGCGCCGCCGCGATCCCGCGAAGGCCGAGAAGGGCGAGCACCAGGAAATAGACGAGCATGATCGGGCCGAACAGCTTGCCCACGCTCGCCGTGCCCCGCGCCTGGATGGCGAACAGCGCCACCAGGATGGCGATCGTGACGGGAAGGACGAGCGGCGTGAGCCCTTGCTGGATAGTCGTGATCCCCTCCACCGCGGACAGCACCGAAATCGCCGGCGTGATGATCGCGTCGCCATAGAACAGCGCCGTGGCGAACACGCCCATGGTCGTGATGGCGGCGCTCCAGCGTGTCGGGCCCATCTTGCGCATGATCAACGCGAGCAAGGCAAGGCTGCCGCCTTCGCCCTTGTTGTCGGCGCGCAGGATCAACGCGACATATTTGACGGTGACGATCAGCGTCATCGTCCAGAAGATCAGCGACAGCACGCCGTAGATATGAGCGGCGTCGACAGCCAGCGGGTGATGGCCGACGAAACTCTCTTTGAGCGAATAGAGCGGGGACGTGCCGATATCGCCGAAAACGACGCCGATGGCGCCGATCGCCAACGCACTAGGCCCGTCCTGAGGCGTGTGCGCGGCCGATGGCTCTGCGCTGCCTGGTTGTTCCACTGCATGTCTCCGTGGCCCGACGGATTCGGGTGCGGCGCTGTAGGCGGCACCGAATGGCCGTTCCACGGATTTTACGGGTTCTTTATGACGCGGGCGAGCGGTGCGCGCCTGGGCCGGTGCCAAAAGGAAAGGGCCGCACCGATCGCTCGGTACGGCCCTTTGCCTTGAACTATGCCGCTTCGCTTAGCCCTGCGCGTCTTCCGCGGGAGCTTCGGTAGCGATTTCGCCCGGCTCGGCGTTGGGATCGTAATCCTCGGTGAAGCCGGCTTCTTCGCGTTCGAACATTGCAGCCATGACGTCGACGCCCTGGGCCTGCATCTCGGCCTCTTCCGGCGAACGCGCGACGTTCACCTTGATCATCACCGGAACTTCCGGGTGCAGCGCGACCTTGACCTCATAGAGGCCGATCGCCTTGATCGGGCGGTCGAGAACGACCTGCGACTTGTTCACCTTGTGACCGTCGGCAACCAGCGCGTCGACCAGATCGCGCACGGCGACCGAGCCATAGAGCTGGCCGGTGTTCGACGCCTGGCGGATCAGGGTAACCGAAGCGCCCTCGAGCGTCTTGGCTTCCTTCTCGGCATCGACGCGACGCGAAGCGTTTTCGGCCTCGATGCGTTCGCGATTGGCTTCGAAAACCTTGCGGTTCGCTTCGTTGGCGCGGAGCGCCTTCTTGCGCGGCAGCAGGAAGTTACGGGCAAAGCCGTCCTTCACCTTCACCACGTCGCCGATGTGGCCGAGCTTCTCGACTCGTTCGAGCAGAATGACTTCCATGGGATCCGCTCCTTACTTCACGATGTAGGGCAGCAGGCCCAGGTGACGGGCGCGCTTGATGGCCTGGGCCAGTTCGCGCTGCTTCTTCGCGCTCACCGAAGTGATGCGCGAGGGGACGATCTTGCCGCGCTCGGAGACGAAGCCCTGCAGCAGGCGGACGTCCTTGTAATCGATCCGGGGCGCGTCCTTCGCGGAGAAGGGGCAGCTCTTGCGGCGGCGGAAAAACGGTCGTGCCATGGTCTATCGCTCCTTATTCGCCGTCGAAACCGCCGTCGCGCTCGCGACGACCACGACGCTCGCGGTCACCCTTGCGCATCATCACCGAAGGACCCTGCTCGTGGCCGTCAACCTTGACGGTCATGTAGCGAATCACGTCTTCGTTGATCTGCGTCTGGCGCTCCAGCTCGGCGACCACGCCGGCCGGCGCGTCGATCTCGAGCATGACATAGTGCGCCTTGCGGTTCTTCGCGATGCGATAGGCGAGGCTGCGGAGACCCCAGGTTTCGGTCTTCACGACCTTGCCCTGATTGTCTTCGACGATCTTGGTGGCGGCTTCCGCCAGAGCGTCCACTTGCGCCTGTGCCAGATCCTGGCGCGCAAGGAACACATGCTCGTAAAGAGCCATATATTCTCTTCCTGTTGGCCGATCGCTGACGCCGCCCCGTGCGGCGCCCCTCCGGCTGTCGTCTCGATAAAGCAAACGGAGCGGGCGCATTGCTGCTCCGCTCCGATCGCGTGCCCCTACTGCAAAACGGGGGCGGGATGCAAGGGCTATCAGGCCGCCGCGAAGCGAACCTGGCGGCTCCGTCGACGGCGAAGCGCAGCGCCGGCCATGCCCGCACCGGCGATCATCATGCCCCAGCTGGCCGGCTCCGGCACACCGGTCGGCAATGCCGTGCCGAAGAACACGATGTGCGAAACGTCGCGCGGATTGCGGTTATAAGGAATGTCGCGCGTACTCCAGCTGCCGCTGCTCAGATCGGCGATCTTGTAGAGCGAGAAGTAGTTGCCCGCTTTGATGGCCATATAGTCGATCGCATAGCCCGGCGTCGTCCATGTGCCCGACGAAGATCCGGCCCCGGTGATGAGGCCGGCGGTTGTCGTTGTATCGAACAGGTAGTTCAGCGTGATGTTGGGCTGCGCCGTGGGCGCGAAATTGTTGTACAGGTTATAGACCAGCTGCGCATTGACGTAGCCGTTGATATTGAGAGGGTTCGAGTTCCCGTTGATGTTGCCGAGGAACAGGCAGCCGCTCGACGAAGCAACCGAGGTGCATTTCGTCGGCACGATGACCGCAGCGTTCGCGACGCAGGGGGTGGCGGCGGCTGTGATCGCCGCCGCGGCGAGAAATGTCTTGAACTTCATTGCTGGGCATACTCACTGATCGTACTTGCTGTAAAGAAAAGCGTAGGGCGCGCATCTGCTGACTGCAAACCTAACAATTTCAGTAAATTGTCTCGAATTGGGCGCATGGCTCAATTTGATACGAACGGCCTTTGGGGGCGCTTGAACGCGTTTGCCGGTCCATCGCTTGACCAGGCAGCGCGAACGGGGCGGCCGAGACTTGCATCGGTACCGGGTCTCGCCGTAACGCGCTCGCCCATCAACGCGCTTGCGCAGGAGGAGACAGCTATGCGCGCTTTCATTTTTCCCGGCCAGGGCAGCCAGGCCGTCGGCATGGGCAAGGCGCTCGCCGAAGCGAGCCCCGCCGCGCGCGAGGTGTTTCAGGAAGTCGACGAGGCGCTGGGCCAGCATCTTTTCAAGCTGATGTGCGAAGGGCCGGAAAGCGACCTGACGCTCACCGCCAATGCCCAGCCGGCGATCATGGCCAATGCCATTGCGGTGCTGCGGGTGCTGGAGAAGGAAGGCGGCATTCGCCTGACCGACAAGGCCGACTTCGTCGCGGGCCATTCGCTGGGCGAATATACGGCACTGTGCGCGGTGGGTGCGCTCGATCTTCCCACGACGGCGCGGCTGCTACGCAAGCGCGGCGATGCCATGCAGTCAGCGGTTCCGGTGGGCGAGGGGGCGATGGCTGCGCTGCTCGGTGCTGACCTCACCAAGGCGCAAGCGATCGCCGATGCGGCCGCGGAGGGCGAGGTCTGCACGGTCGCGAATGACAATGACCCGACTCAGGTGGTGATTTCGGGTGCGCGCGGCGCGATCGAGCGGGCGGTGGCGATCGCCAAGGATCACGGCGCCAAGCGCGCGCTGCTGCTGCCGGTGTCGGCTCCGTTCCACTGCCCGCTGATGCAGCCCGCCGCCGATGCGATGGAAGCGGCACTGGCAGCGGTGGCGATCCGGGCGCCGCTGGTGCCGGTCTACGCCAACGTCACCGCCGCGCCGGTCGCCGATCCGGCGACGATCCGCACGCTGCTGGTGGAGCAGGTGACGGGCATGGTCCGCTGGCGCGAGTCGGTTTCGGCGATGTTCGATGCGGGCGTCCATGATTTCGTCGAGCTGGGCGGCAAGGTGCTCGGCGGCATGGTCAAGCGGATCAGCCCCGATGCGAGCGTGACCAGCGTGGTGACGATGGACGACATCGAGGCGCTGATTAAGGTGCTTTAAGAAGACAAGAGTGGTTCACGCGGAGGCGCGGAGACGCGGAGGGTTGGTTCTTGATGGATATCGACCAGATCAGTGGCGATGTGATCGACGTGGCAATCCGCGTGCATCGGGAGTTGGGTCCCGGTCTTCTGGAGAGTGTGTATGAGGCGATTCTTGCCAGCAAGCTGGCAAGGATGGGATATGTGGTCGACCGTCAGCGCGCCGTGGACATCGAGTTCGAGGACATATCGTTCGAAGGCGCGTTTCGCATCGATCTGCTCGTGGAAGATCGATTGATCGTCGAGATCAAATCGGTCGAGCGGTTGATTCCCGTCCACAGCAAGCAGCTTCTGACCTATCTCCGCTTGATGAAGCAGCCCGTAGGGCTGCTGTTGAATTTTGGAGGCGAGACCCTGAAAGAGGGGCTGAAACGTGTGGTGAATGACCATCATCCCTCCGCGACTTCGCGCCTCCGCGTGAACCAATCCCTTTCTTCTTCTTGATTGATAGGATGAACATGTTCGATCTCACAGGCATGACCGCGTTGGTAACCGGCGCTTCGGGCGGTATCGGTTCGGCGATCGCCAAGGCGTTGGCGGCGCAGGGGGCGACGCTGGCGGTTTCGGGGTCCAATGCGGAGAAGCTGGAGGCGTTCCGCGCCGGCCTGGGCGGTGAGCATGTCGCGCTGACCTGCAACCTTTCCGATCGCGCCGCGGTCGACGCGCTGGTGCCGCAGGCGGTGGAAGCGCTGGGCGGCAAGCTCGACATCCTCGTCAACAATGCCGGCGTCACCCGCGACAACCTGGCGATGCGGATGAAGGATGAAGAGTGGGAGCAGGTGATCCAGGTGAATCTGGAAGCCGCATTCCGCCTGATGCGCGCCGCCGCCAAGCCGATGATGAAGGCCCGCTTCGGCCGCATGATTTCGATTACATCGGTAGTCGGCGCCACCGGCAATCCGGGCCAGGCGAACTATGCCGCGTCCAAGGCCGGCTTGGTCGGCATGTCGAAGGCGCTGGCGCAGGAACTGGCCAGCCGCAACATCACCGTCAACTGCGTCGCGCCCGGCTTCATCCGGTCGGCCATGACGGACGTTCTGCCGGATGCGCAGAAGGAGGCGCTGCTCGGCCGCATTCCTGCCGGAAAGCTGGGCGAGGGCGAGGATATCGGCGCGGCCGTAGTCTATCTCGCCAGCAAGGAAGCGGCCTATGTCACGGGTCAGACCTTGCATGTGAACGGCGGGATGGCGATGCTCTGAGCCGAGCAGCCGGGGGGGCGTGGAGTAGGAAGAATATGCGTCTGGTTTTTGCCGCCATCCTTGCACTTGCCACTGCTACCCCGGCGTTCGCTGGTCCGGCAGATCCCGCAACCATCGGCTGCGTCGCGCAAAAGCTCGATGCAGCCGTGAAGGCGCAGCTTGCCGCCGATGTCGAGCAGAACCTCGCCAATGCCGGGCAGCGGCCGAAATATTCGAGCGCGGTCACGCGCGGCCTCAACGACGCCACCACCGCCTGCGCCAATGAGCGGGGCTGGAGCGGCGCCGCCGCCTCTGCGTCCGGTGTCTATGCGCTCGCCGAGGTCGGCTTGCCGGTCGCCAAGCGCGTCGTGCAGGCGAAGGGTTTCGACCCGGCGGCGCTCGATCAGCAGTTCGCGGCCTTGCCGGACGAGGTGCGCCGCAAGCCGCTGACCCCCAAGGCGACGCAGGACCTGATCCGCGCTGCCGTTACCGATGAAGCGCAACAGACCCGCGCCAATGCGGTACTGCTCGCGCAATATTTTGCGTTTCTCAACACGCTGGAATATGCTTCAGCCGACTTTTCCCGCTGACGAGAGCGGGTGCCTTGCGGCACCCTCTTGCAACCGCCCCGGCGGCATTCTAGGTGCGGGAAAACGGATTCAGAGCCCCATCACAAAGGAAAACAGGGACCATGGCCAACCAGGAAGAGATCACCACCCGCGTGCAGGCGCTCGTTGTCGACCATCTGGGCGTCGATGCCAAGGACGTGGTGCCGACCGCGAGCTTCACCGATGACCTCGGCGCGGACAGCCTCGACATCGTCGAGCTGGTGATGGCCTTCGAGGAAGAGTTCGGGGTCGAGATCCCGGACGACGCCGCGGAGAAGATCAGCACCGTCGGCGACGCCGTTGCCTACATCTCCGAGCATCAGCAGGGCTGACGCTCGAAACGCGCTCCCGGCCCGATGGGCAGGATTGCGACTAGGCGGCTTCCCGTCCCGTGCCTTTGGCGATGCGGACGGGGAGCCGTTTTGTATTACGAACGAACCGAACAGAAATTGACTGGAGAACTGCCATGCGCCGCGTAGTCGTGACCGGCCTGGGCCTCGTCACCCCGCTGGGGGCCGATGTCGAAACCGCCTGGAAGAACATCCTCGCCAGCAAGTCCGGCGCGGGCACGATCACCAAGTTCGACGCGACGGATTTCCAGAGCAACTATGCCTGTGAAGTGAAGCCGGCGGATCATGAATATGGCTTCGACGCCGGCAAGCGCGTCGACCACAAGATCCAGCGCCAGGTCGATCCGTTCATCGTCTTCGGCATCGATGCTGCGGGCCAGGCGATCGAGGATGCCGGCCTCACCGACATGCCCGAAGAGATGCGCTTCCGCGCCGGCTGCTCGATCGGTTCGGGCATCGGCGGTCTTCCGGGCATCGAGAGCGAATCGCTCGTTCTCCACGAAAAGGGTCCGAAGCGCGTTTCGCCGCACTTCGTCCATGGTCGCCTGATCAACCTCATTTCGGGCCAGGTCTCGATCAAGTACGGCCTGATGGGCCCGAACCATGCGGTCGTGACCGCCTGCTCGACCGGCGCGCACTCGATCGGCGACGCCGCGCGGATGATCGCGATGGACGATGCCGACATCATGCTCGCCGGCGGCGCGGAAAGCACCGTCTGCCCGATCGGCATCGCGGGCTTCGGCCAGGCGCGTGCGCTTTCCACCGGCTTCCGCGACGATCCCAGCAAGGCCAGCCGCCCGTGGGACAAGGACCGCGACGGCTTCGTCATGGGCGAGGGCGCGGGCGTGGTCGTGCTCGAGGAATATGAGCATGCCAAGCGCCGCGGCGCCAAGATCTACGCCGAGGTGGTCGGCTATGGCCTGTCGGGCGATGCGTATCACGTGACCGCGCCGCATCCCGAAGGCTCGGGCGCGTTCCGCTCGATGCAGATGGCGATGCGCAAGTCGGGCCTCGCGCTGGGCGACATCGACTATATCAACGCGCACGGCACCTCGACCCCGATGGGCGACGAGCTCGAACTCGGCGCCGTGCGTCGCCTGTTCGGTGACGACATCGGCGGCGCGTCGATGAGCTCGACCAAGTCGGCGATCGGCCACTTGCTCGGCGGCGCGGGCGCGGTGGAGAGCATCTTCTGCATCCTCGCGCTGCGCGACCAGATCGTGCCGCCGACGCTCAACCTCGATAATCCAAGCGAGAACTGCGCGGGCGTCGACCTGGTGCCGCACATCGCCAAGGAGCGGAAGGTGAAGGCCGTGCTGAACAACTCGTTCGGCTTCGGCGGCACCAACGCCAGCCTGGTGATGAAGGCGATCTGATCCCATGCCGCAGGACGCGCGTGCCCGTTCCCGCAAACGCCCCGGCCCGCGCCGGGGCAGGGGGCCACGCATCCTGCTGATCGCCGCGCTGCTTGCGGTCTGCGCTTTTGGCGGCGGCTGGTGGCTATGGGCTGGACCGGGACCAGCGCAGCGCGAGCTGAGCATAGTGGTGCCCGAAGGGGCGACGCTCTCCCGTGCGGCGGGCGCGCTGGAGAAGGCGGGGGCGATCCGCTCGCGCCAAAGCTTCCTGCTGTTCGCGCGCCTGTTCGGCGGCGGCGGCACGATCCGCGCAGGCGAGTATCAGGTCGCGCCGCGGGCGAGCGCGCGGCAGGTGCTGGCGATGCTGCAGGAGGGCAAGACGCTGCAGCGGCTGGTGACGGTGCCTGAGGGCATGCCGTCGATCCTCGTCGCCGAGGCGCTGGCCAAGGCACCGGCGCTGACGGGCACCGCCAAGACGCCCGCCGAAGGATCGGTGCTGCCCGACAGCTATGCCTATGTCCGCGACGAGCCGCGGGCGGCGGTGCTGGGGCGGATGCAGAAGGCCATGACGGACTATCTCGCCAAGGCCTGGGCCGGGCGGGACAAGGGGTTGGTGGTGAACAGTCCGCGCGAGGCGATCATCCTCGCTTCGATCGTCGAGAAGGAAACGGGCAAGTCGGCCGAGCGCACCACGGTAGCCGCCGTCTATGCCAACCGACTGAAGGCGGGCATGCCGCTGCAGGCGGATCCGACGATCATCTATCCGATCACCAAGGGCAAGCCGCTAGGCCGCCGCATCCTGCAATCCGAACTGCGGGCGAAGAACGGCTACAACACCTACGCGATGCGCGGCCTGCCTGAGGGGCCGATCGCCAACCCCGGGCGTGCCTCGATCGACGCAGTGCTGCATCCGGCCCGCTCCAAGGCGCTGTACTTCGTCGCCGACGGCACCGGCGGCCATGTGTTCGCCGAAACCTATGAACAGCACCAGGCGAACGTAGCCAAATGGTACGCCATTCGTCGCGCGCGCGGCGAGATGTAAGCCGCTGAACGACGGCTTGTTTCTGCATCACGGGCATGTAACAAAGTTTCCCTCGCCAAGACTTTGAGGGGGAATTTCCGGATGCGTCGCACCGCCTTGCTGTGCCTGTTGCTTGCCACTACCAGCCCGGCCTGGGCGCAGGAAAAGCCTGCCGCCAAGGGACCGGACCACCGCGAGCAGATGAAGGCCGAAGCCGGGGCTGCCTGGGCCAAGCCTTCCGTCGACGAGACAACGGCCGTCAGCCACGGCGCGGTCACCGTGGACGGGCAGCGCATCGCCTACACCGCCACCGCCGGCACGCTGACCATCCGCGACGATGACGGCAAGCCGACCGCCTCCTATTTCTACACCGCCTATACCCGCGATGGCGGGTCGCGCGAGCAGCGGCCGGTGACCTTCTTCTACAATGGCGGCCCCGGTTCGCCGACGATCTGGCTGCACATGGGGAGCTTCGCGCCGGTTCGCGTGACCACCGCGAACCCCGAATATATCCGCCCGGCGCCCTATGGCTTCGGCCCCAATCCGAACTCGCTGATCGACAAGAGCGACTTGGTGTTCATCGACGCGCTCGGCGCCGGCTGGTCGCGCCCGCTGGGCGACAAGACCGGCAAGGATTTCTGGGGCGTCGACCAGGACGCCGACGGGTTCGCCCGCGCGATCCTGCGCTACACCAGCAAATTCGAGCGCTGGCCGAGCCCGAAATTCCTGTTCGGCGAAAGCTATGGCACGTTGCGCAACCCGGTGGTCGCGGCCAAGCTCGAGGATGCGGGGCTCAGCCTCAACGGCATGGTCCAGTTCTCGACGATCATGAACTATGGCGTCCGCCAGCCCGGCTACGACCAGAATTTCCTGACGCTGTTCCCGACCATGGCGGCCACCGCCTGGTATCATAACCGGCTGCAGAACCGACCGGCCGACCTGCGCACGTTCCTTGACGAGGTTCGCGCGTTCACCAGCGGTACCTATGCCGCGGCGCTCGCCAAGGGATCGACGATCTCGGCCGAAGAAAAGGCGGCGGTGGCGCGGAAGATGGCGGAATATACCGGCATCAGCGAAGCCTATATCCTGCGTGCCGACCTGCGGCTGACGCTGCCGCGCTTCCAGACCGAACTGCTGCGCGATCGCCGCCTCGCCACCGGCCGGCTCGATTCGCGCTATCTGCTGAACGTGACCGACGCCAATGCGGACAGCCCGACCGACGATCCCTCCTCGACAGCCGTCACCGGTGCGTTCGTCGCCACGTTCCAGGACTATGCGACCCGCGTGCTCGGCTACAAGACCGACATGCCCTACCGCATGACCGCGCGCGGCCCCGGTTTCGACTGGGACTGGAAGCACCGCGCGCCCGGTGACGGCGGCACGCACCTGATGCCCGACAGCGCCGTCGACCTTGCCTATACGATGCGGACCAACCCGTATCTGAAGGTGCTGTTCATGAACGGCTATTATGACTTCGCCACGCCCTTCTACGGCGCCGAATTCGACGTGAGTCACATGCTCCTCGACCCGCAGCTGCAGAAGAACATCCGCTTCACCTATTACGAGGCGGGGCACATGGTGTATCTGAATCCGAACACGATGGGCGAGATGCACCGCGACCTTTCCGCCTGGTATGACGAAGCGCTGCGTGCCGCGGCGTCGAGCCGTCCGCCGCTTCGCCCCGGCGCCAAGGCGGCGCAGAACTGAACCCCCCGGCCGGTCTGCGACACGCGCAGATCGGCCGAGCGGCTATCGTGCGTCGAAGCGTGGTGCGCGATCGAAATCGGCCTTGGCGAAAGGTCGATCCCGGAAGAGATAGCCATAGTAGAAATCGCGCAGCCGTGCGTGGAACGCCCGGATGCGATCCTGATAGGCGAGCTGGGCTGCGAGATCGGTTTCTGCCAGCCGAGTGAGCAGCGCCTGCACGCCTACCGACGGCAGCACCCAGCCAAGTGCTCGCCCCGCGGCATCGCGCCGCTCCAGCCCCGCGCGATAGGCACGTACCCGTGCCGCCACGCTCGCATCGCCATTTTCGTGGAAGGCGAAATACCATTTGTAATGGAATTCGGGGCCGAGCGGCGCGGAGTCCTTCCATTCGGGATGTGCGGCATAAAAACGCCGCATCGTCGCATCGCGGGGAATATCCCAGGCGTGGTTGACGGCTTCGCGCTGCGCGAGGGCGATCTCTGCACCTTGATCGACCGGTATCGACTGGTTGATCAGGACATGGGCGAAGGTGGGCAGGATCAGCACCAGCACCAGCCATGCCGCCGCGAGCGTCGCGGCATTCGCGACCGAGCGCCAACGCAGCCTGCCGACCAGCGCCGCCAGCGCGATCCAGAACAGCAGATAGGCGGCGATCACCGCCAGGATCAGACCGATCACGCCGATGGCGACGCCCTCGATCGCCGCCGCAACCGTGAAGGGCAGGGCGAGCACAGCCCAGAGCAGCACCAGCCGCAACAGCGTGCGCCGACGCCACAGCGCCGCGCCACCCATGGGCAGCGCCGCAAGCGTCCGCAGCCGCCCCGCCTCGCGCTCGCCGGAGACGAGATCGTGGAACAGCGCGATAACGAACAGCGGCGCCAGGAAGACGAGGACAAAGGCGAAATCGAACCGCCCGGGCAGCGCCAGTTCGGGATTGAACGTGTCGCCGTCATAGATCTGCGCCTCCAGGCCGAGCGCGCGCACGCGGAGGATGTAGGGCGACACGTCGCGCATCCCCAGGGCGGCGAAGGCGAGCGGGGAGGGCGGATCCCAGGTTGCGTGGAAGCTGTAATAGGCGGCGCTGCCGGCATCCTTCTTGTGATCGACCCAGGCGGCGATCGCGCCGATATCCTCCGCCTGGGCGGCGGGAATGGCGGCGATCGCTGCGCGCTGGCGGGCGACCTCGGCCATGCCGGCAGTCAGCGCGGCGACGGTGAGCAGGCCGAGCAGCGCCAGCGAGAAAAGCGTCAGGCGCTGGCGGAGCAGCAGCCGAAGTTCATGGGCGAGCAGGGTCATCGAAAGGCTCCCAAACGGCGGGTCGCCAGCGCCAGCAGCGCTCCGGCTACGCTCAGCCACACCAGCAGGATAGCGAGGCCGGGCAAGGCGGCGCGGGCGAGCGCGGCACCGCTCGGCGGGACGAAGGCGAACTCGGGAATAGACTGCCAGTTGCTGGCGGAGACTCGCTTGCGGCGATCGGCATCCGGATCGACAGCGGCATCGTCGCTGAACCGCACCTTTTCCGCCTGCAGATGGTTCAGACGCTGCACCAATGCGTAGCGATATGCCTCGGCTTGTTCGAGGAAGCGGCGATGGCCGGCGAAGTCTGTGCCTGCCGCGGCCATCGACAGCGAACGGATGGCGATGGCGGGGCTGAACAGCGAAACGCCGTCGACGATCGCGTTCTGCCGCGCCTGGGCGGCATAGCTCTGCCCGGCGTAGCGATCGAACAGCGCGGACGTCAGGCGCTCCCCCTCGACGCCCAGCAGGCCCTTGTAGTTGACCGGCAGATCCTCGACTCGCGTCACGCCGTAGCGGGCGAGCACCGCCTGCTTGAACTTAGCGAAATGCGGATCCTCCGGGTTGTGGCTGTCGCCCATGCGACGAAGGTCGCGGGCAATGGCGATATCGGTCTGCAGGCGGTTCTGCAGCGGCACGGCGGCGCTCGCCACGTCCGGCGCGACGCGCGGCAGCAGCACCACAGCGACGGCCCAGAGCGCAACCAGGGCAAGCAGCGCATCGCGGCTGCAGCGAACCAGCGCCGAAACGAGCAGGATGAGCAGCACCCAAAGCGCGAGATAGACCAGATAGCCGAGCGCGATCACCAGCATCGGCAGCGCGAGCGCACCCGGCTGGCCTGCAATCAGCGCGAAGCCGAGCATCGCCGGCAGCGCGGCGAGCAGCGCCACAGTGGCGAGCGCGAGCAGCTTGCCCGCGACGATCTGCGCGCGCGTGACTCCCTGAAGCATCAGCAGCCGCATCGTGCCACGCTCGGTCTCGCGGGCAAGCGCGCCATAGCCCAGGAAGACCAGCAGCAGCGGCGCGACGACCTGCAGCACGAACGCAGGGGTCAACTGGCCGAAGCGGACGAGCAGCGAACTCTGCCGGACATCGCCGAAATTGGCGGTGTTCTGGCGATGCCCTTCCAGGAACATGCTGTTGCCGGTGAAGGCGTCGACGCCGGGATCGAACGCGGCGAGCGGCCCCAGCGGGCGGAAGATGAAGTGGCCGTAATGGACGACGCGGTGTGGATGGCGATCGGGCTGGCCCTGAAACGCCGCTTCGGCGGCATGGGCGCGGCGATCGCGCAGGTCGGCGATGCCGCGCTGGTGCGACCAGCTGCTGGCGACAGCCACCAGCGTCAGCAGGACGAGCAGCACGAAGGCAATCACGGCGACGCGATTGCGCGCCATCATTCGCAATTCGTCGCGGGCGATCAGGCGGACGGTGCTCATGCCTGGGCCTGCGCCTCGCCGACCTGGAAGCGCGCGTGCAGCGCGCGTACGTCGAAGCGATCGGGCCCTTCGGCGACCACGGCGTGCCGCACCCTTCCGGCTTCCAGGAAGGCGATGCGATCGGCGACGTCGGCGGCAGAGAGCAGGTCATGCGTCACCATCAGCACGGCCGTGCCGCGATCACGCACCTGCATCACCAGCGCGTTGAAATCGCCGGTCGCGCGCGGATCGAGGCCCGAGGTCGGCTCGTCGAGCAGCAGCACCGGCACCTGGCGCAGCAACGCGACGGCGATCGCCACCTTCTGTCGCATGCCCTTTGAAAAGCCGTCCAGCCGCTGATCCCAGGCGCGTTCCTGCAGCCCCGCCGCCGCCAGCGCCTCGCAGATGGCGCCGCGCGCCTGGCGCTCGCCGGAAAGGGCGAGGAGATAATCGGCATTCTCCACCGCGCTCAGATGCTCGTACAGCGCGACATTCTCTGGCAGATACGCGATGCGCCTGCGCGCGCCGTCCGGATCGCTCGCAGGATCGATCCCGCATATCGCCACCCGCCCGCCATCTGCGCGCGCGAATCCGAGCAGGACCGACAGCGTCGTTGACTTGCCGGCGCCGTTGCCGCCCAACAGCGCTGTGATGCTGCCAGCGGGCACCGCGAGCGACAGCCCGTCCAGCACCTGGTGTGCGCCATAGGCGAGCGTCACCTGATCGAGAAGTATCGGCGAATCGTTGGAAGGCACGGGATATTCCTTGTCGGCGAAACGGTGCGTCATGCAGAGGTTGTGGGATGTTACAACATGCTATTGGCAATTCCGAAGCGGTTTGACCAGACCCGACGGGACGGTTCCGCCGTTCCGCCGCCGTTGACGTTGCCCGAGCGGGTCGATCGCGGGCCCCGGCCCCGGGCCGATCACTTCGCCGGATCGGCCTCGCGCGGTGGTCGACTGCTGCCCAGATAGCCTGCGAGGCGATCGATCATCGCTTCGGGGATACGGCGCGCGATCACCGGCATTGTCGCCTGCGACTGGCGCGCGTCGACCTGCTTGTCGTCGCCGCGCATCTGCCGCAGTCGCGCGGCGATATAGGCGGGCTTTTGGCCGGACAGCACCGGATAGGGCTTGCCGGGCGCATGGCAGCTCGCGCACGCGGGCAGCTCGCGATCGGGCAGGCCGCGCGCCACGATCCGGGCCGCGTCGGCATCGGCGCGCGCAGGCGCTCCGCCCAGGCCGGGCATCGCTGCGAAGCGCGTCGCCAGCGCCGTCACGTCCGCATCGCTGAGCAGCGCGGCGGCGTTCGCCATGACGCCGCTGCCGCGATGTCCGTCGCGATAGGCACGCAGGGCGGCGGCGAGATAGCCGGGAGTTTGTCCGCCGAGCACGGGAATGTCCGGCTGCCCGCGCCCGCGGCCATCGGCACCGTGGCAGCCGGCACAGGCTTCGAACCGCGGTGCCCCGGCGATGCCCGCGATGCCGCCGGTCAGCCGGACATAGTCGGCGGGCGACATGGTGGGCAGCCGACGCACGAAAGCGACCATGCGGCGAATCTCGTCCGGTCGGTCGCGCGCGGGCCAGGCGGGCATGCCACTGAACTTCACCCCGTGATCGATGATCCAGTAGAGTTCGCGGTCGCTCCATTCCGGCGCAGTGCGGGCGAGATCGGGTGCGGCCGGCGTCGCCGCCTGGAACACCGCGCGCGGCCGCATCCCCGGTGCGCCGTGGCAGGCAGCGCAACTGGCGGCGAAATGGCCGGCCGCGCTGACCAGACCCTGCGGATCGGCGGCAGCCTTGGGGCTGTCCAGTGCGCTGCGGGTGCCCACCGAGTTGCGCATCACCCAGTGGAGGAACCAGTTGGTGATCGGCCAATGCCCGCTCGACGCGGCCACGTTCACCGCGCCCGACCAGCCGACTGCGAGCGCGAGCGCGACGATGCCGACCAGCGTCAGCACGACGCGCTTCCAGGTGACCTGGATGGTCATGTCCGCGCCTCCTGCCGCAACAGCCCGCCGAGCAGTGCCAGCCCGCCCAGGAAATAGGCCGCGCCGCCGACGAGCAGCATCACCACGCCGGAGAGCTGCTGATCGGCAAGCGGGCCGAGCCCGGCCGGCGCCATATGCGCCATCGCAGGGTAGAGCGGCCGCGGCGCGAGCCCGATCAGTGCGCCGAGCAGCGTCATATGCATCGAGGTCAGCAGCAGCGCGCCGATGCCCATCGCGCGCGCCGCGGGCGCCAAGACTGCGCTCCACAACAGGACGCCGGCAACCAGGAAGCTTGCCTGCTCCAGCGCGAGCAGCAGCGGCGAATGCGCGGCGGCGGCGCGGAGCGCGGGTAGGTGCCAGCTCCACACCACCCCCAGTTCGACGAGGCTCATCGCCAGAGGCGTGACCAGGCGGGGCAGGTGCAGCGCAGGATCAGCACCGGTGCCGGCCAGGCCGACGGCGATGCAGGGTGCGGCAACCGCCACCGCAATCATGTGCGCCGCCATGTGCCCGGTCATCCCCTGTCCCGCCACTGCCCAGCCCAGAGCGAGCAGCGCGGCACCCAGCGCGAGTGGCGCGGCCTTCATCGGCAATCCCGCAGGAAGAGCACCGGCAGCGCCGTGAAAATCACGCCGACCACGCTGAGCCCGGCAAGCAGCAGGGTGGAATAGGCAAGGAAGCGCAAGCGATCGCTATCCGTGCCGGATTCATGCGGCGGATGATCGCCGGGCGCGCGCGCCTGCACCCAGGCGATCCAGCCCGAGGCGAGGATCACCAGCAGCGCGGCGATGGTGCCGCCCCAGAAGACCGTCGGCGCATCGACATAGCGGCCGGTCTTCGCGCAGCGCACCGCCGCCCAGAGATAGGAGAAGAGGAAATGTGCCGCCCAGCTCGTCGGCGGCACGATCAGCGTCCACAGAGTGACGCGAAGCGCGCGGAAGCGCTGGTGCAGCCGCCCGATCATAGCACCTCCGGGAAGAGGCCCAGCGTCGTCCAGGTGACGAGCGCGGTGAACAGCAGGAAATGCTGGTAAAGCGTGACGTTGCGGATATCCGCGTCGTGCGTCGGCGTCGCTCGGCCGGCAAGGCTGCGGGCCAGCGCATAAAGCTGACCGATCACGCCGATGGCGGCATGGGCGACCGTCCAGCCGGCCAGCGTCCAGACGATCGCCGGATAGCTGTGCAGCTGAGGATCGAGGCCGGACAGCCACGGGCCCGCCAGCCCGGCGGGGATTGCCGCCAGCCCGGCAAGCGCGCCTGCACCGAGCAGCAGCCGCGCTACCACCAAGGCACCGCGCCGGTTGGTCTCGCGGGCGGCCAGCGTCGTAACCCAGCTCAGCACCATCAGCGCCAGCGCCACCATCGGCCAGAACATGCCCGGGCCGTCCATGCCGGGTGGCGGGAACTGGGGATGCACGGTCCAGAAGAAATAATAGCCGAACACCAGGCCCGAAAAGGCGGTGGCATCGGCCATCATGGTGATGAACATCGCCCACCAGCCCGGCGCCTGCGGACCCGCGACGTAGAGCGGGAGTTCGATGCCATGGCCGATCGGCTTGCACGGCTTTTCCGGAATCTCGGCGGTTTGCCAAAGCCAGACCAGCACCAGCGCCAACGTGGCGAAACCGGCGGTCAGCGCCGCCCAGTACAGGTGATAGGTGGTCAGGATGAACACCCCGCCCAGTGCCGCCGCCGTCGCCATCGGGACGAAGGACGTGCTCGGCAGCCGCAGCACGGCGACGGGGCGGGCATCGAGCACCGACGTGATCATCGTCTCGCGCCGGCCTTCCTCCGCATCGGGCAGGAAGAAGCGGCCTTCGTCGACCTTGCGGACGAAATCGGGCTGGTCCCAGATCGGATAGCGCGTCTCGATGAGCGGGATCGAACGGATGCCCCATTGCTCGCCCTTGGGCGTCGCCAGCCATTCGAGCGTGCCCGCCTTCCAAGGGTTGCGCTCCGCCTGTGGCCGCCAGGGCGAGCGCAGCAGATCGATGACGATCAGCAGGACGCCAAATGCGAACAGGAAGGCGCCGATCGTCGAGGCCATGTTGAGCCCCTGCAGTCCCAGTTCGGCCGGATAGGTGAATACCCGGCGCGGCATGCCCATCAGCCCGGACAGGTGCATAGGGAAGAAAGCGAGGTTCGCGCCGGCGAACAGGATCCAGAAGGCGGTGCGGCCGATACGGTCGCTCAGCTTCTTCCCCGTAACCAGCGGCCAATAGTAATAGAGGCCGGCGAACAGCGGCATCAGCGTGCCGCCGATCAGCACGTAATGGAGGTGCGCTACAACGAAATAGGTGTCGTGCGCCTGCCAGTCGAACGGCACGATCGCGACCATGACGCCGGTGAGCCCGCCAATCACGAAAATGGCGAGGCTGCCGGTGGCGTAAAGCAGCGGCGTCGAGAAGATCACCCGGCCTGCCGCAAGCGTGGCGATGAAGGCGAAGATCTGGATGCCGGTGGGGATCACCACTGCCTGGCTCGCCGCCGAGAAGAAGGCGAGGCTGATCTTGGGCAGCCCGGTCGCGAACATATGGTGCACCCACAGCCCGAAGCTGAGGAAGGCGGTGCCCACCGCCGCCAGCACGATATAGGGATAGCCGAGCAAATGCCGCTGCGCGAAGGTGGGGATCAGCATCGCGAACAGCGCGATTGAGGGCAGGAAGATCACATAGACTTCGGGGTGCCCGAAGATCCAGAACAGGTGCTGCCACAAGAGCGGATCGCCGCCGCGGCTCGCATCGAAGAACGGCCAGCCGAGCAGCCGCTCCATCTCGAACAGCAAATCGCCCGCGATCAGCGGCGGGAAGGCGAACAGGATCATCACCGCCACAACCAGGATGTACCAGGCATAGAGCGGCATCAGATTGAGACGCATGCCCGGCGGCCGGCATTTCAGCACGCCGACGATCAGTTCCACCGCCGCCGCGACGGACGAGACCTCGATGAACGACAGCCCCAGCATCCAGATATCGGCACCGAGCCCGGACAGGTCGGTGCGGGTGGTGAGCGGCGGATACATGAACCAGCCGCCATCCGGCGCGGCGTTGAAGAAGATCGAGCCGAGCACGAACACGCCGCCGATCAGGAAGCTCCAATAGCCGAAGGCGGAGAGGCGCGGGAAGGGCAGGTCGCGCGCGCCGAGCAATTGCGGCAGCAGGATGATCGAGACCGCCTCGAACATCGGCACCGCGAACAGGAACATCATCGCCGACCCGTGTAGGGTGAACAGCTGGTTGAAGGTGTTGGCGGAGACGAGGTCGTTCTCCGGAACGGCCAGCTGCGCGCGCATGATCAGCGCCAGCACCCCGGCGAACAGCATGAAGGCAAAGGCGGTAAGCGTGTACCAGGGGCCGACGGCGTTGTTGTTGGTATCGCTCCACCGCAGAAACAGGCCCTTGGGCGGCTCCCATACCGCGCGCAGCCGCTGCTCCTGCGCCCGGCGCAGTTCGGGATCGTCCTGATCGTGCAGGCTCATTCCAGCGTACCGAGATACTGGGCGATGGCGCGGGCTTCTGCTTCGGGCATCTGTGGGTAACTCGGCATCCGGGCGCCGGGTTTCACGGCAGCAGGCGTGCGGATGAACCGGGCGAGGGCCGCCGGCTGGTTGGGCAGCGTGCCGGCGGCCACCGTCGGGCGGCTGCCGATATGGGTCAGGTCCGGCCCGATCGTGCCTTGGGCCGCGGTGCCCCGGATCGCGTGGCAGCCGCCGCAGCCGTGCTGCGCGAACAGCGCCGCGCCGGGCGTTCCGCCTGTCGCCGCCGCGGGCCGGCGCTGCTCGGCAAGCCAGCGATCGAACGCAGCGGGCTCCATCGCCACAACGTCGAACGCCATCAGCGCGTGGGACAGGCCACAGAATTCGGTGCACTGGCCCCGGAAGCGCCCCGGCCGGGTTGCGCGGACCGGCAGGTCGTTGGTGCGGCCCGGGATCATGTCCATCTTGCCCGCTAGCCCGGGAATCCAGAAGCTATGGACCACGTCGCCGCCCGCCAGCCGGAACAGCACGGTACGGCCGACGGGGATGCGAATTTCGTTCGCGCTCGTCACCGCGCCGCCGTTCTGCGGACGATAGGCGACGCGCCACCAGAATTGCTCGCCAGTGACGTCGATCCGCAGATCGGCCGCCGCGACGGGGCGCGGACGCATATAGGGTAGGCTGAAGCCGAGCAGCGCGATCAGCACCAGCGCAGGGATGAGCCCGCCGGCGATGAGGATCAGCCCCTCTCCGCGCCGCAGGCTGAGCGCCCCCGGCCGAGCCCGTACCGCCCAGGCCATCAGGCCGGCAACGGCCGCAGCAATCACCAGCGCACCAACGACCATCACGAGAGTGATTCGGTTGATGCCCGATGCCTCCTCGCCGAAGGTGGCGAGCGTCGATTGGTGCCGATTGCAGGCCGTCAGCGCGACGCTGGACGTCGCAATCGCCAGCCGCAACAGCATGCTGGTGCAGCGTCGCATAGGTCGTGCTTAACGGCAGGCGGGCCCGGGGTCTACCAAGTGATTGCGAGGAGCGGGGATTCTTCGGTGCCGGATAGCGCTTCTCCGTCCGGATCTCAGCGGGCTACCGCTGGCGGTAGTGAGGAAACGCCTGCATCCGTCTGGACGACCGGCTTCATCGTCCCGTCAGCATTATAGTGGAGATGCTCCACCGTCACGGCCCGTCGCCCGATCGCGCCATTGAGATCGCCGATGCTGAGCGTCGCATTGTGGAGGAAGACGTACGACTTGCCCTTGAACTCGGCGATGCCGGGATGGATGGTGAAGCTGTACTTGCCCGATCCGGTCAGTTCTCCGCGCGGGGTCCACGGCCCGGTGATCGCAGGCGCCGTCGCGTAGGAGACCCGTTCGTCGCGGTGGCGGGAGCGATCGAGGGAAGCGTAGGTCAAGTAATAGAGCTTGCCGCGCTTGTGCAGCCAGGGCCCCTCCTCGAAATCCGGCGGCGTGATTTCCTGAATCGGCCCGTCGATTTCGATCATATTGGGCTTCAGCTTGGCGATATAGCATTGCCGATTGCCCCAGGCGATCCAGGTGGTGCCGTCGTCGTCGGTCAGCACCGTGGGATCGATGTCTTCCCAGCTATGCGTTCCCTTGGGCGTCATCTGGTTGGTGATCAGCGCCGACCCGCGCGCATCGGTGAACGGCCCTGTCGGCGAGTCCGAGACTGCAACGCCGATTGCCTTGCCCGGATGAGTGTTGTCGTGCTCGACGGCGGCGTAGAAGTAGTATTTGCCGTTCTTCTGGATCGTCTGCGACGCCCAGGCGTCCTTTTTCGCCCATTTGAAATCGGCGACGTTCATGATCGGGCCGTGATCGACCCAATGCTTCATGTCGGTGGTGGAATAGACGAGCCATTCTCGCATGTTGAACATTTCGTCGCGCTGCGCCTCGTCATGGCCGACATACAGGTACAGGCGATCGCCGACCACCAGCGGGGCAGGATCGGCGGTGAACTTGTCGCGCACGATCGGATTTGATCCGGCGACGCGGGGCGCCTGCGCAGCAGCCGGCATCGCCCAGCTTGCGGACGTCAGCGCCAGAACCGTCGTGATCGATCGAAGTATCATGTGTGGCGAATCCCTCTCCAACGCCGAGCGCATTGATGCGGCCTGAACGCAGCATATCGCCTCAAGTCGCGCTTATGTCTGCTGAAAGCGCCTGGTACATGCAACTACGACCAACGCATGATGGGGGTGGTGCGCTGCGATCGGGATCATGCGGCCAGCGGCGCGCGCTTCGGGCGGGCGAAGCGGGCGCGCGCCGTTGCCACCAGGCCCAGGCCGATGACGGCTAGCGCCGCATCGACGATCAGGGCCATCCCGTCGCCGGTGCCGAGACGGAGCGGATGCGCTGCGGCGAGCCCGATCAGGAGCGCCCCCGTCGCCAGGCGACCGATTCGCGACAGCGTCGCGGGCGGCAGCAGTGCGGCGGCGCCGAGCGCGGCGAGGCTGGCGATGCTCCAAGTCCAGAGCAGCGGTGCGGCCGACCATTGGGCGACGCCGACAAGGGCGGTCGATGCCAGTGCGATCGGCTGGCCCCAGACGATGCCCGTCCAGATGCGCTCCCAGCCCGGCGCCGGGCGGCCCTTGTCGCGCCGGCGCGCCAGCCAGATGTTGACCCCGCCCACCGCGAGATAGGTGAGGCCGAGACCGAGCAGCGCATAGGCGACTTTGATGACGCCGCCGCCGAACCAGCCGAAATGCAGCAGGCCGAGCGAGCCGAGGATCTGCTGGCCGAGATTGCTCTGCGCGGCCTGCTTCTCGTAGTAGAGCTTGCCCGCGCGATCAAAGGCATAGCTGTCTTCATTAGCGAGACGCGTGGTTTCGCGCGCGACCTCGAACACGGCGGATGCGCCCTGTTCGGTCGGGTGCTCGACCACGAGATAGACGATGCGGCCGCCCGGCGCGCGTTCCGTCACCCGGGCGAACAGGGGCCGCAGGTCCAGCGGCGGGGCGGTGCGTGCGTTTTCGGGCGGATGGGGCGGGGTGAAGATCGCATAGACCTTGGCGGTATCGCCCTGAAACACGGCGAGGCCGATCACGCCGACGATGATCGAACTGAGCCCGAGTAGTGCCCCGGTCAGCGATACGGTGACATGAAATGGCAGGGCCCACACGCCAATGCGGTTGTGCAGATCGGCCTCCTGCAGCCGCCGCGAGCCGCCCAGCCGGAGGTGGAAGGCGTCGCGGAAGATGCGGGGATGCGCGAGCAGCCCGGAAATTAGTGAGGAAAGCAATGCGACGCCGGTCAGCCCGACGATGAAGATGCCCCAGCTCTTCGGAAGGTGCAGGTAAACGTGCAGCCCGACGAGGAACTCGGTCCAGCCGTCGCGCATCTGGCCGGTGATCCGGCCGCTATTGTCGGCGATCCAGGTGGTCTGCCGGCCGCCTTCGCCATCCACCCGCACCGTCGGCCAGGGCCGCGCGGCACTGGGCATCAGTATGAGGACATGCTCCACCGGCCCAGGCGTCCGCGCCAGCGCCCCGCGATAGGCGGCCTGCGCCGCGTCCGGCGACAGCGTCTCCATCCGTTCGGCGCCCGGATTTTCCCAGCGCTGGAATTCGTTGACGAACACCGCGATCGTGCCGGTAAGGCACACAAGGTAGAGCAGGCCGGCAAAGGCCAGGCCCAGCCCGCTATGCCCCTTCAGCACGGCGCGGACCAGATCGGGTGAGGGAAAGCCGGTGCCGTTCTTAGCCGTAGTGGTGGTCTTGGTCTTGGTCTTCGTCATGCGAGCCCCCGGAGCATGGCCAGGCCGAAGCCGAGAATGGCGGTTCCTACCAGCACGGCGGTGGCGCGCAGGATGCGGTTGTCGGCCAGCGTCCACGCCATCGCGCCGCCCCAGGCGAGCGGCACGAGCAGCCCGCCGATCAGCAGCCGCGTCTGTATCGCACCCGGCGCCCAGACGGCATAGCTGATGCCGACCGCCATCGCAGCGACCATGCCCACCGGCCCGGCGAGTGACCAACGCAAGGTGGTACGCCACAGGCTTGGCGCGCGCTCTGCCGGTTCGGGTGCCAGGCCTTCGCGCGGCGCGCGTCCAGCCTTTGCCGGTCGTATGGTATAGCCGCTTGCCACCACGCCAAGGGCGGCGACCCCGATCAGGGCAAGCGCAGCGAAAGGTCCGCGGGCGGCCCCCAGCAGCCAGGCAGGCCAGAGCAACGTGAATGCCAACAGGGAAAGCCCCACCCATCGCCACGGCGCCTTGCCCACTTTCCGGCGCCAGGCGTGGCGCAGCATCCATGCGCCCGTCGCCGCGCCGACGAGCATGGCGGCCGCCGCGCCGGGGAATGCGCCGCCGATCAAAACCCGGCTTCCAAGATCACGCCGACGGTGCGCGGCGCGCCGATGATGGCGAAGTTGGTGTTGCTGTTCACATACTGATCGTATTTTTCTTCGAGCAGGTTGTTGGCGAACAGTGAGAGGCTCCAATGTTCGGCGGCATAGCCGATCCGTGCGTTGACGAGCGTGCGATCGCCCACGCGCACCGACGATTGCGGCACCACAACGTCGGTGTAGACGGCGCTGCGATAGCTGGCGTTGAGATTGGCGTTGAAGCCCCCGCCGAACCGAAGATTCGCGCCGCCGGCCATCGTCCAGCGCGGGGCATAGGAAAATTCCATGCCGGACAGGTTGGTGATCGAGCCGACATTGGTGACAAATTCGTCGAACTTGGTGCGGGTATAGCCCAGGCTAGCATACCAGTCGAACGCGCCCGAGGGGCGGTGCGCCAGTTCCAGTTCGAAGCCGTAGAGGTGCGATTTGCCGGCGTTCACCGTATGCGTGTCATAGGTGCCGTTGCCGAAATTCGCGTTGGTCTGCTGCTGCTTCCAATCGATGTAGAAGGCGTTGGCATTGGCGGTGAGGCGTCCATTGAACCAGGCCGAGCGCAGCGAAAGTTCGTAGTTCCAGGTGAATTCCGGATCATAGGCGAAGAGCTGCGAACGCGCGGTGTTGAACGAGCTGCCGCCCGAGCGATAGCCGCGCTGGGCGACGAAAGCCGTCGAGAGGTCCGGGGTCCACGCCATCTCCACGCCACCCTTGGGCAGGAAGGCGTTGAACGTGCGCGTGCCCAGCGGCGCGGAGCCGTTGGCATCGTCCACCAGCCCGAGAACGGCGGCGTTGATGCCGGCGAAGGCGGGCGCAAGCGCGCCATAGGCAGCGGGATTGGGCAGGGTGCCGACGAACGTCGCCACTGCCTCGCCCGCGATCTTGTTGCGTTCGTGATCGTAGCGAAAGCCGCCGAGCAGCGACAGACGATCGGTCAGGCGGTAACGGGCATCCCCGAACACCGCGATCGTCTGCACCTTGGTCGGGAAATTCGATCGATAATCGACAGGAATAAAGGGCAGCGCCGCGGTGTAGAGCGATGCTACCCGTGCTGCCGCCTGCGCGCCGAGCGTGCCGGTGAGCAGATTGGCGATGGTGTTGCCCGGCGTTGGCACCAGCGTCACCTGTCGCGAGCGGCGATATTGGTCGCGGTCATAGTAGAAAAGACCGACCAGGCCGCTCAATCGATCGCCTTCATAGTTCAGTCGCAGCTCTTGCGTGACTGTCTTCGCGCCCCCGTCGATGTCGCTGTACGCGCGGCTCGCGGCCGAGGAATCGCCATCGAACTTGCGAGTGAAATCGGTGTCGGTCGAGGTCGTCAGCGCCGTCAGCGAGAGCCCGCCGCCCAGGGCATAGCGCAGGTCGAGCGTCGCCTGATCGTTATCGACGTTGCTGCTGTTCGGATAATCGGACGGATTGGTGCGGTTGTCGAAATAATCCGGCACCGAGCGATCGACATAGGTGAAGAGATAGCCGCCCTTCGTCCGGAAATAATGATAGCCGAGGCGCGCCTCGAAGCCCGCAAGCGCAGAGGGCGTCCACAACAGTTTGCCGCGGATCGAGGTGGAATCGACCGGAGCTTCCGGCACGTTTCGGGTGATGTTGCGGATAAAGCCGTCTGAGTCGCGCTTTTCCGCCGAGATGCGGAACGCCAGTTCGCCCGGCACGATCGGGCCGCCTCCGGCGACGGCGAACTGCCGCGTGTCGAAGGACGCCAGCAGCGCGCGGCCCTTGAGGCTCCAATCGAAGCTCGGATCCTGCGTGCGGATATGGACGGCGCCTGCTAGCGCATTAAGGCCCTGGATCGTCGATTGCGGCCCACGGAAGATTTCGACCTGCGCGACGTCCCACATGTCGGTCGGGCCGTTCGAGAGCACATCCTGCGGCAGTGGCGCACCATCGACGAACACGGTGGCGGTCGCGGCGTCGCCGCCGCCCGAGACGCCGCGCTGATCGATGCCGCGGATCGAAAAGCCCGAGGCGCCATAGGTCTCGGACGTGTTGGCGGTGCGGTTGAACACATCCTGGATGGTAAGGATGTTTTCGGCGCGCAACTTGGTCTCAGTCGTGACGCTCACCGACGCCGTGGTTTCCTGCAGCGTGCGCGATGCTTTCTCACCGGTGACAATGATCTCGCTCTGATCGCCTGAGGGCGGTGCCACATCTTGCGCCACGGCCGGCAGCGGCAGCGCGAAAGCAGTGAACAACGACGTCGTAAGCAGCCAGCGAAGCTTCATCTATTCCCCCCATGTGACGAGCGGCTCTTAATCATTAGAGCTATTGCGAGTCAATCGCATAACGATGGAGTATGGCGCTGGCTGGCGAGGTGACGCTCGATCGCACGGATAGTGCAAGCCTTGTCCGGCTCGTCTAACGTTGGGGGGATGGGCGGTGTCGGCAGAGAATTTGGGGGGCAGACAAAGCGGAGCGGGCAATCGCTTTGCCGATTGCTGTGTGTCGCCTGGTTCCTGCTGCTTTGGCCCGGCATCGCTGCCGCGGTGCTGCCAGATCAGGCGCTATCCGAACTCCGCCATGCCCATTGGACGTTAAGAGACGGTGCGCCGCCCAGTATTCGCGCCATCGTACAGAGCCGCGACGGGTTCTTATGGCTGGGCACGGCGACGGGCCTCTACCGGTTTGACGGCATCCGCTTCGAGCGGGTCGATCCCGAGGACGACGCCCGCCGCTCGCTGCAGGTAACAGCGCTGCTGGCGGCGAGGAATGGCGATATCTGGGTCGGCTATGACTTTGGCGGCATCGGCGTGGTGCGGGGCGGCAAGCTGCGCGGCGCGAATCCCTGGCGGCCCAGCGGCGGGGTCGACGCGATCGTCGAGGGGCGCGACGGATCGATCTGGGTCAGCAGCGACAGTCGCGGGATGTTGCTGCTGGCGCGGCTGAAAAACGGCAAATGGACGCGCATCGGAGCCGCCCAGGGCTATGCCGGTGGTCCGATGGGCCCGCTCCTCGCTGCTGCGGATGGAAGCATCTACATTGCCACGGAACCGCGCGTACAGCGATTGCGCCCGGGTGCGCGGCGCTTCGAGACGCTGCCGATGCGGGCGACCAGCGACGCGGCGCTTGCAGCGGATGCGCAGGGCGTGATCTGGATTGGCGACAAGGCGGGCCTGCGCCGGATCGACGGGCGAGGGGCGACCTTCCCGCTGGCGGGCGCGAACACGCCCTATGTCCGGCGGGGCATGCGGTTTGACCGACAGGGCCGGTTGTGGCTGACCGGGCAGGATGACGGGCTGGCCCGGATCGCTTTCGCCGATCGCCAGCCTTCGCGTATGGAACGGATGACGGCCGGGCAGGGCCTCACCTCGTCCCTCAGCGTTGCCGTTGCCGAGGATCGTGAGGGCAATATCTGGATCGGCACGGAATCGGGGTTGGACCGCTTCTCCGCCAGCAACATCGTGCGCGCCGCGCTGGAGGACGCACTGGTCACCGGCTTCGTCCCAACCAGCGACGGCAGTTCGCTGTTCATTGCCGGGCTGGCGGGCATATACCGAATCGATGCCGGTAGCAGCGCGCCGCGGCTGGTGTTCGCCCGCAAGTCGATCGGTGTACTTTGCGGCGACGAACGGCGGCTGTTGACCTTCAGCCTGACGGGCAACTTCCTACTCGACCTGCGCGCCGGAAGCGTGCGCCAAGTCACCGATATCGGAGAGCCGCTGTCGATCGTCTGCGCGCTGGACGGCCAAGGCACGTTCTGGAGCGGGATGGACCGGCTGTATCGGCTGGCGGGGAACCGGCTGGTGCCGGCCGATGGCGATGGCGGACTGAAAACCGGTACGATCAGCAAATTGCTGCCGCTCGCCGGCGGCCGGATGATCGTCGCCCGCGCGAGCCGCGGATTGCGCCTGTATGCGGGCGGCCGTGAGACCTTGCTTTGGCGGCGTGAGGCGCAGACGATCGGCAGCGTCACCAGCTTCGCGATGCTCGGCACGTCGGTACTGATCGGTGCCGAGGCGGGGCTGGGGCGATGGGACGGCCGCGGGCTGACGCAGCTTACCGCCCGATCCTATCCCTTCCTCACCGGCATCATGGGCATGCGGGCAACCGCCGATGGGCATGTCTGGCTGATCGGGCATGACGGCATTTTGCGGGTATCGCGCGCGGCGTTGGAGGCGGCGCTGCTTCGGCCCGGCGCGCACCTGCCGATCACGCGGTTCGGCTATTATCAGGATTACCGTGCCCGCTCGAACCTGAACGTGATGATCGGCAACGACATCGCCGAGGATGGCACCGGCCGGCTCTGGTTTGCGACCAACAAGGGGTTGGCCTATATCGATGCGGTGGGCATCGCGCAGAACCGACTGGCGCCGCCCGTGGCGATCACCGGGCTTACGGCCGGTGGCCGCCGCCGCGAACCGGGGGCGGCGCTGGTCGAACTACCCGCCGGCACCGATCGGCTCGAGATCGACTACACCGCGCTCAGCCTTACCGATCCGCAGGCGAACCGCTTCCGCTACCGGCTGGAAGGTACCGAAAACGCGTGGACCGAGGCGCAAGATCGTCGCCAGGCGCTGTACACCAATCTCGCCCCGGGTACCTATCGGTTCCGGGTGATCGCCGCGAACAACGATGGCGTATGGAACGAACGCGGCGCCTTGCTGGCATTCCGCATCGCGCCGCGCTTCTACCAGACCTGGTGGTTCGCAGCGCTGTGTGCGGCTGCCGGCGCGTTGCTGCTGGTTCTGCTCTATCGCCGGCGGCTGGCGGTGGTCGCCGCACGGGCGCGGGCGGGGGTGTGCGCCCAGTTGGACGAGCGCGAGCGGATTGCCCGCGAACTGCACGACACGCTGCTCCAGGGCTTTCAGGGGCTGATGCTGCACTTCCAGACGGCAGCCGAGCAATTGCCGCCGGGCACGCGATCGCGCGAGACACTGGAAGCCGTGCTCGATCGTGCGGAGGACGTGCTGGTCGAAGGGCGAGACCGCGTACAGGCATTGCGGGAGGCCGCGGAGCCGATCTTCCTTTCCGCACGGCTGCAGGCGGTGATCGAGCCCGTCGTGGGCGGGCTGCTGCGGTGGTCGGTCGAGGAACAGGGTTCCGTCCGCGCGGTCTGCTCGCCGGCGGCGGACGAACTGGCGTTGATCACGCAGGAGGCGGCGTCGAACGCGGTGCGCCATGCGCAGGCAACCCAGCTACTTGTCGTGATACGATATGGGCGGCGGCGGCTGGTCTTAACCGTACGCGACGACGGTCGCGGCATCGCCGCAGAGACGCTGAATGCCGGGGGGCGCAGCGGTCATTTCGGGCTGCGTGGCATGCGCGAACGGGCCGAAGCATTGGGCGGTACCCTGTCGATCCGCGTGGACGGAGCGCGCGGCACGACGATTGAAGTCACCGTGCCCGCCCGCGCGGTTTACCCATGATAGGTCTAGAAGCGCAGCAGGCTTTCCGCGCCGAACATCCGGATCGGCCGGGCGGGTCCGGTTTCCCGAAGGAACGCACCGGGAGTGAACAGCGAGGCTGAAACCGAGAGCGATACGATCGTGCTGGCCTGCCAAGCCAGCGATATCTCGACCTGCTCGCCGATGTGACGCATATCGCTGCCGCCTGCGTCGCGGAGAAGCTGCCCCGGCAGCTGATAGATCCCGTCGGCGCGGCGCGCGCGCCAATAGGTGAGTGCTGCGAGTTCGGCGGTGATGCCGTCACCGAAATCGACATCGACACTGGGATGCAGGTTGACGATGTTGCGCGGACCGATCGGGGACAACTCGCCGAAATACTTGCCTTTGGGAAACAGCGCGTTGAACGTGCCCAGCCGGTTATCGCCCGCGTCCCGGTCGCCGCTTGCAACATTGGCACGCAGCCGCGCCCGGGGGGTTAGCGGCAGGGCGGGGAAGCGCAGGCTGGTTTCGGTGGCGAGCGACCAGGCGTTGATCGGCATATCGCCGAAGCGGCCGCGTTGGAACATCGCTTCCCAGTTCCACCCGAGAGCCCCCTGCCGGCCGAACAGGCGCAGGCCAAGGGTGTCCCGCCGCTCGATCGCCATCCGGCCGCCGAAGCGTGCGGCATCGTCGCGATAGGCCAGCCAGTAGAGATCTGCCCCCGCACGTTCCGCGAGCGGGAGGGTGGCATAGACTCCGTCGAGCCGCCGTGTACGCGATCGCCGGTCATCGAAATTGCCGGGCCCGATTGCCACGGGGCGAAGGTGCAGCAGCTCGAGCGTCGCACCGCCTTGCCGCAGGGTCAGCCTCATGCCGTCGAAGGGCTGAGGGACGTTCGGGCCATAGCGCAGGCCGACCAGCCGTTCCGATCCCAGCGCGATCAACTCGCGCCCGCCGCGGAAGGTGACGGACGTTCTTTCGCCGAGGGGCAACTGCACGTCAGCAAAGCTCTGTAGGAGGTCCATGCCGGTTTGGTCCGCCGGCCCGGCACCCGCGGCGACACCGCGGGCATAGCCCGCAATCCCCTGGACGAAGGTGCGCACGGGCCCGACGTGCAGATCGGCAAGCGGCATCAGCCGCAGCCAGAGATATCCGTCATCGGGAGAGGGTGGCTGGCCCCAGTTATTGTTCTCGAACCCTTCATAGCGGATGCGTGCTTCGGCACCGATCGTAAGATAGGCGGTGCCGTCCCGGTCCAGGGGACGATCTTTCAGCCGTACCCACCAGCGGGCGTCCCGATCAGGCGTGCCGCGTGCTTGGGACCAGTCCTCGTCATAGCGCAGGTTGGTCTGGGCCACCTGCGCCGCCGCGATGCCGGGCGCGAGCACCAGCGCCACGACGAGGCAAAGGCGGATCATGGTGCGACCAGATGGCGCACCAGCGGGGGCGCGGCATCCGCCTGGAACGTCCGCAAGGCATCCTGATGCACGCGATCGGCATTTGTGATGCGATCGTGCTGGCGCAGATGTTCCAGCCAGCTTTCGACGGTGAAGGTTTCCAGTATTTGGTTGGGGGAGGCGACGTCTTGGTAGATGCCCCAGGCGATGGCCCCGTCGCGGCGGCGAATCCGGCGCATGCCCTGCATCGCCGCGAGGAATTCGTCGACGCGCGCGGGATCGATGCGATACTCGATCGTCACCAGCACAGGTCCGCGATCCTGCTCCACCGCGCCCTCGACGATCGGCGCCGGCCAGTGCATCGCGGGGGCGAGATCGAGCCTAGCCAGGTTCGCCAGCGGCCGCAGCCAACCAAGCAGCAACGTCGCCGCGAGCAGCGCCAGCGCAGCGGCCAGCAGCGTGGCCTGCACCCCGATCTGGCCCGCAATCGCCCCCCAGGCGGTCGACCCCGTCGTCATCGAGCCTTGAAAGACGAGCAGGTAGACGGCGAGCGCACGCGCCTTCACCCAGGCCGGCGAGCCGGACTGCGCGCCGCCGTTCAGCGCGGCCATCATCGCGATCCACGCGAAGCCCCCGGCGGTCAGCGCAGCAGCCGCGCCCACGAAGCCACGCGACAGCGACAGCCCGACCATCGCGCCCGCGAGCAGCAGCGATGCAGCGACGGTGGTGCGGTTGGCGCCGATCCGGCTGCGCAGCCGCGGCAACAGCACCGCACCGGCGATCGCGCCCAGCCCCAGGAACGTCAGCAGGCCGCCATAGCCCGCCGGACCCAGGCCCAGATCGCGCCGGGCGATGATCGGCAGCAGCGCCCAGAGCGCGCTGGCAAACACGAAGAAGCCGATCGAGCGGACAAGCACGGTCTGCAGCTCCGGCGACCGAAGCGCGTAGCGGACGCCCGCGCGCATCGCGCCGAGGAAATGTTCCGCCGGCAGGTGGCGGGCGGCCGTCGTCCGGTGCCAGCGAGCGAGGACTGTGATCACGCCGAGAACCGAGACGGCGTTGAGCGCGAACACTGCCCCGGTGCCCGCGGCCGCGATGATCACGCCGCCGAGGGCCGGCCCGATCGCCCGGGCGATGTTCACCCCCAGGCTGTTGAGCGCCACGGCCTGTTGCAGGGCAGGGGCCGGGACGAGTTCAGGCACGATCGCCTGGAAGGTGGGAGCCGACAGCGCGGCGCCCACCGCAATCGCGCCTGTCATCGCGAGCAGCAGCGGCGCAGTGGTGATGCCCGCCAACGTCGCTGCCGCCAGCAGGGCCGTTCCCGCCAGCCCGAAGAACTGTGCGCCGATCAGAAGCATGCGCCGGTCGACGATGTCGGCGAGCGCGCCCGCAGGCAGCGCCAGCGCGAACATCGGCAGCGTGGTGGCCGCCTGCACCAGCGCGATCATCAGCGGATCGGAGGAAAGCGATGTCATCAGCCAGCCGGCGCCGACATCGTGCATCCAGGTGCCGATGTTCGAGACGATGGTGGCGATCCAAAGCGCGCGGAACACCGGGCTGGCGAGCGGGCGCTCGGCGGAGGCGCTCATTGCCCGCGCGCCCGCACGATCGCCGCGAACATCAGGCCGCCGATCAGGCCGACATGCTCCAGGAACGTGTTGCGCGCATGGAGGCGGGCGACCGGATCGACGCTCTCCCAGAACGGATGGGCGAGGATCGTCGCCAGCGCGGTGAAGACGCCGAGCATGCCGGCCCCGAGCCATGCCAGCCGGCCGAGGATCAGCAGCAGCGATCCGACAAGCTGGACGAGGATGGTCAGCGTTACGATCGCGGCGGCCGGCTGCAGGTGGAAATACTCGGCCTCTTGAAGCGCCCCGGCTGGATCCAGCATCTTCGCGATCCCACTGGTCCAATAGGGTAGGGTAAGCAACGCCGTGGCGGCAACGGCGAACCCGCGAGTGGCGAGCAGGGCGTGGATGCGCAGTCCGATCATCGTCAGACAGCCCAGCAGCCACAGCCGAACGCGCCCCAGAAGCTCTGGACGTCGGCAGCGGGCGCGACGGCACCGAGGGCGGCGGCGTGATCATGGCCATGCACCGCGCATGCCGTGGCGCATCCGCAGGCCGAGGCCAGCTTGCGCGCCGCATCGGGCGCGCGATGATAGCCGCCGAACGTTGCGACCGGAGACCAATCGGGCATCGGTTTCGGCAGTGCGGGCGCGAGGGGGGCGAAGTCCCCCTCACCATGCACCACCTTGCCGCCCAGCACGGTCAGTACCGCGCGAAGATGGACGATCTCGCGTTCGGGCACCGCGAAATAGTCGTCGGAGAGCAGCGCCAGGTCGGCAAGCTGGCCGGCCTTGATCTGCCCCTTCTTGCCCACCTCATTGGAGAACCAGGTGTTGCGTTCGGTCCAAAGCCGCAGCGCGGTCTCGCGATCGAGGCGGTTTCGCGCCGGATAGAGCGGCGTCCCGCCGAGGGTGCGGCCGGTGACGAGCCAGGACAGCGACACCCAGGGATTGTAGCTCGCCACGCGCGTCGCATCGGTGCCGGCGCCGACGGCGAGCCCCGCATCGAGCATTCGCCGGATCGGCGGCGTCGCCTCCGCGGCCTTGGCGCCATAACGTTCGACGAAATACTCGCCCTGGAATGCCATGCGGTGCTGGACCGCGATGCCGCCGCCCAATGCGGCGATGCGATCGATGTTGCGTTCGCTGATCGTCTCGGCATGGTCGAAAAACCAGTTGAGCCCGGCGAGCGGCACGTCGCGATTGACCTTTTCGAACACGTCGAGCGCGCGGCCGATCGTCTGATCGTATGTCGCGTGCAGCCGCCATGGCCAGCGGCGCTCGGCCAGCAGCCGGATCACGGGTTCGAGGTCGCCTTCCATATTGGGAGGCATGTCGGGGCGCTCGACGCGGAAATCCTCGAAGTCGGCGGCCGAATAGACCAGCATTTCGCCGGCGCCGTTGTGCCGATAGGTGTCGTCGCCGTCGCCCGGCCGGACTTTCGTCGACCAGTTGGCAAAGTCCTGCAGCTCTTCCTTTGGGCGTTGCGTGAAGAGGCTGTAGGCGATCCGCAGCGTGAGCTCGCCATCGGCATGCAGCCGCTCGATGATTGCATAGTCGTCGGGATAGTTCTGATAGCCGCCACCTGCATCGATCACGCTGGTGACGCCAAGTCCGTTCAGCTCGCGCATGAAATGGCGCGTCGAATTGCGCTGATATTCCTCCGGCAGCTTCGGCCCCTTGGCGAGCGTGGCATAGAGGATGGTCGCGTTCGGCTGGGCCAGCAGCAGGCCGGTAGGGTTGCCCGCGGCATCGCGCACGATTTCCCCGCCCGGCGGGTTCGGCGTATCCCTGGTATAGCCGACCGCCCGCAGCGCGGCGGCGTTAAGCAGCGCGCGATCGTACAGGTGAAGGATGAACACCGGCGTGTCAGGCGCGGCGGCGTTGATTTCGTCGAGCGTCGGCAGGCGTTTTTCGGCGAACTGGTGTTCGGTGAAGCCGCCGACGACGCGCACCCATTGCGGGGGCGGCGTGTTGCGGGCCTGGCGCTGGAGCATCGCCATGGCATCGGAAAGGCTCGGCACGCCTTCCCAGCGCAATTCCATATTGTAGTTCAGCCCGCCGCGAATGACGTGGATGTGGCTGTCGATCAGGCCCGGGATCATTCGCCGGCCCTTGCAGTCGACTACCACCGCATCGGGATGGGCGGCGGCGCGCACCTCGGCTTCGTGGCCGACGGCGAGAAAGCGGCCGTCCCGGATCGCCACGGCATCGGCGACGGGGTTCGCCCGATCGAGCGTGGTCACCCTGGCGTTGACGAGCAGGAAGTCGGCTTGGGGCATGGCGAAGCTTTCGCTGGCGGCGGCGAGTGCGGCGGCAGCGCCGCCCATCGCCTGCCGCCGGGTGAGGCCAGTCACGGTCGGCGCTCCTGCGCGGCGATCCCGGGGGCGGTCAGCCGCTTGGCGAGCGGCAGGATCTGTTCGCCGGCGAGGATGCCAGCCAGGCCGATCAGCGCGACGATCGGCGGGGCGGGAGAACGGACGCCGATCAGGCTGTAGATGAAGCCGATCAACAGGCCCGCGCTGAGCGATAGAAGATAGGCCTTCATGACGCCGTTCCCCCTTCGTCGTCAGCCGCGGATGAAGGCGAGCAGATCCGCGTTCAGCACATCCGCATTCACCGTCAGCATGCCGTGCGAGAAGCCGGGATAGATTTTGGACGTGGCGTTCGGCAGCAACTCCGCCTGCAGCACGACCGCGTTCTTGTAGGGCACCACCTGATCGTCGTCGCCCTGCATCACCAGCGTCGGCACGGAGATCGCCTTGAGATCTTCGGTCTGGTCGGTTTCGGAGAAGGCCTTGATGCCTTCGTAATGGGCGAGCGCGCTGCCCATCATGCCCTGGCGCCACCAATTGTCGATCACGCCCTGCTTCACTTCAGCGCCGTCGCGGTTGAAGCCGTAAAAGGGGCCGGCGGCGACATCGCGGAAGAACTGGGCGCGATCGGTTGCGACGCCGGTGCGGAACCCGTCGAAGACCTCGAGCGGCAGGCCGTTCGGATAGCGATCGGTCTTCAGCATGATCGGCGGCACGGCGGCGACCAGCACCGCCTTGGCAACGCGGCCCTGCGGAATGCCATGCTGCGCGACATAGCGTGCGACTTCGCCGCCGCCCGTCGAGTGACCGATATGGACCGCGTTGCGCAGATCGAGATGCGCGGCCACGGCGGCGGCGTCGGCTGCATAATGGTCCATGTCATGGCCATGATCCACCTGGGCGGAGCGGCCATGGCCGCGACGGTCGTGCGCGACGACGCGGAAGCCCTGCGCCAGGAAGAACAGCATCTGCGCGTCCCAGTCGTCCGACGACAGCGGCCAGCCATGGTGGAACATGATTGGCTGGGCGTCCTTCGGTCCCCAGTCCTTGAAGAAGATCTCGGTGCCGTCCTGTGTGGTGATCGTGCTCATGGGGTATTCCTTCGCTTGAACATGATGGTTGGGCGGCCGGCGCGACGTGCGCCTGCCCATGCGCGCATAGGATCAGTGGCCACCTTCCGATGCGCCGAACATCGTCTTTGCATAGGTGACGCCCAGGCCGTAGGCGCCGCCCCATTTTTTGGCGACGCCTGTAGTCATATCGTAGGTGGCGGAACGCGCCCAATCGCGCTGCAGTTCGAGCAGATACTGTAGCGAGGTCATCGGATGCGCGCCGGCGTTCACCATCCGCTCGACCGCGCGTTCATGGGCTTCCGTCGAGATGTCGCCGCACGCATCGGTGATGACATAGGTCTCGAACCCCTGATCGACGGCCGACAGCACCGGGCCGACGATGCAGACCGAGGTCCAGAGGCCGGCGAAGACGATGCGCGCCTTGCCGATGCGGTTCACCTCGGCGATCACGGCGGCATCCTCCCAGGTGTTCATCGATGTGCGATCGAGCAGCGTCTGGCCCGGGAAGGGCGCGGTGATCTCGTCGAACATCGGGCCGGAGAAGCTCTTTTCGGCAACGGTGGTAAGGATCGTCGGCACGCCGAACCCGGCGGCGGCGTTGGCGACGAGGGCCGCATTGTTGCGCAGCAGCTCGGCAGCGATCGACTTGGTGGCGAACGCCATCTGCGACTGGAAATCGATCAGCAAGAGCATGTGATCGGTGGGATCGAGCAGCAGCTTGCCGGGAGTTGGGGTGGCGGTGGGCATGTGGGTGGTTCCTCGCGTCGATCGGTGTCCCCTGTTGATTACGCCGAACGGTCCGGTGCTCGCACACGAGCAAGGGGGGCTTGCGGCCCCCCCATTCGGGGTAGTGCGGTGCCGGCGGGCTGCGCTAGGCTGGCGGCCGATGCGCTTGCAGCTTCTTGGATCGCCCCGAACGGCAATGCTTGCGCTGGTGCTGCTGTCGACCGCGCCGCTGCGGGCAAGCGGCAGCGACGGGTGGGGCGTCGGGCCGGCTGCGCTCGGGCCCATCCTGGCGATCGGATATGGCGCGCAAGGTCGTCCGCACGCCGCATCCGGCTACATCCTACCTCGCGACGCGGCTGCCAGGCCTAACGGCGCACCTCAGCGGATCGGCACGGCGCCGGGCGTGCAGGGCTGGCCCTTCCCCCTGTTCGGCGGTGCGGCACTGGTGCTGGTGCTGTGGGCCGTCCATCGTGCCCGGCTGCGGTTCGTTGCCCGGCGGATCCGCAGCCGGTTGCTCGATCGGCTGCGCGAACGCGAGCGAGTTGCGCGCGATATTCATGACAGCCTGCTCCAGGCGATCCAGGCGCTGATGCTGCGCTTCCAGCTGGTCGCCGACAGCTTGCCGCCCGGGCATCCGGCGCGCCGCGATCTCGATACCGCGATGGACGAAGTCGATGCGGTGGTGGCGCAGGGCCGCGATCGCCTGGATGAGCTGCGCCGTTTCGGCGGTTTCGAGGATCCTGCGGCGGCGCTGCGGGCGATCGCCGATCGGCAGCTGGGCGGCAGCGGCGTGGTTCCCGTCTTCCGCTCGCGCGGCAGGCCGCGGCCGCTGGACCCCCTCGCTTGGGAGGCGCTGGCGAGCATCGCTGCGGAGTGGATGCTCGACATCGCGCGCCACGGCCATGCCGCCGCGATGGAGGTGGAAATCGCCTACCGCGCGCACGGCCTGGCGCTGCGGATCGGCGACGACGGGATGGGCTTTCTCCTCCCGCCCGTGCGCGACGGCGGCGCGGGGCATCCCGGCGTTGCGAAGATCCATGCGCGTGCCGGACGGATCGGCGGCAGCGTCCGGCTTTCACCCCGTCGCGGGGGCGGTACCCTCATCGTCGTGACAGTGGCTGCGCCGATGGTGTATCGATCCCTCCACGACACGCGCTGACAGGGAGTCGGCGCGGTCGCTGCAGCGCCGGTGGTAAATGGAATCGACCAGCAACCAGATCCGCGTGCTCGTCGTCGACGATCATCCGATGATGCGGGACGGCATCCGCGCATCGATCGAGCGGCACGACGATCTGGTCGTGGCGGGCGAGGCGGGCGACGGGCAGGAAGCGGTGGCCTGTTATCGCGCGCTTCGGCCGGATGTGACGCTGATGGACCTGCAGCTGCCCGGCATGGGCGGGATCGACGCGCTGGAGGCGATCCGCGCCGAGCGGCCCGACGCCGTTATCCTGATCCTGACGACCTATCCGGGTGACGCCCAGGCGCATCGCGCGCTGCAGGCGGGCGCGGCGGGCTATCTGCTCAAATCCTGCCTGCGCAAGGAGCTGATCGACACGATCCGCGCCGTGCATGCGAAGCGCCGGGTGATCTCGCCCGACGTCGCGCAGCAGCTCGCGCTGCACGCCCCGCAGGAGCGGCTGAGCGAGCGCGAAGTGCATGTGCTGCGGCTGGTGGCCGACGGCCAGTCGAACAAGCAGGTGGCCTGGGCGCTGCAACTCTCGGTCGAGACAGTGAAGTCGCACCTCAAGACGATTTTCGACAAGCTCGGCGTCGATGATCGCACCCATGCGGTGACGACGGCGGTGCGGCGGGGTTACCTCGGCTGAGACGTCGCCGAATCGTATATGGGTTTACATCGTGTCCATCCCCGCAGGGAAATGGTGCGGATTCCGGCAGCGGCGCGCAGCAAGTCCTTTGACACCCGGCACCTCTCACGGGCCTTCGTCTGATAAATCGGAACAGTGACAGAGCGTTACGGGCCCTTGTGTGCGCGTTTGTGCGAACGTTTGACAAAATAATTCATTTTGGATTAATTGGCCGGACCAACAGGTCCAGCCACTGTCATCGGCCGTAAGTGCTCGAGGCAGGCGCAGGGTGTCATGTCGCCTGAGGAGAGGGGTTTTATGTCCATCGTCGATCGAGTTCCGCGCCGTTCCCTGGCCGCCGTCCTTCTTGCCGCAACCGCGTTGAGCGCATTGCCGGCACAGGCGCAGGAAGCCCCGGCCACGCCGGCGGGCGACAGCGCCGCGCAGGACCGGCCCGCCGAAGACGCCGCTGTACAGAGCGAAATCGTCGTCACCGGCTTCCGCCAAAGCTATTCCGACGCCATCCGCACCAAGCGCAACGAAGTGGCCATCACCGACGGCATTTCTTCGGACGGCCTGGGGCGGTTCCCCGATCTGAACGTGGGCGAGGCGCTCCAGCGGGTACCCGGCGTGCAGATCAACCGCGAGGCCGAAGGCCGCAACGCCACGATCAACCTGCGTGGCCTGCCCGGCGAATATGCCCGCATGACGCTGAACGGCGTCGCGTTCGCCGAACCGATCCTGAGCGAAGCCGCTCCGCTCGGCGCGTTCAATGCCGACATCTTCAGCGCGATCGTGATCGACAAGTCACCGATGGCCAATGCGCAATCGGGCGGCCTTTCGGGCAATGTGGACCTGCAGATCGCCACCGCCCTCAACCGCAAGGAAGGCGGCTTCCTGAAGGCGGCGATGGAGTATAACCAGCTGGGCGAGACCTTCGCGCCGGGTGCGACGATTGGCTACAACCACCTCTTCTCCGATCGCTTCGCCGTGTTCGGCGTGCTGGCGTACAAGCACGAGAATTTCCGCCGCGATTCGGTGCAGTTCAACAGCTATTCGAACTTCTCGGCGGCGCAGGCACAGGCCAATGCCAGCGTGCTCGGCAGCTATTATGCGCGGTCTGCGGCATGCCCCTCGTGCACCGGCACCACCACGACCAAGGGCGTGCTCTACGAGTCATCGATGCGCCAATATTCCCGCCTGAACGAAGGCGATCTCTACACCGGCGCGGCCGGCGCGGAATGGAAGCCGAACGACGAAACCCGCCTGAGCGTGACCGGCTTCTACACCGATCGCCAGCTGCCGGAGACCAACCAGTACATCCTGATCGTCGGCGAGAACGACGCAAGTGGCCTGACCGCAAAGAGCAGCCCGGTCGCGCTCAGCGACGGGCGCTATGTCGTAACCGACATCGATTTCACCAACCCGGATTCGCGCATGTCCACGCGCCGGCTGGGGATCCGCCAGCGCAGCTGGGGCATCGACGGCAAGGGCGAATGGAGCAACGACGCCTGGCGCGTGACGACGGTGCTCACTGCCTCCAAGGCCGACAACAAGTCCGAAGAGACGTCGATCGACTTCGATCGCATCCAGACCACGGCGGGCAACGGCGCCACCGGCACGCTGCGCACCGGCGCGGGCGACATGTCCAAATTCTATTATGCGCTATCGCCGACGCCGCTGGTGACGAGCGCAGTGCCGACCTGGTATTGGGGCGGCGTTACCGATCCCACCCAATATTACAACACGCCGACGACGGTGGGCCGCACGAACCGCCTGCAGTTCACCGGGACGCAGAGCTATGCGACCAACGAGCTGTTCGCCGGCCAGGCCGATGTCGAGAGGACCTTCGAAGACAGCGTGCTCAGCGGCATCCAGGTGGGCGCCCGCTTCGAGCGCAATCGCTTCATCTCGCGCGGCTATCGAACCTCTGCCTATGGCCTCCAGGTCCAGAACATCACCGGCAGCCTGGTCACCACCGCGCCCGTGGTGGACGATTTCTTCGGCGGAAAGCTGGGCACCTATACCACCAACTGGCAGGCGACCCGGTTCGACGATGCGATCGCGGCGCTCACGCCGGTGACGGTCTATCCGGGCGGCGAGCTCTCGCCGTCGGGCTATAATATCCGCTACAACGACAACAATTATGCGCTGTACAACTTCACCAACCAGACCGACGTCGCGTCGATCTATGGCCAGTTGAAATATGAGTTCCAACTCGGCGGCATCCGCATCCGCGGGAACGGCGGCATGCGCTACGAACATGCCCGCAACACCATCGACGCGCTCGACCGGATCAAGCTGACCGGCACGATCGGTTCGCCCAGCGACTTCACGACGAACACCTACAAGCAGACCTATGGCAAGTGGCTGCCGTCGTTCATCCTGGTCGCAGACCTGACCGACAAGCTGATGCTGCGCGGCGCCGCCTATCGCACCTATGTCCGCCCGCAGCCGCGCCAGTTCACGCCGGCGACAGTGGTCGGTAATCCGGACAACGGCGTCTATTCGGTAACGCTGGGTAACCCGAACCTGAAGCCGTACGACTCCACCTCATTCGACGTCTCGGTCGAATGGTATAACCGGCCGAACGGCATCATCTCCCTCGCCGCGTTCCAAAAGCGGATCACCGGCCTGATCGCGCAGATCAGCGATCCGACCAAGCTGTGCCCTGCCGATGGCAGCGCGCTTGGCCTGGGCACACTCCGGATCAACGGGGATCGCTGCGAAAGCAGCCTGATCTACACGGGCGGCGCCGTGCCGACGCCGTATCTCGTTTCGGCAAGCGGCTTCGTGAACCAGACCAACCCGGTGACGGTGCGCGGCGTGGAGTTCAACCTGCAGCAGTCGCTCGACTTCCTGCCGGGCCTGCTCCGCCACCTGGGCGGCGGCTTCAACTATGCTTTCACCGATATCAGCGGCAAGACCTCGAGCGGAGCGGCGGCGACGCTGCCCGGCGTTTCGAAGCACAACGCCAATGTGATCGGCTATTACGAGACCAAGGATTACGGCCTGCGACTGGTGTACAATGTGCGCAGCAAATATGATCTGGCCTCGGCCGGCACCTTCACCGGCGCCGCGCGCCAGGTGAAGGCGCGTGGGCAGATGGACCTTTCCGCGTCGTACAATGTCAACGAGCAGTTCTCGCTGTCGTTCGACGCGTACAACCTCACCAACGCGATCCGCATCGAATATGAGAACGATCCCCGCCTGATCCGCCGCGCGGACTATGACGGGCGCACCTTCACGCTGACGGCGCGCGCGACCTTCTGAGGTCGCGTTCCCGGAAGCCCTCCCACCTTGGCGGCGCTTGTGTATCAAAGCGCCGCCAACTTTTCCTGGAGGCGGGAATGACACAATGCGGGGTGAGCCGGCGGAGCGTGCTGGCAGGTGGCGCGGTACTCGCCGCGCTCGGCCTGCCGCATCGGCTCGCCGCGCGGGTGGCTGCGGGCGGGGCGGTGGTCGACGTCCGCGCCTTCGGAGCGAAGGGCGACGGCAAGGCGCTCGATTCCCCCGCGATCAACCGGGCGATCGACCATGCCGCGGCGCGCGGCGGCGGCACCGTCTGGCTGCCGGCGGGCACCTATCGTTCCTACAGCATCCGGCTGAAAAGCCATATCGCCCTGCACCTCGATGCCGGCGCGGTGCTGCTCGCGGCGGACACGCCGATCGAGGGGATGGCCAGCGGCGGCTATGACAGCGCGCCCGATCTGCCGCCCGCTTATGCCGCCTATCAGGATCACGGCCACGGCCATTGGCGCAACGCGCTGATCTGGGGCGAGGGCCTGGAAGACATCGCAATCGAAGGGCACGGCCTGATCTGGGGCAAGGGCCTGGGGCGTGGCCATGACTATGATGTCGGTCGCCCGATCTCCGGCAGGCCGGGCGTGGGCGACAAGACCATTGCGCTGAAGCTGTGCCGCAACATCAGCCTACGCGACTTTCGCGTGCTGGAGGGCGGCTGGCTCGCGCTGCTCGCCACCGGCTGCGACAATATGGTGATCGACAATCTACTGATCGACACCAATCGCGACGGGCTCGACATCGATTGTTGCCGCAATGTGAGCGTCACCCGCTGCACGATCAATGCGCCCTGGGACGATGCGATCTGCCCCAAATCTTCCTTCGCGCTCGGCTATCCCCGCTGGACCGAAAATCTGACGATCAGCGACTGCACGGTGAGCGGCAGCTATGCGATCGGATCGGTGCTCGACGGCAGCTTCCGCCCGTTCCCGCCCGCGCCGAAGAGCACGCACGGCCGGATCAAGCTGGGCACGGAAAGCAATGGCGGCTTCCGCAACGTGACGATCAGCAACTGCGTGTTCGATACCTGCCGCGGCCTGGCGCTGGAGACGGTGGACGGCGCGCGGCTGGAAGATGTGACCGTCACCAATCTCAACATGCGCGACCTCACCACCGCGCCGATCTTCCTGCGGCTGGGCCGGCGGATGCGCGGACCAGCCGATGCCAAGCCGGGAACGCTGAAGCGGGTGCTGATCGACAATGTCGTCGTATCGGGCGCCGCGCCGATGCCCTCGATCCTCGCCGGGATCGACGGATATCCGGTGGAGGACGTGCGGATCAGCAACATGTTCGTCGAGCAGGTTGGCGGGCAGGGCGCCGCCATGGCCGCGATCGATCCGCCGGAAAATGCGGCCGGCTATCCCGAGCCCAACATGTTCGGCGACCTGCCGGCAAACGGCTTCTTCATACGCCATGCCCGCAATATCGCGCTGTCGCATGTCGAGGTGCGGACGCGCGCGGTCGATGCGCGGCCGGCCTTTTGGCTGCGCGACGTGGACGGGTTCGACGCGGGCGATGTCCGGGTGCCGCAGGGCACGGCCTTCCAGCTCGATGCCGTCACCCGCTTCCGGCTATGGGGAAGCAGGGATCTGGCCGACCGCCGGATCGACGGACCCATCAAGACGAGCTGGTAAGTATATGCGTAGAGGGGAGAAGATGATGCGCCGTGCAACCACCCGCCCGTTGGGCCTGGCGGCGCTGCTGCTGGCCGGTGCGATGGCGCTGCCCGCCGCCGCGCAGAGCGATCTTGCCCGCTATGTCGATCCGCGCATCGGCACCGGCAACGACAATCAGGGCGATACCGTGCCCGGCCCGGCGCGGCCCGCCGGATCGATCCACCCCAGCCCCGAGACGCTGACCGGCAGCAACGCCGGCTATGACAAGGATGCGCCGATCAGCGGCTTTGGCCAGCTGCACACCCAAGGATCGGGCGGGCGGACGACCTATGGCACCTTCCTCGTCTCGCCCCAGACCGGCGAGCCGCTGTTCGACGAGGCGCAGCACCTTTCCCCCAAGGCGGACGAGGTGCTGGCGGCGGATGCCTATGCCGTCACGCTCACCCGCTACGGCATCCGCGCCGAAGTGACGCCGGCGCCCGATGCCGCGCTCTATCGCTTCACCTATCCGGCGGGGAAGCCGGCGACCTTGGTGTTCGATATCACCCGCAAGATCCGCGGCGAGCTGGCGAGCGCCGGTGCGGACGTGACGCTCGATCCCGCCCAGGGCCGGATCACCGGGCGGGTGCGGGCGCGCAGCTACTGGAACCCGGCCGAAGTCGATATCTGGTTCGTCGCCCAGCTGGATCGCACGCCGACGCGCTGGGGCGTGCGCGTGGGCAAGGAGGATCGCGCCGGCGCCACCAGCGCCACCGCGCCCGCCGATACCCAGCTCGCCGGCTGGTGGCAGTTCGATGCCGGGCCCGACAAGCCGGTACTGATGAAGCTGGCGGTTTCCTTCACCAGCGCCGAACGCGCCGCCGAGCTGCTGGCCGAGGATATTCCGGGCTGGGATTTCGAAGGCGTGAAGGCGGGCGCCCGCGCCGACTGGAACCGCGAGCTTGCCCGCGCGACGATCGACGGCGTGGGCGATGCCGACAAGCGCCGCTTCTACACCGCGCTCTATCACAGCGCGATCCAGCCGCGCGACCGCAGCCGCGACCAGCCCGCCGCCGACCGCGCGACGCCGCACTGGGACGATTATTACACGCTGTGGGACACCTATCACACCGGCTTCCCGCTGATGTCGCTGCTGCGGCCCAGCGTGTACCGCGACAATGTCGCCTCGATCGTGCGGACGTTCGAGCGCTATGGCGCCGCCCACACCGCCTTCATCGCCGGGCGCAACTATCATGTCGGCCAGGGCGGCGACGAGGTGGACAATGTGCTGGGCGAGGCGCTGATCCGCGGCGTGCCGGGGATCGACTGGCGCAAGGCCGCCCCGGTCGCGCTGCACAACGCCTTTGAGGAGCGGCGGCCCCGCTACCTGATCGACGGCTGGTTCGCGGTGGGCGATCGCAGCCCGGAGCCGGACAACCAGCGGGCGAAATCGGGTTCCTCCACCCCCGCCTTCGCGCTCAACGATTTCTACGCGGGTACGCTCGCCCAGGCGATCGGCCGTAAGGACGACGCGAAGACGCTGCTCGCGCGATCGGGCAACTGGCGCAAGGTGTGGAACCCCGATGCGGTGAGCGACGGCTATGCGGGCTTCATCCTGCCGCGCTATGCCGATGGCCGCTTCCAGCCGATCGATCCCAAGCTGGGCTGGGATGGCAAGACCTATGACAATGTCGGCTTTTACGAGGGCACTGCCTGGGTCTATTCCTATACCATGCTGCACGACGTGCCGGGCATGGTGGCCGCGATGGGCGGACGCGAGCGTTTCGTCGAGCGGCTGCGCCACGCGCTCGATACCAACCTGATCGACATTACCAACGAACCGAGCTTCGCGACGCCCTGGCTGTTCAGCGATGTCGGGCGGCCGGATCTCGCCAGCTACTGGGCCAACCGCATCTTCCAGCGCTTCACGCCCGACGCCTATCCGGGCGACGAGGACAATGGCGCGATGAGCTCGCACTATGTGTTCAATCGGCTGGGGCTGTTTCCCAAGCTGACCACCGATCTCTACTATCTCCATGCGCCGCACCAGCCGCGCGGCGCGATCACGATGGAGGATGGCCGCCGCTTCGTCATCACGGCGCGCAACTGGAAGCCGGGGCGGATCTACGTCGCCTCGGCAACGTTGAACGGCAAGCCGCTGACCACGCCGTTCCTGCGGCAGGCGGAGATCACCGCCGGCGGGGAACTGGCGCTGACGCTATCGGACAAGCCGACACGCTGGGGGCGGTGAGGGGGCGCCGCAGGGTCTTTCCGCCCTCCTGTCGTCTGCCCGGCAGGAGCGGGCGCCCGGCGCCTCCCTTGGCCCGTATCAGCCGCCCTGTACCGGCGGCCGCTGCGCGCCGGATAGCGTCCGCGCCTTGTCCTGGGCGGTCAACACCAGTTCGGCCGCGAGCAGCGCCTGGGCCTGGTTCTGCGCAACTTCGGTGCGCTCTACCACGTCGGTGACGAACTGCGGGCCGAAGGGCAGCGGTACGTTGCTGCAATCGAGATAGCGGGTGCCCTGCCGATCGGCGAGGAACAAGTGGTTGCCGCCGGGGCGACCCTCGATGTCGACATATTTGCGCAGCTCGATATAGCCCTCGGTGCCGAGGATGAAGACGCGTCCGTCGCCCCAGCTCGGCAGGCCGTCGGGCGTGTACCAGTCAACGCGGACATAGCCGGTGCCGCCATTGCCGGTGAGCATCATGTCGCCGAAATCCTGGAACTTCGGCTGAGCCGGCGTCGCGAAGTTACCGACCTGCGACGCGATCACCTGTGCCTCGGTCGATCCGGTGTAGAACAGGAACTGATCGGCCTGGTGGCTGCCGATATCGGTGAGGATGCCGCCGTAATTCGCCACGTCCCAGAACCATTGGGGCCGCGACGGCGCGCTGATGCGGTGCGGGGCGATATTGATCGTCTGCACCACACGCCCGATCGCGCCACCATGCACCAGCTCGCCCGCCTTCACCGCAGCACGCACCTCGAGCCGTTCCGAATACATGATCGCGAACTTGCGCTTGGTTGCCGCGATCGTGCGGCGCACCTCCGCGAGCTGGGCTAGGCTGGTGATGCCGGGCTTGTCCGCCAGGAAGTCCTTGTCTGCGCGCATCACGCGGATGCCGAGCGGCGCGCGAAGATTGGGAATGGCGGCGCTGGCGACGACCTGCACGCTGTCATCATCCAGAATCTCGGCCTCGCTGCGGGCCACTTTCACCTCGCCATAGCGTGCGCGGAACGGCACCAGCTGCTTCGGATCGCTTGCATGCACCGCCACCAGCGTGCCGCCGCCGCGGATCAGTGCGTCCGTCATTGCATAGATATGCGCGTGATCGAGCCCGATCACGGCGAAGCGAATGCGGTTCCTGGCGCTGGGATCGGGCGCGGTGGGAGCGGCTTGGGCCGATACGCCATTGCCCTGCGCGGTCGACTGTGCCCGCGCCGCGCCGGCGATTCCGGCGCCGATCAGTCCGGCACCCGCGAGCAGCAGACGGCGATCGATCATGTCCATGCAAATGCTCCTTCAGGCGAAAGGGTCAGAAAGTGAGAAGGTCGGCCGGCCAGGCGAGCGGGCGGCCTTCGTCGATCGCCTGTTCGCCGAGCAGCGAGGCCACGCTGGCATAATAGGCCTGGGCGAGCAGGCCCGGCACTTCCTTGCCGGTGCGCACGGCTTCGCCAAAGCCTTCGAACTGCAGCATCGTCTCGTCATACTCGCCCCAGCCAAGCGAATCCCCCGGCGTGACGACGGGCAGTTCCGGGAACCAGGTCGCGCCGCCGATCGGCACGGCGCGCTTGCGGCCCGCCTGCACATCCGAGCGCATACGGGCCAGTGCCGGCACCTGCGCTGGCGGGACTTCCCTGTAGATCCGGCCGAGTTCGGGCTCGATCGTGCCCGTGCTCCCCTGGATCTGCTCTTCACAGCCATAGCGGGCGTTGTTGAGCATCGAGGTATAGATCAGCTTCCGTCCGTCCGCATAGTCGTAGATCAGCGCCACCTGATCGTAGACGTCGCGACCATCCTTCCAGAAGCAGATGCTGCCCGATCCCATTACTCGTGTGGGCAGCGCGCCCAGGAACCAGTTGGCAACCTGAAGCTGGTGCGTCGCCAGTTCGGTCATCAGCCCGGCGGATCGATCGCGGTACAGGCGCCAGTTGATCTCGCGGTCCTGCCCGCCCGGCGGGAGCTTGCGGCGCCAGCTGCGGTTGCGGTGCCAGCTCGCGCGGATCTGCGTGATCGCGCCGATCTCCCCCGCCTGGGCGCGCTTCAGGGCGTTGAGATAAGTCGGGTTGAACAGGCGCTGATGGCCGATCTGCAGCACCTTGCCGCGCTGGCGGGCGCGGGCGACCATCGCGGTGCAATCGGCGATGCTGCGCGCCATCGCCTTTTCGCAGAACACCGGGTAGCCGGCGTCGAGCGCATCGAGCGTGTGGCGGGCGTGGAGATCGAGCGGGGTGGCGACCACCACCGCATCGATGCCCTTGGCATCCAGCATGGCGCGGTGGTCGCTGAAAACCGGTGTATTCGCTGGCACATAGGCCCGTGCCTTCGCGATATTCGGCGCGAAGGTGTCGCACAGGGCAGTCACCGCGCAGTTGCGGGTCTTGTTGATGTTCTGGATCAGCGTGCGGCCGCGATCACCGGTGCCGATCACGCCCATGCGGACGCGCGGGCCCATGGCGGGATCTTCGGCCGCAAGCGCGGCCCAGGGAGCGGCAGCGCTCATGCCAGCCCCGGCCGAAGCCAGCAGGACGTGATCGAGAAAGCTGCGGCGCGACAGGGCGAAATCGTCGTCGGTCATGCGGTGGGTTCCAATGGTCGCTCGGCACGCACGGGGGCGGCATGGGGGAAGCGGAAGCGTCGGTCGGGATCGGCGGCGCGGAGCCGGTCCGCCACGGATGGATTGGCCACGAGCAGCGCGGTGCTCATCGCCTCGGCCTCGGCGCCGGTTGCGGCAAGGGCGACGGCGGTGGCCGGCTCGGTGACGATCGTGCCGTCGACCGGGCGAACCATCGCCGCGCGGCCGGGCTTGGCGGCGCCGGCGCCGATCGTGGAGGAAATGGAGAGCGACGCATCGTGCATCTCCAGCTCCACCAACCAGGCATCCGCCTTTTCGGGGTGCGGGATGGCGAAAGGCCAGGCGCCGCCCAGCGGATGCTGGCCGATCACCGCGATCGAACTCTCGCCGGCGGAGAGCAAGGCGTGCGTGACTCCGGCCAGGCGCAGCGCGGCAACGGCGCGGTCGAGCGCGAAGCCTTTGCCGAAGCCGCCGAAATCCAGCGTGAGCGGCTGGGTGGCGGAAACCCGGCCGGCTGCGCGATCCAGCGCGATCGAAGACCATGCGCCGAGGCTCGGATCGAACAGTCCGCCACTCTGCTGCCATAGCGCGTCCACCTGCAACAGCGCGTCGAACAGCAGCGGCTCGTCGACCGCGGCGCTGTCGCCCGTCGCCAATGCCCGGTTGAGCGCGGTCGTCGGGGAGGGGCGGTGGATGGTCAAGGCATTCTCGACTGCGGCGATCGCGGCTTGCGCGGCCGAAAGCGCATCGGCCGCGCCGCCGCCGAACAGGTGCAGCTCGACGCGCGTACCCATGGCGGCGAACCGCGCGACGCTGGCCTCGCTCGCGCGCACTTCAGCCGCGGACCTCCCAGCCGGGTTCATAGTCGACCGACCACAGCTTCTGCGCCGCGGCTTCCTTGGGCTTACCGGTCGTTGGGTCCGTCGTGATCGCGCCCCCGCTGCGATAGGCGATGTTGCCCAGATGACAGAGCGTCGTGCTGATATGTCCTTCTACGATCGGGGAATTCAGCGCCCGCTCGGTGCCGCGGATCACGCCCAGGAAATTGGCGGCATGATAGATATCGAGCGCGCCTTCGCCGACGGTGCCGGTGGTTTCCGATTCCGCTGCCGCCTTCACTTCGCGCAGCTGCTTGCCGCCAAGATCGTACAGCTCGAAGCCGTTGCGATCGACCACCGCCGAGCCCCTGGTGCCGAGCAGCAGCGTGCCGCGACCCCGGCCGTAGCGGAGCATGCCGTTGCAGCTTTGGCCGTCCCAGCGGATCCTTCGGCCATCTTCATAGCCGAGCGTGAGCGCGAGCGTGTCGTACATCTCCCAATCGTCGCCGCGGTAAAAGCGGCGCTCGCCCAGCGCAGTGACCTTGCTCGGGTAGGATAGGTCCATCAGCCAGCGGGCGACATCCAGCTCGTGCATCGCGTTGTTGCACGTTTCGCCGGTGCCGTACTTCCAGAACCAGTGCCAGTTATAGTGGACGAGGTTCGAACGATAGGGGCCGCGCGGGCGGGGGCCCTGCCACATGGCCCAGTCCAGGTTCGGCGGCGGTGGCACGACCTGCCCCTTGCCGATCGACTTGCGGTTATTCGCATACCAGGTCTGGGCTTCGTAGATGTCGCCAAGCTCGCCGGCGCGGATCAGCTCCGCCAGTTGGCGCGTCTCGGCGCTCGATCGCTGCTGGTTGCCGACCTGGAGCACGCGGCCGGTGCGCTTCTGGGCGGCGATCAGCGCCTCGCCTTCTGCTGGCGCGATGCCGATCGGCTTTTCGATATAGACGTCGCGGCCCGCATCCATCGCATCGATCGCGACCTTGGCGTGCCAATGATCGGGCGTGGCGACGGTGATGACGTCGACAGCCTTCCGATCGAGGAGGCGGCGATAATCGCCGGTGGTTTCGACCGTGCTGCCATGCCGCTGGGCGAACTCGCTGGCGCGCTTGGCCAGCACCGCCGAATCGACATCGGCGAAGTGGGTGACCTGGACGTTGGGCTGCTTGGCGAACGCGCTCATATGCGCCTGGCCGCGGCCGTTCACGCCGACGATGCCGACGCGGATGCGATCGTTCGCGCCGAGGATCCGCGCATAGCTGCGCGCGCTCATCGCCATTGCGCCGACCGCGCCGGCGCCTTTTATCATCGATCGACGATCGAACATGGCAGTGCTTCCCCTCTTGTCTATTGTAGCTTTGTTTCCAGTGATGTGGCCTGTACTTTTCAGAAGCGGCGCAATTTGATCGAGCGGAAATCCACGCGGTCGCCATGATCCTGCAGCAGGATCGCCCCTTCCGCCGTGGTGCCGAAGCCGGTGATCGCGGCGAACTTGCTTTCGGCGATCCGCGCCTTCAGCGCATCGGAGCCGCGCGTATATTCGACAACCTTGAAGCCGTTGAGCCAATGTTCGACATGGTCCCCGCGCACCAGGATGGTTGCGCGGTTCCATTCGCCCGGCGGGTTGCCCCGCTTGCCCGGGCTCGACGGGTCCGAAAGGTTCCGCGCCGGGATCAGGTCGTACAGCGAGGCGAGGGTGCGATTGCCGTCGCGGCCCATCTTCGCATCAGGGTGGCGGGCATCATCGAGCAGCTGATATTCGAAGCCGACATTCGAAACTGCGCCGCCGGCTGCCGGGGCCAGCAGATATTTGATGCCGCTGTTGGCGCCTTCGCTCAGCCGGAAGTCGACCGAGAGCTCGAAGTTTCGGTAGCTGGCATCGGTGGCGATATCGCCGCCGCCGCCGTTTTTGTCGACCGTCAGCACGCCCTGTGCGATCGTCCAGCCGCGCGTGGGGAAGCCGCCACCTTTGGCCGAGTGCCAGCCTTTCGCGCTGCGGCCGTCCCACAGCAGGGTCCATCCGGCGCGGCGCTCGGCGGCGGTCAGCTGGTTAGGCTGCCAGCCCTGCTGTTCCAGCCGGCTCTCAGGCAGCGCATAGCGGGCGGGCGAATCAGTGAGGATGCGCAGGCCCTTGAACCGCACCTCGGGGCCCTTGGCCGCCACCTCGTCCGGCAGCGCATGCACCTGGAACGCCAGGAAGCCGCGCGCATCGGTATCGTCGACGATATCGGCAGCCGGCACGCCGTTGATGAAGGTGCGGATGCGATGGCCGATCGCTTCGACGCGGTAGTGATTCCAGTCGCCCGGACGAAAGGCATTGCGCGCGGCTTCGTTGCGGCCGAGCGTGTAGAGCCATTGGCGGCGCTGTTCGTCATAGAGGCCGGCGCTCCACGCGCGGGGCGAGGGATCGATCTCCGCCTGGTAGCCGAACACGACACCGCTCCGATAGTCGGGCCGGCTTTGGCCGCGGATCATCATGCCCGAGTTGAGCGACGGATCGGTCTTGGCGTCGAACTCGACGATGAAGTCGCCATAGAGCTGGTCGGACACCAGCCAGCTATTGCCCTTGCCGACCACCGCCCGGCCGACCAGTTCGTCACCCACCACCGTGTAGGTGGCGTTGCCGCCTGTGCGATGCCATCCGGCAAGGCCCGGCTTCGGCATGAGGTTGCGCCACGGCGCTGTGGGCTGCCCCCCAAGCGAAGGGGAGGCGGTGGGGAGAGTGAAGGCGGCCATCGGAAGGGCCAATGCCAGTAGCGCGATGGTGCGGACCACGATCTCTCCCCTTGTTCATTCGGCTTGCCGGCACGATTGAAGCTTCGCGCCGAAAGCTGTTGATACGTTAGGCGTAATTTCTGGTCCGGCCAGTTGCAAGCGAGTTGTCAGGCAACCGGTGGTTAAACTTTCCTGAATTGCTGTCTTTGGTCAGGCACCGGGGCCGCTGCGGCGCGCATGGTGCCTTGCGCCACGCGGCAAGTTTGCCGTTGTTGCGCGATGATCCACGCCGTTGCACGGCGCGCTATTGCGGCAATGATTTGTGTTTCCGCCAGTGTGCAGGATCGCGATCAGCGTCGGACGGCGGCGGCATCGATCGCGGACAGCAACGCGGTGTGGATCGCAATGCGCGCGTCGGCGATCCGCTTGTTGCCACGGCTGGGGTTCACCCGATTGCTGAGCAAGATGATGAAGGCGTTGCGCGAACGATCGATATAGATCGAGGTGCCGGTGAACCCGGTGTGCATCAGCGCGTCGGGGGCTGCGCGCGGCCCGGCGAAGCCGCCGGATGCATCGGGCATGTCCCACCCCAAGGCGCGCGAGCTTCCGGGAACGACGGTCTGTCGCGTGGTGAACGCCGCGATGCTGGCGGGTTTCAGCAGCTGCCGGCCGTGGCGGCGACCATGATCGAGATAAAGCTGCGCAACCTGGGCCAGATCCGCTGCGGTGGAGAACAGCCCGGCATGGCCTGCGACTCCGCCCAGCACGAACGCATTCTCGTCATGCACCTCGCCGCGGATCAGTCGGTGCCGAAAGACGTCGTCCTGCTCGGTGGGCGGAATGCGCGCGATCCGGCGTGCCGGCGGATTGAAGCCGGTATCCTTCATGCCGAGCGGCTCGAAGACAGCGTCGTGCAGGAACCGACCCAGCGGTTTGCCCGCCAGGCGCTCGACGATCTCGCCCATCAGGATCATGTTCTCGTCGCGATACTGGTAGCGGGATCCGGGTTCCCAGGCGAGCGGCATATGGTCGATCCGTGCGAGCAGTTCCTGCCGGTTACGGCTGTGCTGCCACAGTAGCTCGGAAGTGAACAGGCCCGAGCTGTGGCTGAGCAGGTGCCGCACCGTGATCCGATCATGCCCGGGCGCGCCGCCAAAGGCAGGAAGATACTCGGCCACCGGCCGATCGAGATCGAGCAATCCGCGATCGTAGAGCAGTTCTGCAGCCGTCGTCGTACCGATCACCTTGGTGAGCGATGCGAGATCAAAAATCGCGTCGCGGGGCATCGGAGGCGCATCGGGCGCCGCGGACATCCTGCCGAAGCTTCGCAGCGCGACGAGCCGGCCCTGCATCCCGACCGCGACCACCGCGCCGGGAAAGGCCTTGCCGACCCAGGCCTGGACCTCGGCCCAGGCAGCATCGAAGCGCGAGCCCCGAGCTGCGGCGGCGGCATAGTCCTCCGGAAGCGGGACGGCGATGACCGCGATGCCGATGCCCAGTGCCATTTGCCGTCGCGTAAGCTTCATGGGCGGAGTTCCGTGACCTGCCGGGCGTGCGCGTCGACAGCCTTCCGGCTGAAGGGGAAGCGTCGCGTCTGTCCCGCGATCCAGGCAGCGTAGGTGTCGCGGTAATGCGGCGAGCGCGGGTCGATCGACTGGCCGGGCAGCGCAAGAACCCGCGACTCGTCCCAGTTGCCGACATCGTTGACGATCAGGAAACTGGCACCGTGGCTGACGGTGCAGTCGCGTGCCGCGACATAGCCGCGCGCCATCACCGTGAAGCCATCGCCGCCCGATCCTCCGCCTTCAATCGCGGGCAGCGCCGCGGCAATCGCCGGAAGGCGAGAGAGCGGGTGCCGCAGAACCACCCGGTGCGCATCGCCCCAGCGCCACTGTGCGGGATCGGGGCCGAACGTGCGTAGCGCCGACTCCCAGCCCTTGGCCAAGGCTGCCGCAAGCATCGCATCGCGCGCCGCTATCGGCTCCGGCCCGAACCGCGCGTCGGGCTGGGCGAGCAGCGCCAGCATCGGGCGCGGGTCGACCGACTTGACCAGATCGCGCGCCGCTGGCGGCACTACCGCCGCGAGGAACGCCTTGCCCAGTTCGATCCAGAACATTTCGAACAGCGCGGCGGGCGCGGACTCCGCCTCCAAATGCATGTCCCAGCGCCGGAGCATTGCCGCTGCGGGGCCTGCGGCGCCGTCGAGGCGAGCGGGCAAGAGCGGGATGAGCGCACGTGCGGGCAGCGACAGGGTGTCCTGTTGTAGCGCGACGCTGCTTTCGATGCCGTGCTTGCTCGGCTGACGCAGCACCTCGACGATGCGTTCGTAGCGATAGGGCGCGTTCCAGGTGAAGCTGCTGACCCGCTTGCCCGGCGACCAGCTATCCGGAAGATTGAACTGGTTGGCCGAGGCGAACCAGCCGCTTGCGGGATTGAGGACGGACGGCATTTCCTGCGTCGGCACGATGCCTTGCCAGTCGTAGCGGCCATCGCCCGGCACCGGCAGCAGGCCATCGTGACGCGCGCGGATGGGGACGTGGCCGAGCATCCGCCAGCCGGTATTCCCGTCCCGATCGGCATAATGGAGATTGGTGGGCGCGACGTGCAGCCGGGCGGCCTCGGCCAGTTCTTCCCAGTTCTTCGCCAGGTTGAGCGCGATGATGGCGAAGGTCATGTTGGCGCCGGGGCGAAGTGATACCGATGCCATCGCCGTGGCCCGCAGCGTCTTCGGGTCGTGCCGCAGCACCGGGCCGTACTCGGCATGGCGCGAGGCGACGCGCACGTCCGGCGCGTCCTTCACGCGGATCGTGTGAGTCACCGTCTCGAAGCGCTTCCACATGCCCCCGTGGCGATATTGCTCGGGATCGTCCGGGTTCAGCGCTAGGACGAACAGGTCTTCCTGATCGATGTGCGTGTTGGTGCGCCCGAACGCATAGTGATCGGTATGTCCCTGCATGATGCCGGGCATGCCGGGGCTGCCGGCACCGATCACATCAAAGCCCGGCGCGGTCAGATGGGCGAGGTGGCGCGGCGAAAATCCGCCGATGCCCAGATGCGGATCATTGGCAAGAATGGGTCTTCCGGTGGCAGACTGCGATGCCGGGATCGTCCAGGCATTGCTGCCATGCGCTTCGCGATCGAGGCGGTCGTACACCGGATCATAGTAAGCGAGCACCTCGTCGCTCCAGGGCAGCGGTCCTTCGGTCGTTGCGAGGATACCCAGATCGGCCTTGGAGACCGCGCCCAGATCGAGACCTTCCGGAATTCGGGGCTGCCAATCCCAGGCGAGCGGCGCGACCAGCGCATCGAGATCGAGCAGACCGCGCGCCGCCAGCTGCGCGCGCCGGACCTCGTCGGTGGTACTGCCCATGTCACCGCTGCGGATGCGGACCAGATCGGCGACGTCCCAGCGCAGCGGACGCAGCTGCAGCACGCCATATTCGGGCGGCAGGTCTGCCGGATTGGCCTCCAGCTCGGCGATGCGCGCATTGATGCCGGCCACATAGGCCCGGGCACATGCGACCACGTTTGCGGGCAGCGCTGCCAGCTCGCCCGCGATGTCGCCGCGGAAGTGCAGCAGGCGGGCGGCTTCGTCATAGGGGACGAAGCGCGCGCCGAACGCCTCCGCCAGCCGACCGAGATCCCGCCGGAGCTGGAGGTCGATCTGGAACAGCCGATCGCGTGCGACGACATAGCCCTGGCCGAAATAGGCGTCAGGGATCGATTCTGCGCGGATATGGGGTACGCCCCATTCGTCGTCGACGATCGTCACAGGTCGGCGTGCGCCCACGGCCTTCACCTCTCTCCCGGCCGGATCGCGCCGAGCCGCGCCCGCTGCGCCCCGCCACCCGGTGAGGGCGATGGCGGCGCAGGACACCAACAGGAAGCGGCGGCGATAGTTCACGCGGGTAGCCGTTGGTGCGCCATCCCCGCCGCGGCCGCTCAGCGCGTTTCGAAGCGGATGCCGATGCGGAAGGCGCGGCCCAGCAGATCCGAATAGGTGCTGTTCGCCGCCAGCCCCGTCTCCGGCAACAGAATGGGATCGCGATCGAACAGGTTGGTGACGTTGAGGAACAGCTCGCCGCGTGCGCCGCTGCCCGTCTTGATCTTGGCGGTCAGGTTCAGATCGACGTACAAGGCACCCGGAATATGGTTGTCGTCGATCGTCGGGAACTGCGAGACGGTCGCGGCCGGGCGACCGACCGGGCAGTTGCTGCTGCACTCGATATAATTGTTGCCATAGGTTCCGCTGCTCACGCCGCGCGCCGTGCCCGTCACCGAGAAATGATCGTTGTCGTAGCTGGCATTGAAGCGATAGATCCATTTGGGCGGCGCGGTGCCGCTCAGCTGGCCGACCACGTTGATCGGCACGACGTTCGGCACACCGCTGTCGGTGATGTTGCGGATGTACCGCGTCGCCAAGCCGTGCAGGGTCACGGCGCCGGGTGCCTTGCCGAAAATCTGGTCTAGCCCGATGCGGTAGCTTGCGTCGAAGTCGATGCCGCGCACCGACTGCCGCGCGAAGTTGAACGGGCTGGCGCGGAAGAACAGTTCGCGGTCGCCCGTGGGATCGGGGCCATAGGCAGAGCAGAATTCGGTGCGGCCTTCATAGCAGCGATTGATGATGTCCTGCGCGAAGAACTGCCCGATCGCATCCTTCAGCTTGATGTCGAAACCGTCGACCGAAGCCGAGAAGCCCTGGAGAAAACGAGGCTGGAGCACCACGCCGATATTGGTCGAATCGGCTTTCTCCGGGCGAAGATTGGGGTTGCCGGTGGTGATCTCGCGGAAGGTTACGTTGGTGCGCCCGGTCGCGGGATCGGTCAGCGTGTTGGTGCGCGACGTGCCCGACTGGAACAATTCGCTGAGATTGGGCGCCCGAATGTCGCGCGAGCGGGTGGCGCGGAAGCGGATATCCTCAATCGGTTGCCAGCTGGCACCGACCTTCCACGTCGTCACATAGCCCGAGGTGGAGTAATCGGTCGCGCGTACCGCGCCGTTGAACTCGATGCCGAGGCCCAGCGGAACGACGGTTTCGAGATAGGCTTCCTTGACGTTGTAGCTGCCGAAGGTCGGCAGGAAATTGCCCACCGACCAGCCGGTCTGAAACTCCACCGGCACGGAGCCGGAGACGGATTCCCGGCGATATTCGCCGCCGACCGCGACGCTGACATCGCCGGCCCAGGTGGCGAACGGCGTCAGCGACAGGTTGGCACCCGCCACCGTCTGCTGCAGATTCTGGTCGCGATAGGGATCGCCGAGCACATAATCGATGGCGCCCTGACTGGCGACGCCGATGCCCAGCCGGTTGAGCGGCACGCAGCCATTGGTGGGCGCGGTCAGGGTAGACCGGCACACGATCGTTCCCGCCGCTACGCCCAGGGCATTGCCGGCGGGCGCGGCCACCGCGTCGGTCGCGTTGGCCATGCGGGTGGTGTTCATGATGTCGCGCAACTGCTCATGCGCTCTGGTTTCGCCATATTGGCCGTAGATGTTCCAGACGGCAGCCTTGCCGAATGCCTGGAACTCACCCTCTGCGCCGACCGCATAGCGCTGCACGTCGCGACTGCTGTTGTTCTTGCGATAGGGCAGGTCGACCGAGGTGGAGCCGATCGTGACGGAGGTGACGGCGGCCCGCTCCGCCGCGGTGATGAGCCCTGCCGACACCGCATTGCCCAGCGCGGCCTGCAGATAGGGATTTGCGGCGCTGAGGGTGGTGCTGGTGGTCAATTGCGGCCCGGCATTGAACAGCGTCTTCTGCCAGTTGTACGATGCCTCGGCGAAGAGCGAGATGCCGTTGGTGATGTCGTAGCTCACCCGTCCGAACACGCCGCGGCGATCGTCGTCCGCATCCAGGCCGATGTTGCGGCCCTGATCGTTGAGCTGCCAGTCGCCGCCCTGCGTCAGCGACGGGGCTGTGGCGCCGCCCAGCGCAGGGAAGGTGAGCGCGCCATATTGGAACCGGTTCGCCGTGCCGCCCTGGCCGAAATAGAGGCCGCGCAGCCGGTTCGCCACGCCGCCGCTGGAATTGAGGATGATCCCGCCCGGCGTTGCGTTGGCGACCCCCACAGGCTCGCGGATCAGGAATTGCGGCTGGCCGTTGGTGTTCGTGTAGTTCGGGTTGGTGATCCGAACGCGCCCGCGTGCATTCCATTCGCGATCGACCTGGAAGATGCCGTCGCGATGCGCCCATTCGCCGCTGAGCAGCACATGGCCGCGTCCGTCCCTGCCGAAGTCGGTTCCGGCCGCGGCGCTGAAGGAATAGTTGCCGCCGTCGCCTCGCCCGGTGATGCCGCTATCGGCCAGGATCTTGAGACCCTTGTACTTCTTGTCGAGCACGAAGTTGACGACGCCGGCCACCGCGTCCGAGCCATAAGCAGCCGAAGCGCCGCCGGTGACGATCTCGACGCTCTTCACCAGCGCCTGCGGGAAGGTGTTGACGTCGACGAGGCCGGTCACGCTGGACCCTACCGTCCGCCGACCATCAAGCAACACCAGCGTCCGAATCTCGCCCAAGCCGCGCAGGTTGAGCGCGTTGATGCCGGCAAGCCCCGAGCTTATCGCCAGGCGCGAGTTCGAGGGCCGCGTAGAGCCGGCGAGCGCGGGCAGCTGGTTGACGAAGTCGGCGATGTTGTTGGTGGGCGAGGTGTTGCGGATGTCCTCCAGGGTCGCCACCGTCACCGGCGTGGGCGCCTGGAAGCCGTTGCGCAAAATGCGCGTACCGGTGACGATCAGATCGTCGCTGGACGGTGCCTGGGCCTCGGCTTCCGCCTGCGATGGCGGATCGCCGGGGGCGTTCGTCTGGGCGAATGCCGGCACCGCCAGCGCCATCGACAAGGCCGCCACGCCGGTTCCGGTCGATAGTAGCCGCCGCCATGATCCGTCGGTCATCTGCAATCCCCCTGGTTAATGCGTATCGAGCGTGATTTCCCTGCGGACGGTCATTTTCTTGTCGCTGATCCGTACTAGGGGCGATGGTGCAGGGCGAAGGCGAAGCAGGTCAAGGGCAACCCAACTTCCGATCGTTTGGTGTGCCATAGCCTTCGCCTATGGTGCGATTGCGCGCGCCTCCCGCCGCTCTATGCTCCCCTCGCGACCGCTTATGCGGGGCCTGGGCATAGCCGGACAAGGGGAATTCATGGTCGATCGCCGCACCTTCCTGCTTGGCGCCACGGCCTTCGGCGCCTTCGCGCCTTGGCGAGGGTCTGCCCGGTCACTTGCACCGGCTGCGCGGATCGAAGTGGCGGGGCTTTCGCGGCCGATCGAGATCATCGACGATCAATGGGGGGTGCCGCACATCCGGGCCGCAACCAAGGCCGACGCTTTTTTCGGCCAGGGCTATGTCGTCGCGCGCGATCGGCTGTTCCAGATCGACCTTGCGCATCGTCGCGCCATGGGGCGGATGGCGGAAGTGTTCGGCGCGGAGTTTGCCGATCATGATGCGGCCGCGCGGCTGTTCCACTATCGCGGCGACCTCGACGCCGAACTGGCCCGCATTCCGCGCGACGTTCTCGAATGTGTGCGCGGCTATGTGGCGGGGATCAATGCGCGAATTGCCGAGGTGGCGCGCGATCGTACGCTGCTCCCGCTCGAATACCGCATCCTGGACGTGATGCCGCTGCGCTGGCAGTTGACCGATCTGGTGCTGGCGAGAGGCGGCTCGATCGGCAATGTCGATGACGAGGTGCGGCGCGCACGGTTGGCTGCGTTGGGGCTGCTCGAACTGGACCGACTGGTGGCCCCGCTGCGCCCCCATATCGCAATGACCGTGCCCGATGGGCTCGATCCGCAACAGGTGCGCGAGGCGGATATGGGCGTGCTGCGGCTGGGCGCGTTGCCGTTCGGCCGCGACACGCCGACGCAGGACGCGGACGATATGATGAGCGCCGCAAATGCGGGATCGAACGCGTGGACCGTGGCGGGGAACCGCACCGCTACCGGGCGCCCTATATTGGCGAACGACCCCCATCTCGGCATCGGCGGCTTCGGGCCTCGCCATGTCGCGCATCTGACCGCGCCGGGCCTCGACGTAATCGGCGGCGGCGCCCCGGGGCTGGCCGGGATCATGCAGGGCCATACCGATCGCTTCGCGTTCGGCCGCACCAATTTCCACATCGATCAGGAAGACCTGTTCGTGTTGGAGCTCGATCCGCAGGATCCCGAACGTTATCGCCACGATGGCGGCTGGAAGCGCTTCGTGCGGCACGATGTCGCCATTGCGGTGAAGGATGCGGATCCGAGGCAGGTGGTGCTTCGCTATGCGGTGCAGGGGCCGGTCCTTTCGCACGATCCGGCGCGTGGGCGCGCAACCGTTCTGGCGTCGGTGGGGATGCAGCCGGGGGGCTCCGGCGCCTTCTCGATGGTGGCGATCAACCTCGCCCGCGACTGGGCCGGCCTGCGCGAGGCGTTCAAGCTGCACCCGTCGCCCACCAACTTCCATTATGCCGATGTGCGGGGCCATCACGGCCGCCAGGTGATCGGCTTTTGGCCGCAGCGAAAGCGGGGCAACGGCCTGCTGCCGGTGCCGGGCGATGGCCGCTACGACTGGACTGGCATGCGCGATTTTCGCGCGTTGCCCAGCGACTATGATCCGCCGGCGGGCTGGTTTGCTTCCGCCAACCAGAACAACCTGCCGCCCGACTGGCCGGCCGAGCGCAGTCCCGCCTTTTCGTTTCGCGACTCCGCGCGCTACGATCGGATCGCGCAGGTGCTGTCGGCGCAGAGGCGGCACAGCATCGCCGACAGCGTGGCGCTGCAGCACGACACCTTGTCGCTGCTCGCGCAGCGGTTCCAGGCGATGCTGCCACGCCAGCCCTCGCAAGGTGCCGCAGCGGCGGCGACGATGCTCGCGCGCTGGGATGCGCGGATCGAGGGGGCAAGCGGCGCGGCGGCGCTGTACGAGATCGTGCTGCGCGCTCTCAACGCCCGGATGATCGAGGCGCTGGTGCCGGAGGCAGCGCGCAGCCTGATCCCCGCAATTGAGCCGCCCGAACTGATCCGCGTGGCAGCCGCACGACCGGACCTCATCGACGCATCGCTCGCCGCCGGATGGGCGGAGGCGGTGACGCTGCTGGGCAGCGATCCGGCGGCGTGGCGCTGGGACAAGCTGCACCGGGTTCGTATCGCGCATCCGCTGTCGCGTATCCCCGCCATTGCGGCCGCGTTCCCGCCGGTCGAGGCAGGCGGATCGGGCGGCGACAGCTTCACCGTGATGGCGCGGTGGCTGGGGAACGGGCCGGACTGGCGGGTAGGCGGCGGCGCGAGCTATCTGGAAGTGATCGACGTCGGTGACTGGGATCGCTCGGTGATGCTCAATCTGCCGGGCCAGTCGAACGATCCGCGATCGGTGCATCGGCGCGATCAGGTTGCCCCCTGGATTGCGGGCACGATGCAGCCCATGCCGTTCAGCCGTGCCGCCGTGGACGCAGCTGCGGCCGTTACCACTCGCCTTCAGCCCGATAGGAGCCCGCAATGAAGCGCCTTTTCCTGACCGCCCTTGTCTGGTGCGCCGCCACCGCATCGAGCGCGCCGCGCGTCGACGTCGTGATCAGGGGCGGCACCATCTACACGGGTGCGGAAACGGCGCCGTTCGTCGGCGACGTCGAGCTGGAAGGCGACCGCATCGTCTATGTCGGCCGGTCGCGCGGCACGGCGGCGGGCAAGGTGATCGATGCGCGCGGCATGATCGTCGCGCCCGGGCTGATCGACGCGCATACCCATCCGGAAAGCTATATCCGCTCGGCAGATCCGAAGGCGCGGTTGAACCTCCCCTGGCTGGCGCAGGGGGTCTCCACGGTGGTGATCGGCGTTGACGGCTACGGCACGTTCGAAGTGGCGAAAGACGCGAAGGCGCTGGAAGCAAGCGGCATCGGCACCAATGTCGTGCCGTTCGTCGGCTTCGGTTCGATCCGCACGCGCGTGCTCGGCGAAGACGATCGGGCGCCGACGCCCGCGGAGCTGTCGGAAGAGAAGCGCCTCGCCGCGACCGCGATGTGCGAAGGTGCCTATGGCCTGTCGACCGGCTTGTTCTACCCCCCGCAAAGCTTCGCAAAGACCGACGAAGTCGCGGCGGTCGCCAGCGAGGTCGGCAAGCGCGGCGGCATGTACGATACGCACCAGCGCGATGAATCCAGCTATTCGATCGGTCTCCTTGCTTCGACCCGAGAAGCGATCGAGATCGGCCGCATCGCCGGCACGCCGGTGCATTTCGCGCATCTGAAGGCACTCGGCGTCGACCTGCAGGGGCAAGCGCCCGCATTGATCGCGACGATCGAGGCGGCGCGGCGCGCCGGTCAGGACGTGACTGCCGATCAATATCCGTGGCTCGCCTCGGGCTCGAGCGTCGATGCGTCGCTGGTGCCGAGCTGGGCGATGGACGGCGGCTACGCCAAGCTGATCGCGCGCTTCGACGATCCTGCCACGCTGGCGCGGCTGAAGGCCGAGATGACGGAAAATCTGCGCCGACGGGGCGGGGCAGGGTCGCTGCTGCTGACGGCGCAGGGACAGCCCTGGAGCGGCAAGACGCTCGCGGAAATGGCGAAGCAGTGGCAGCTGACTCCGATCGATGCGGCGATCCGCATCCTGCGTACGCCCGATGCGGCGGGCACAGGGCCGGCGGGCACCGACGTAGCCAGCTTCAACATGGCCGATCGCGACGTCGATCTGATCATGAAGCAGCCCTGGGTCGTGACGTCCTCCGACGGATCGAACGGGCATCCGCGCCAATACGCCACTTTCCCGCGGCTCTATCGGACCTATGTCGTCGAGCGGAAGGTGATCAGCCTGGCGCAGTTCATCCGCCGTTCTACCGGGGCCATCGCCGACATGTATCGCATCCCCCAGCGCGGCTATCTGCGAAAGGGCTATCATGCCGATGTCGTGGTGCTGGATCCGAAGCGTTATGCGCCGCGCGCCGATTACCTGCATCCGCGCGTGACCAGCGTCGGCGTGGCGGCGCTGTTCGTCAACGGGCAGCTCGCACTGGCGGACGGCGCGGCGACGGGCGCCGCGGCGGGACGCGCGCTGCTGCGCCCCCGGCCGAGCGGGTGCGACCAATAGCCGCGCGTTATAGGCGGCGACCGGAGAGCGATTGGCGGCGCTCGCACCGGCGCTCCTATCATGCCGCATCATGACCATTCCCGCTCCCTACCTCCTCTATCTCGGCCATTCCGATGACGAGATCGGCCTCAAGACATCGCGCGGTCTGGCCGCGTTTCGCCGTGAGGATTGCGTTGGCGAATGGCGGCACGACGATTGCCCGTTCACGCTCGGTCTGCCGCGGATGGATGCCGCCGCCGGCCGTGCTGCCGGCGCGCAGACGCTGGTGCTGGGCATTGCCAATCCGGGCGGTCGCTTCCCCAACTGGATGATCGGTGATGCGCTGGCCGCGATCCGCGCTGGGCTGAACATCGCGTGCGGGCTCCACGAGCGGCTGCGCGACGTGCCCGAACTGGTCACGGCGGCGGCCGAGGCCGGCGTTGCGCTGTTCGACGTGCGCGATGCGCCGACAAACCTGCCGGTCGGCAACGGGCGGCGGCGCGCGGGCAACCGGCTGCTGACGGTCGGTACCGACTGCTCGGTCGGCAAAATGTACGCGACGCTGTGTCTGCGCGACGCGCTCCGGGAGCGGGGGATCAAAGCCGATTTCCGCGCCACCGGCCAGACCGGCATCCTGATTGCGGGGGGCGGGGTGCCGCTCGACGCGGTGATCGCCGATTTCATCGCCGGGGCCATCGAGACGCTGGCACCGGCGCGCGAGGACGATGGCTGGGATCTGATCGAAGGGCAGGGATCGCTGTTCCACCCTGCCTTTGCCGGCGTTTCGACTGGGCTGCTCCATGGTGCGCAGCCGACGGCGCTGGTGCTTTGCCACGATCCGGTGCGCCCGCACATGCGGGGCCTGCCGCATTTTCCGATGCCGGGGCTTGCCGAGTGCCTGGAAACCAATTTGCGCGTGGCGCGGCTGACCAGCCCTGACGTGCGCGCTGTCGGCGTGGCGCTCAATACCGCCAAGCTGGAGGAGGTTGCCGCCCGGCGGCTGTGTCGCGAGACCGAGGATGCGCTGGGACTGCCCTGTACGGACCCTTATCGCTTCGGATCGGAGGCGATCATCGACCTGCTGCTGGAGACATCATGCGCCGCACCCTCGCCGCTCGTCACGACCGCTTTGCGCTGAGAACGCCGTTCCGCATCTCCCGCGGCGTCAAAACGGCCGCCGATGTGGTGACGGTGACGATCTGCCAAGGCGGAACGCAGGGTTGGGGCGAGGGCGTGCCCTATCCCCGATATGGCGAGACGGTCGAAGGCGCGATCGCGGAGGTCGAGCGGGTGCGCGCGCTGATCGAGGAAGGGGCGACGCGTGCGGACATCCTCCAAGCGATGCCTGCGAGCGCCGCCCGCAACGCGGTCGATTGTGCATTGTGGGACCTGGAAGCCCGGCTGGCGGGGACCAGCGTCGCGGCGCTCGCCGGCGTTGCACCTGCCGATGCGATCGCCTCTGCCATCACGATCGGGATCGACACGCCGGAGGCGATGGCGCGGGCTGCAGGCGATGTAGCGCAGGTTCCGCTCCTCAAGATCAAGGTCGATCGGGACGGAGCCGCAGCCCAGATCGCGGCGGTTCGCGCCGTTGCGCCCGCGCCGCGGCTGATCGTCGATCCCAATGAGAGCTGGCGGGTGGAGGATATCGCCGATCGGCTGCCGCTGCTGCGCGAGCACCGTGTCGACCTGCTTGAACAGCCGGTGCCGGCGGGCGAGGATCAGGGGCTTGCGGCGCTGGCGGGCGCGATTCCGATCTGCGCCGATGAGGCGCTCCACACCCGGGCAGACCTGGATCGGCTCGCGGGTCTGTACAGCCATGTCAACGTGAAGCTCGACAAGACCGGCGGCTTGACCGAAGCATTGGCGCTGGCGGAAGCGGCACAGGCGCGGGGGTTCGGGTTGATGGTGGGCTGCATGGTATGTTCGTCGCTGGGGATCGCGCCGGCGATGCTGGTGGCGCGGGAAGCGGCCTTTGTCGATCTCGACGGGCCGCTCTGGCTGGCCGAAGATCGCCCCGGCGGCGCACGCGACGCGAACGGAATCCTGACGGCGCCGGCCCCCGGCTTTTGGGGAAGCGCGGGTTGCGCGTGATCCGGGGCTGGTTCGCGATCCCGCTGTGGAAGCGGGTGGTCGGTGGGTTGCTGCTGGGCGTCGCGCTCGGACTGATCTGGCCGGAGGGCGCAGGCGCGGTCCGGCTGGTGGGCGAACTGTTCGTCCGGCTGATCAAGATGCTGGTGGTGCCGGTGGTGCTGGTCACCATTTCGGCGGGGATTGCGACGCTCGGCGATCCGCGGCGGCTGGGGTCGATCGGCCTGCGCACCGTGGGGCTGTTCGCAGCCACTACCCTTGTGGCGGTATCGATCGGAATGGCGATGGGGCTGGTGCTGCGCCCCGGCGTCGGCATGTCGCTGGGCGGCGTGGTGCCGCATCCGCTGGGGCCGCCGGTCACGCCAGCCGAGCAGCTACTGTCGATCGTGCCGCTGAACATCGTTGAGGCGCTGGGACGGGGCGACATGCTGGCGATCATTTTCGTCGCCGTCCTCCTCGGGGCCGGCAGCGTGATGGCAGGCGAGGCCGGCAAGCCGGTCGTCGCGCTGTTGCAAGGGCTTTCTTCGGTGCTATTGCATATTGTTCGCGCAGTGATGGAGGTGACGCCCTTCGGCGTTCTCGCACTGATTGCCCAAGCAGTAGCAGTGAACGGCGCAGCCGTGTTCGTCCATGTCGGCTGGCTGGCGCTGGCGGTGGTGCTGGCGTCGCTCGTCCAGATGCTGGGGGTACATGCCGTATTGATCGGCCTCGTCGCCCGGCTGCCGGTCGTCCGTTTCTTCCGCGGCATTGCCGACGCGCTGGTAGTGGCCTTTTCGACGGCGTCGTCCTCCGCGACGCTGCCGGTGGCGCTACGCGTGGCGCAGGACAATCTGGGCGTGTCGCGCGGAGTTGCCTCCACCGTGCTGCCGCTCGGCGCCTCGATCGGCAAGGACGGCACCGCCATGTATGTCGGGCTGCTCGGCCAGTTCGCGCTTCAGGCCCTAGGCATCGTGCCAGACGCGACGATGCTGGTCACGATGCTGCTGACCGGGGCGCTGGCGGCGTTCGGTACCGCGCCGGTGCCGTCGGCATCGCTGTTTATGCTGGCGGCGATGCTTTCTGCGGTCGGCGTAGGTGCGGAGCAGACTGCGTTGGTGGTGGGTCTGGTGCTGCCGTTCGACCGGCTGCTCGACATGACCCGCACCGTGCCCTCCGCTTCGGCCAATCTGGCCGTCGCTACGCTGGTGGCGCGGGGGGAGGACGAACTGGACGCCGCGCGCTTTCGCGGGCCGGTGGCCGAATAGGGGCGGGGGCGCTAGGCTGCATCCATGAACCTGCGCCATATCGAGATTTTCCACGCCGTGTACGTCAACGGATCCGTCTCTGCAGCCGCTCGCGCACTGAACGTCTCGCAGCCCTCGGTATCGAAGACGCTCCGCCACGCGGAGAGCCTGTTGGGGTTCGAACTGTTCCAGCGTTCCAACGGGCGTCTGCTCCCTACCGAGGACGCGCACGCGCTGTTTGCGGACGTCGCCGACATCCAGGAGCGGGTGCGCGCGTTGCGCGAGGCGGGGCGCAACCTGCGCGTCGGGGCGGGGACGACGCTGCGGATCTCGGCATTGCCCAGCCTGGGGTTGGGGGTGTTGCCCGATGCGGTGTCGCGCTTCCTCGTGCGAAGGCCCGATGTCCGCTTCGACCTTCAGACCGTCCATCACGACGATCTGCTGCGCAAGCTGTACGAGCGCGAGAGCGATATCGCGATCGCCAGCGAGCCGCCGCGCGGCGTGGCGCTAACCCATAGCTGGCTGGGCGAGGGCGAACTGGTCGTCCTGTACCGCGAGCGCGACATGCCGGATGCACCGCCGCGGCTGGAACTGTCGCAACTGGTCGTCCGACCGGTGATCTCGCTGAAAGGCAGCGGCCCGATCGGCAAGCTGCTGTCCGAAGAAATCGACCGGCTCGGCCTGGTGCTGAACGAAGTGGTGGTGGCACGGACCTTCTACATCGCGGCGGCGCTCGTGCGCGCGGGCGTCGGGCTGGCGATCGTCGACAATTTCACGGCGGCCGCATCGATGGCGCCTGGGTTATCGATGCGGCCGCTGCGCCCGTCGATCACGTTCGATGTCCACGCCATCCACCTGCTCGATCGACCGCCGTCGATGCTTGTGGCGGAATTCCTGACGATGTTGAGCGAGGAGATCGAACGCCGATGAGCTGGCCAGCGCTGGTTGCCCTGATGCTGGCGGGGGCCCCCGCCGATGTGCCGCCGCCGCTGCCGCCGGGGGTGACGGAGGCCCTGGCCAGGGCGCCGGAGGGCACGCGCATCGGGCTGGTCGTGATCGATGCGGAGGGGCGCGAGATCGTCGCGCTGCGGCCGGACGAGCGTTTTATCCCCGCATCCAACACCAAGTTGTTCACCACCGCCGCCGCCTTCGAGACGCTGGACGTCGCGGTTCCCGATGGGGCGGGCGGCGCAACGGTGCGCCTCGAGGGCCGCGGCACGCCCGCGGTCGTCCTGGCGGGCCATGGCGACGCGCGCCTGTCCTCTGCGCCCGATTGCCGTGTCGATTGCCTGGCGGATCTGGCGGCAGCGGTGGCGCAGAAGGTGCGGGCGGTGGGTGATGTGGTGGGCGACGACACCGCGTTTCCCGATGAGCGCTGGCCATTAGGCATGAGCTGGAACAACATGGCGGGCGTGTACGGCACGGCCATTTCCGCGCTGACGCTGGATGACAATGTCGTGACGCTGACCATCGCGCCGGGCGCGGCTGGCACGCCGCCGCAGGTTACGGGCGACGGCTATTATCGGATCGACAATAGCGCCACGACCGGCCCGGTCGGCAGCCCGCGAACGCTGTCGTTCGAACGTGTGCCGGGTAGCGATCTGCTGCGCCTGACCGGCAGCATCGCCGAGGGAAACCTTCCTGTGGCACTGTCGGTGGGCGTCGACGATCCGGCACACCGCGCGGCTTGGCGCTTCGCGCAGCTGCTGCGTGCGGCAGGCGTGAAGGTGAAGGGGCGGATCGCCGTGCGGCATCGCTCCCTTGTACCGGCCGACGATCCTGCAAATCGTGGCGACGCACCCCTTGCAGCGCCGTCAGAGGCGACCGTGCTGGCGCGGCTCACGCCAGCGCCCCTGAGTGAGGATCTGCGCCATACCAACAAAGTGAGCCAGAATCTTCATGCCGAGCTGTTGCTGCGGCGGCTTGGCTCGAGCGGCTCGGTGGCCGACGGGCACGCCGTCGTCGATGCGCTGCTTGCCCGCGCCAAGGTTGCCAAGGGCGCGGTTGAATTGGCCGATGGGGCCGGCATGTCCAGCTACAACCGCGTGACGCCGCGTGCGACCGTGGCGTTGCTGCGCTGGGCCGCCACCCAGCCTTGGGGAGCGGCATGGCGTGAGACCTTTCCGGTCGCCGCGAGCGACGGGACGCTCGCCCGGCGCTTCACCGGCACGCCGCTCGCGGGCAGGGTATGGGCGAAGACCGGGTCGCTGAATGCTACCAGCGCGCTCGCCGGATATTTGACCGCTGCGAGCGGGCGAACCTTGGCGTTCGCGGCGTATGCCAACGACATACCCGGCGGCACCAGCGCGACCTCGGCGATCGATGCGGCGCTGGTGGCGATCGCCGCCGCCCATTGATCGCATAACCGGGCAATAGGTGGGGCATAGCCACCAGGCATCTGGCCGTACCGCCGCGCGCCGCGCATAGTCGGGCCATGTCGAGACGCTCCCTTTCCGCTCGCCTGTTCCTGCGCCCCACGCTGCTGCTGGGCGCTGCGCTGCTCACGATCGGCGCTGGCGCGACGCCGCCGGACCACGAAGCAGCCATTGCCCGCCTGCTCGGTCTGCCGATGAGCGTGGGGCTGGTCGGCGCAAGTGAGCGGCCGGTCTTCGCGTGGGTGGAGATGCGTGCGGGAGTGCGCACGCTCTGGGTGTCGCCGGGCCCTGGCCAGTCGCCGCGTCGCCTGACCGACACCCGCCGCGACGACGGCGTCGACCTCCACCATCTGGCGCTCAGCCGGGACGGCGCGACGATTGCCTGGACGCAAGGCGGCGACGGTGAATTCCCCGATCTCCCCCCGCCCAACAGCGGCCACGCCGCGCGGGGCGGCACCCAGACGGTGTGGGTCCGCGCCACCGCCGGCGAGGCTATACCGCGGGTGCTGGGGGAGGGCCATTCGCCTGTCTTCTCGCCCGATGGCAGCCGCGTGGCGTTCCTTTCGGGCGGAACGTTGCTGCTCGCGGAGGTGTCTGGCGGCGCGGCGACGAAGCTTGCGCAACTGCCCGGGACGATCGAGGACCTCTCCTGGTCCCCCGATGGCAAGCGACTCCTGTTCGTAAGCCGGCGGCGCGATCACGGTCTGGTCGCGCTGTTCGATCTGGCGAGCGCGGCGCTTTCCTACCCCGATCCGGCGATGACGCAGGACGTCTCGCCGATCTTTTCGCCGGACGGGCGGTCGCTCGCTTTTATCCGCACCGTCGCGCCGCCGTTCGGCGCGACCGGCACCGAGGCCTCCTATTGGAGCGTGCGGGTGGTGGAGCTCGCGACGGGCAAGGCGCACACCGCTTGGCGCGCGACACCGGGCGCTGGCGGGCGCTATTACGGCACCCGCACCGCCAACCTGTTCTGGAGCGCCGACGACCGGCTGCTGTTCCCATCGGAGGCCAGCGGCTGGGTGCATGTGATGGCGGCGCCGGCGCGCGGCGGCACCGCCGTCGACCTGACGCCGGGCGAGGCCGAGGTGGAGAATTTCACCCTTTCGGCCGACCGCCGCACGCTGATCTATGCCGGCAATTTCGGCGATGTGGAGCGGCGACACCTATGGCAGCGCCCGCTGGCGGGCGGCGCCGCGCGGCAGCTGACGGCGGGAGACGGGATCGAAGGCTTCCCCACAATTGCCGGTGATGCGCTGGCGGTGGTGGCCAGCGGCGTCCGCGTGCCGCCCCATGCGGCGCTGGTAAAGGCTGGCGGTGGGCTTGTCCCGATGGTCGCGGGCGGCGATCCGGCCGAAACCGGCGACTTCGTCGCGCCCGAGCCGGTGCGCTTCGCCGCCGAGGATGGCGTCACCGTCCACGCCACGCTGTTCAAAGCGCGCGGCGGGAGCAAGGGGCCGCACCCGGCCCTTATCTTCCTCCATGGCGGCCCGCGGCGGCAGATGCTGCCCGCCTTTCACCTGATGCCCTATTATGCCAACGCCTACCTGCTCAATCAGCACCTGGCGATGGATGGCTTCGATGTGCTGGCGATCAATTATCGCAGCGGCACCGGCTATGGCCGCGCCTTTCGCGAGGCGGCGGAGACCGGACGGGAGGGTGCCAGCGAATATCGCGACGTGCTGGCCGCCGCCCGCTGGCTGGCGGCGCGGCGCGATGTCGATCCGCGCCGCATCGGCCTGTGGGGCGGCAGCTGGGGCGGCTATCTGACCGCGCTGGGGCTGGCGCGGGATAGCGCCATCTTCGCCGCCGGCGTCGACCTGCACGGCGTGCACGACCTCGTCCGCACGCCACCGCCGATGCTGCCGCCCGAGGTGCAGGCGCGTTGGCGCGAGACCGCTTGGCAATCCTCGCCGGCGTCCGCGCTCGATCGCTGGCGCTCGCCGGTGTTGCTGGTGCACGGGGACGACGACCGCAATGTCGATTTCGCCCAGTCGGTGCGGCTCGCCGAGGCGCTGACCGCGCGCGGGGTCAAGCTCGACACGCTGATGCTGCCCGGCGAGCGGCACGAATTCTTCCGCTACGAAAGCTGGGTGAAGGCCTATGCCGCCACGGACGGCTTCCTTGCCGGAGCGCTTGGCGCGTCACCCAAGCAGTAGCGCGAGGGCGTTGGAGGCAAGGAGAGGCGGGGCGGCTGGCGGCGACGGCAGCACACCTGCTGCGGGCCGGGCGATCGGTGCCAGCGCCGCTATGCCGGCGGCGGTGAGGAACTGACGACGCTGGATCATTGCAGCTTCTCCTGAAGCGGGGCGGGCAGACCCGCGAGATAGAGGGCGCCGCTCAGCGCATCGCCGAGCGGGTCGCTAAGCCGGGCAACGGTGCGCGCCCGCAGCCAGGGCCGCACTTTCGGCGCGAGGCCGCCGAGCAGCGCGCAGCGGGTCGCGCCGCGTTCGAAGATCGTTTCGATAAACCGCTCGATATGGCCCACCGCGTCCTCCACGATCGATCGGGCGATAGCGTCGTCCGCTTCGGCATAGGCCATTACAAGTGGCGCGAAGCTGCCATAATCGCGCGGTGTCGCCTGATCCATCCAGGCGATCGCGCGGGCGGTGTCATGGCCGAAGCGCTCGGTAACGGCGGTGCTGAGCGGCGTCGCACGGGTGCGGCCGTCGAGCGCGCGCAGCGCGTGGCGCATCGCGCTTAGGCCCAGCGCCGCGCCGCTGCCTTCGTCCGAAATGGGGAAGCCATAGCCGCCGATGCGGAAATTCTCGCCGTTCACCCGCACCTGGGCGACGCTGCCGGTGCCGATGATCAGGATCGCGCCGTCTCCCCCGCCATGGGCGCCCAGATTGGCGATGCCGGCATCGGTATCGTAGAGGGTCTCCGCGAAGGGAAAGCCGAAACCCTCCAGCGCGGCGAGCACGCCGGGCCGCGAGATGCCGGCAATGCCCATCGCTGCGCGGATGCCGGCGACCTGCGTGTCGTCGAGGCCCGCCGCGTGCACCGCCTGCGCGGTCACGTCGCGCAGCGTGGCATAGAGCGACTCCAGCCCGAGCCCGGCATTGGCCGGCCCGGCCTGCGCCGTCGCGAGCACTCGGCCGGCAGCGTCCACCAGGCGGCAGCGGCAGTTGCTCCCGCCCGCATCCACGCCGAGGAAGAATTGCGTCATCCGATCCTCCCCTACTGGGTCTGCACTTCTTCCAGCGTCGTGCGGAAGCGCCCGTCGAGCCAGTCGGTGATCTCCCGCGCCGCGGGATGATCGATGGCGCCGTAGCGCGTCCGCAGCTCGGCATGGCGCGGGCCGAGATTGTCCAGCCCGGTATCCTGCAGCGGCAGGATGTCGCGGCGCAGCACCGTGGCGAACTCGCTGCCCAGCACGGAAGTGGCCGCATCCAGGAACGCCTCGCCATAGGCATAGCGGCTACCCTGGCGATAGCTGGCGGCCAGCGTGAGCGCAGGGATGCAGGAAAGCAGCGGCTGCGACGCGGGGTTGATCGCATGGCCGCTGACATGGTGGCGTATCGCGGCGGGCCGCCCGGTAAAGGCGCGCAGGTGCAGGAATTGCGACATGCGCACGCCGTCGTTCACCGGATAATTGTCCCACAGGCAGACCTTGCGGCCGAGTTCGTCCTGCACGCGCTTGAGATGGGCGACCCCGATTTCGCGCGAGACCACTTCCTCTCCGGTCCAATAGACGCGGACCTGGCGATCAAGATAGCGGCCGAGTTCGGAAAGATAGGCCGGTGGCCGCCGACCCCAGGCGCGCTCCAAGATGGGATCGTCCGAATAGAAGCTGGGGCAGAAGAAAATGCGGCTCGCGCGGCTGTTGTTGGCGCAGAAATCGACGAGTTCGGCTTGGCCGCGCGCCAGATCGGGCAGTTCTGCCGGCAGATCGTCGAACAGGATCGCCAGATCCTGGATCCCCAGCGCGTCGAGCTGGCCGAGCTTGTAGCGCAGCGCCGCGCGCGAGTCCTCGCCGAACGGATGCGTGCTGCCGACGGGAGTCAGCGCCACGCCGAAGCGGACGCCGAGCGCGCGGCACTCGGCGGCGAAGGCAGCGATGGCGGCGAACTGTTCGGGCGGATGCGGCTCGCGCCAGCGGCGGCGCAGGAACGGATCGGCCTTGGGGCCATAATGGTAGAACCGATAGCCAGCCCCCGCCAGCGTGCGGAGCACGGTCGTTCGATCGGCCCAGCTCCAGGGCTTGCCGAAAAAGCCTTCGATCAGGCCCAGATTCAACGCCATGCGTGCTCCCTCCTATCGCCTGGATCATTGCGTGCCACAGCCGCCACTGCACCGCGCAGCACCGCTTCCTGGAGCTTGCCCAGTGCGGGATAGGGTTCGCCTTCGGGCCGGTGCACGCGATTGGTTAGCAGGACCACGCTGAGCCCCAGCGACGGCGAGAAGGCGAACCAGGTGCCTGTGAAGCCGGAATGGCCGTAAAACGGCGCGGCGATGCCGGCGAGTTCGGTCTTGTGGAAGCCCAGTGCCTGATCGAGGTCGAACGGCGTCTGCAGGAACGCGGCGATCGTCTTGGCGGGAGCAAGCCGCCAGCGGCCATGGCAGCCGCCATTCATCAGCAGTTGCGCATAGCGGGCGAGATCGGTCGCGGTGGAGAACAGCCCCGCATGGCCCGCCACTCCGCCCCAGCCGAGCGCCGCATTGGCGTCATTCGCCTCGCCGACCAGCATGTTGGTACGATAGCCGGAGAAGGGCTGGGCCGGGGGGTACGGCGCGGCGGGATAGGGTTTGCCGGTTTCCGCCATGCGCCGTTGATACGCGTCGCCCGCCGAGGTGGCGGCGGCGCGCCTGCGCTGCTCGGGCCTCGGCAGAAAGCCGGTCTGGCGCATGCCCATGGGGCGATAGAGGGCATGCGCGACGTAACGTTCGAGCGGCATGCCGCCGACCTGGACGACGATCGCGCCCAGCAGCATGAAGCCGAGATCCGAATAGGCGAAGCGCGCGCCGATCGGGTACCGCAGCGGCAGCGCCGCCAGATACGGCAGCACGCTTCCCGATTCATCGCGGTGTAGCCAGGTTGGCTGCCACTCCCACAGCCCGGCGCGGTGGGTGAGCAGTTGCCGCACGGTGATGGTGGCCTTGTCCGTGCCATCGAAGGCGGGCAGCAACGTACCCAAGCGCGCGTCGAGCGACAGGCGCCCGGTACCGACGAGGTGAAGGATCGCGGCGGTAGTCGCTTCGACCTTGGTGATGGAGGCCATGTCGAACAGGGTATCGACGGTCATCGCACGCGGCGTGGCGAGCGCCTGAAGTTCGCCGCCGGGTTTGGAAGCCAGGCGCTGAGCATCGCCGAACGCGGCGCGATGCACCACCTGGCCATCCCGCGCGACGAGAAGCACGGCGCCGGCATAGAGCGAACCCACGCCGCTGCGCACCGTCTCGTCAAGGGCGGTGAAGCGGGGATCGTGTTGCGCGCGCGGAGCCTCGCGCAGGACCGGGCAGGCCGAGGGCGGCGCAGGTGCCGCCCCTGCGGCCGACGCGGCGAGGATCGCCGTACACGCCGTCAAGCACCCCCGCCGCAGGGCGCGGTGAAAACGGCGCTTCCGCGCGTCCGGGATCGTCGTGCCCGCCATCCTCCCAGCCATAGCATGGCACCTGGGAGCGGCCCATTCCACGATGGCGGGTCGCCATAACGGATCGCCATGGGCGCTGCTTTACAGCCGTCGGCCGGATGTGCGACCTGCTTGGCGAGGGGGGAAGCGGAATGTCGGATCCGCGACGGAGCGTCTTCCCGTGGACGGCGCGCTACCGGTTCACCCGCACAGGCGGTCGGGCCGGCCTTGCTCGCCAGCATGGATTGCGATGACGATGGCTCTCTCCTTCACCCTGGCCGACTGGATCGTGATTGCGGCTTATCTTGCGGTCCTGCTGATCGGCGGTTGGGCGTTCATGCCGCGCCATACCGAGAACGCGCACGAGTATTTTCTCGCCGGCGGCACCGTGCCTGCCTGGCTGGCGGCGGTATCGGTGCTCTCCGCGACGCAATCCGCAGCCACTTTTCTCGGTGCGCCGGACTATGGCTATCGCGGGGACTATAGCTACCTCGCCTCGAACCTGGGCGTGTTGCTCGGCGCGATCTTCGTCGCCCGGGTGCTGATCCCGCGCTTCTATGCCGCGCGGGTGACGACTGCCTACGAACTGCTCACGCTACGCTTCAGCATGCGGGCGACCCGTTGGGCCGGCGGCATGTTCCTCGTAGGGCGCGTGTTTGCCGGCGGCGCGCGCATCTACCTTGCCGCGATTGCGCTCGCCATGGTCGCGACGATGACGGTCAGCGCTACCAGCATCCTGATCGCCGCCGCGGTGGTGGTGGCCGCCAGCTTCCTGTTCACCTTTGTCGGCGGACTTCGCTCGGTGTTGTGGAACGATCTGATCCAGTTCGTCATCTATCTGGGATCGGCGATCGCGGTGCTGGTGTTCCTGCGGCTCTCCATCCCCGCCACCAATGCGGAGATCCTGCAGGGGCTGGCGCAGACCCCGGAAGGTGTGAACAAGCTGCGCCTGTTCGATTTCTCGACTGATCTGAGCAAGCCGTTCTCGCTGCTGGCCATCGTCACCGGAGTTACCTTGCTCCACACCGCTTCGGCCGGGATGGACCAGGATATGACGCAGCGGCTGCTCGCCTGCCGCGACGCGCGCACTGGCGCGCGCGGACTGTATCTGTCGGTCTTCGCCACTGTGCCGGTGGTGGCGCTGTTCATCACCATCGGGCTGCTGCTCTACGTCTTCTACGATCGGCCCGATCTGATGGGCGGCGCGACGGCCCAGGCCGGGCAGCAGTTCGGCGGCGAGAAGATCAGCATCTTCATGCACTATATCTTGACCCAGCTGCCGGCAGGGCTGCGCGGCCTGGTCACCGTCGGCATCATGGCGGCGGCGGTGGCAACGACCAATTCGGCGCTCAACGCCATGTCCTCGGTGTTGATCCAGGATTTCTACCGGCCCTGGCGCCAGCGGCGCGGCGGCGCATCGGAACATCATTACGTCGGCGCGGGCAGGGCGGGTATGGGGCTGATCGGACTGGCGATGTTGGCGATGGCCGTGGCTTCCTATTTCTGGCAGCACCGATCGAACATGGGGCTGCTGGAGTTCGCGCTGCAGGTGATGGTGTTCGCCTATGCCGGGCTGCTGGGCGTCTATTTCGCCGCCGTGTTCACTACCCGAGGCACCACCGGATCGGTGATCGCCGCGCTGCTCGCGGGGTTCGCCACCGTCTGCCTCCTCCAGCCGGCGGTGGCGCGCGCGATCGGGCTGCCGGGTGCGTTGCGCGGCCTGGCCTTCCCCTACCAGCTCTGCATCGGTACGCTGATCGCCTTCCTGGTGTGCATCGCGCCGCGCTCGCCGAGCGCAAACACGCAGTAAGTTAGGACGCACCGCCATGGGCACCGAAGCGATCGACCCCAGCTATGAAGATATCGATCAATGGCCGACACCGCTGGCGGTGGCGGCGATGGTCGAGGGGCAGATGGCCGCGATCGCCAGCCTGCGGGCGCTGACAGGGCCGATCGCGGCGGCAGCAGAAGCGGCGGCGCAGCGGCTGGGGCAGCGCGGCCGGCTGGTCTATGTCGGTGCGGGCACCTCCGGGCGGGTAGCGGTGCAGGACGGGGTGGAGCTGTATCCCACCTTCAACTGGCCCCAGGCGAGGCTGCATTTCATCATGGCCGGCGGGCTTGTCGCGCTCACCGAGGCCGTGGAGGGCGCCGAAGATGATGCAGAGGCCGGCGCACAGGCGATCCGCGACGCGCGGCTGACGGCGGAGGACGTCGTGTTCGGTCTCGCCGCGAGTGGACGCACCCCCTACACCGTCGCCGCGCTGCGGATGGCGCGAGCGGCCGGCGCGCTGACGATCGGCATTGCCAACAATCCGGACACGCCGCTGCTGGATGCCGTCGAACATCCGCTGTTCGCCGATACAGGCGCCGAGATCGTCGCCGGCTCGACACGGATGAAAGCAGGGACCGCGCAGAAGGCCATCCTGAACCTTCTGTCCACCGCGATCATGCTGCGCCGCGGCTTGGTCTATCGCGGCCGCATGGTGAATATGCGCATGTCGAACGCGAAGCTGCTGGCGCGCGGCCGCCAGATGGTTGCCGATCTTGCCGGCGTCGACCTCGATCTCGCGGGCGAAGCGCTCGACCGCGCCGATCACGACATCAAGGCCGCCGTGCTGATCGCGATGGGCGCCGATCTTGCAACTGTGAAAGCCGCACTGGCCGCCAATCCAAACCTGCGCGACGCAATCAAGGCAAGGGGATAGCCTTGAGGGGACATTGCTTCGTTGCCGCCACTATGTGTCATGAATGATACGTTCTTCATCGGGCTCAGCCTGGGCGTGAACAATGTGTTCGACCAGGATCCGCCGGCCTGCTTCTCGTGCAGCCTGAACAACTATGATCCGACCACCTACGATGTCCCGGGGCGCTTCGGCTATGCCCGGCTGAGCTACGGGTTCTGATCGCCCGCAGCCGCGCGGCTGCACCCGCCGAAGCCTTGTCGGCTAGGCGGGTTCCCGGTCGACCAAGCGCAAGCTCCCTCTCCCCACTGGGGCTAGGGAGCTTGCGGCTTCAAGGGCGAAGGACGCAGCGGAAGCCGATGTGCGAGGTCGAGGTATCGATCATTTCGGGATGGCGCGCGGCCGGCCGATAGCGCTGGCGGTACTTCGGCGCACACAGATGCGATCCGCCTTTCAGCACCTTCCCGCCGATGCGGACGCCCGGCTGCAGCGGATCGAAGCTTTCCTTCAGCTTGCCCCCTCGCGGATTGGAGAGGGTGCAGCAGGCGCTGCGCGATTTCTTCTTCGCGCTTTCCGGCCGCTCGCGCCACCAGTCCCGCGTCCATTCCCATGTGTTGCCGATCATGTCGACCAGCCCGAACCCGTTGGGGGGATAAGCGCCCACGGGGGATGTCCGCTCCCACCCGTCCAGCATCTGGTTCGCGAAGGGGAACAGCCCCTGCCAGTAATTCGCGAGCATCGCTCCGCCCGGGGCCAGGTCGTCGCCCCAGGCATAGTCCGCGCCGTTCAGTCCGCCGCGGGCGGCAAACTCATGCTCGGCCTCGGTCGGCAGATCCTTGCCGGCCCATGCGGCATAGGCTTCGGCATCGGCATAGGCGATGTGCACCGCAGGATGATCCCACAGCGCAAGCGTTTCGATGTCGCTGTCGGGGCCCAGGGGATGGCGCCAGTTCGCACCGAATTCGAAGCGCCACCAGTTGCCGGGGTTGGTGGTGTCTACGGGATGAGCGGTCTTGTGGAACACCAGCGATCCGGCACGCTGCATTTCCGGGGGCGTTCCGGGATAATCCTTGGGGTCGGGCGGGACCTCGGCCACGGTAATGTACCCCGTCGCGTCGACGAACGCTGCGAATTGGCGATTGGTGACTGGGGTGCGATCCATCCAGAAACCATCGACGGCAACGCGGCGGAGGGGCGCTTCCTCGGGATAGAAGCGTTAGGACGCCATGGTGAAGCTGCCACCCTCTATCCACACCATGTCTAACGGGTCCTGCGCCCGCTATGGCTTGGCTGTTCTCGGCTTGGCAACGCGGTACTCCTTCCACCTCGAATATCGGTCGCCAGCCTCTGAGCTCGATGGCCACGCGGCCCCGGAGAACGATAGCTCGCGACAAAGCCGGTCATCGCGCTGGGATCCACAAAAACAACAAGGCGCCGGCGGCGCGATGGTTGCTGCCGAGGAAGTCGGCGCCGTGCGGTTCAGCGCTGCTTCTTGGCGATGGTCGCGGTGAAATCGGGATCCTTGTTCGCCACCCAGTCGACGAACTTTCGGACGTTGGGGTTCGCCAGCAGCGCCTCGACATCGGTGCCGTGGCGCTGGAGTTCGGCGTTGGTGAAGTTGGCGATCAGCGTCTGCTGGCAGATCGCGTGCATCGGCACGACATCGCGCCCGCCGCGGCTCTTGGGTACCGGGTGGTGCCAGACGGTCGTCTTGCCCATCGGCCGCCCGCACAGCCAGCACAACACCGGTGCTTCGGGCGGCTCCTCCGCGCGGAGCAACTCGCCATACGGATCTTTCTTCGATTGTCTGCGGTTCATGGGCAGCGCTCCTACTCGCTTCGGCGGCCCGCCGCTACAGGTCGCGAAGTGCCGCAGCGGGTCGGGCGCGAAGGGCAGGGAGGCTGCCGGCGATCCCCATGCCAAGAGTCGCCGCGACGGCGGCTGCCACCGTCGCGGCGACGATGTCCCAGCGCGGGGCCCAGGCGATGGCGAACACTTGGGTCACGACATACCATCCCGCGCCTGTGCCCACGCCCACCGCTACCAGCACCAGGGCTGCGGCGAGCAGGGCATATTCGAGGGCCTGCGCGCCCAGCACCTGGCGGCGGCTGCCGCCGAGCAGTTTGAGGATCACCGCATCGTAGCGCCGTGTGCGGGACGAGGCAGAAACGGCACCGATCAGCACCGCCACGCCGGCTGCCACCGTCACCGCCGCCGCCGCGCGGATCGCCACCGCGATCTGGCCGAGCACCGTGCCGAGCTGGCCGATCACGTCGCCGACGCGGACCAGCGTAACCGAGGGAAGGGCGATGCCGACGCTTCGCATGACCGCGCCGTCGCGCCCTGGGTCCGCGTAGACGCTGGCGAGCAGGCCGTGCGGCGCTTCCTCGATATAGCCGGGCGAGAAGACGATGGCGAAGTTGAGCCCGAGCCCGCCCCAGTCGATCTTCCGCAAGGCCGCGATCCGCGCCGGCACGTCGACGCCGAGCACCGACACGGTGATGCTGTCCCCGACCTTCAGCCCTAGCGACGCGGCCGCCTTGTCTTCCAGCGAGACGAGCGGGGGGCCGCGATAGTCCGCCGGCCACCATCGTCCCGCGACGACCGTGTTGCGTGGGGGGAGCGTGGCCGACCAGGTGAGGGTGCGATCGCCGCGCAGCACCCAGGCGCCTTCGGGCAGCGTCTTCATGTCGGCGACCCGCTGGCCGCGCAGCGCGACGACCGATCCGCGCAGCGACGGCAGCGCCTCGATCGTGGCACCGGGTGCCACGCTTCGGACAGCATGGGCGAACCTCGCGGCATCTTCCGGCTGCAGGTCGATCGCGAAGAAGCGGGGCGCCTTGGCCGGTGCGGCATTGCGCAGTTCGGCGGCGAGGCTGGCATCGATCACCGCCAGCGCGACGAACAGCGAGAAGCCGAGACCCAAGGCGACCACCAGCCGATCGGTTTGCGCGCCGGGCCGATGCAGGTTTGCGATCGCCATTCGGAGCAACGGCGTGCGCGCCCTTGGGAGCTTCGAAGCAGCGAACCGGATGGCGAGGCCGAAACTCCACAACAGCGCGATGAGCGCCGCCACCGCCCCGACAAAGCCGAGCGCTAGGAGCCGGTCCGATGCGGTCAGGACAGCGAGCGCGACCAGTGCCGCCACCAGCAGCGCCATCAGCCCCAGCACGATCGCCGAGGGCCGACGCCCGATGCCGAGCGCGTCGCGCAGCAGGGTCGCCGCCGGCACGTCGCGCGCACGGGCGAGCGCCGGCAGCGCGAACAGCAGGGCGACGAGCAGCGCCAGCAAAGCGGCGGTCGCCAGCGGCACCGGATAGAGCGCAAGGCGCGGCGGCACCGGCAGCGACGCACCGACGAAAGTCGTCAGCAGCCGGGGCACGGCCGCGCCGACGAGCAGGCCGCTGCCGATCCCGAGCGCCGAGACTGCCCCCAGTTGCGCAAGGAAGATCGCCGCAATCGTGCGGGAGGTCGCGCCGAGCACCTTGAGCGTCGCGATGATCCGGGTCTTGCCCGCAAGATAGGCCGCGACGCCGCTCCCCACGCCGACGCCGGCAATGGCGAGCGCGGCTAGCCCGACCAGCATCAGAAACTGCCCGAACTGGTCGATGCCGCGCCGTAGCCCGCCGGCCGCACGGTCGCTGGTCCGCGCCGTCCAGCCCGCGCCGGACAGACGGGCGAGCAGGCGCTTCTGCACCTCGGCTGCCTCTGCGGGCCTCGCCAGCGCGATGCGATAATGGCTTTCGTACAGGCTGCCGGGCTGCACCAACGCGGTCGCGTCGAGCCCCGCGAGATCGACCAGTGCCGGAGGCCCGAGCGTGAACCCCGCGCCGAGCCGATCGGGTTCCTCGGCGATGATCCCGATCACCCGCAGCCATGCCGAGCCCAGCCGCACGCTGTCTCCGGGTTTCACGCCCAGCCGATCGGCGGCTGCTGCCGCGATCGCGATCTCCCGACCCCGTGGGCGGCCGGACAGCGCCCCCGCGGCGAGCCGGAAGCGCCCGACCAGCGGCCATGCCGCATCCGTTCCGCGCAGATCGATCAGCATTGCCGGCGCGTCGGCGCGTTTGCGCAGCATCGCGCGCATCGACACCGTCTCGGACACGCGGCCTGCTTCTGCGAAGGCGGCAAGCTCCGCCACGGTCGCGCGGCGCTGGGAGACGGTAAACTCGACATCGCCGCCCAGGATCTGCCGCCCGTTCGCATCGAGCGCCGCGATCATGCTGGCGGCGAGGCTGCCGATCCCGGCCAGCGCCGCGGTGCCGAGGAAGAGGCACGCGATCAGCAGCACCAGCCCGCGCCCTCCGCGGCGCAGGTCGCGCAGCGCCAGCCGCCAGGCGATGCTCACGCCCGCTGCCGATCGCTGGCGATGCGCCCGTCCGCGAGCGTGACGACCCGCGCGCATCGCGCTGCCAGGGCGGGGTCGTGGGTGATGACGAACAGCGTCGTCGCGCTGGCGGCGTGCCGTTTGAACAGCAGGTCCATGATCGCGGTACCGGTGGCGGTATCGAGATTGCCGGTGGGCTCGTCGGCGAACAACAGGGCGGGGCGCCCGACCAGCGCCCGGGCGATCGCGACCCGCTGCTGCTCGCCCCCGGAAAGCTGCGCGGGGTAGTGGCCGATCCGGTGCGCGAGGCCGACCGCGGCGAGTTCCGCCTCGGCCCGCGCGAAGGCATCCCGCGTGCCGGCCAGTTCCAGCGGCACGGCGACATTCTCCAGCGCGGTCATCGTCGGCAGCAGGTGGAAGGCCTGCAGCACGATGCCGATCCGTCCGCGCCGCGCCACGGCCAGCGCATCCTCGTCCAGCGCGGTGAAATCCAGCCCGGCGACCGACACAGTGCCGCCGCTCGGGTGCTCCAGCCCGGCGAGCACTGCCATCAGCGACGATTTGCCCGATCCCGAGGGGCCGAGCAGCGCGATGCTTTCGCCCGCGGACACCCGCAAGTCGATCCCGCGAAGGATATCCACCCGGGCGGGTGCCTTCCCCAGCGACAGCGAAACATTGCGCGCATCGATCAGCACGCTATCGGAAGGGGATGATGCCATGGTCACGCCTGAAGCGATATGGAGGGTTGCGGGGGATTGTCCATCTCGCGATGCTCCCGCTCCTGGCATTTGCGCCGAGCGCCGATGCCGCGCCGCGCGCGCCGGTGATCTGGGCGTTCGGGGACAGCCTCAGCGCCGGCTATGGCCTTCCGCCCGCCTCGGGATTTACCGCCAAGCTGGAAGCGGCGCTGCGCCGCGCAGGCGTGGCAGCGACGGTCCGCAACGGCGGCGTCGCTGGCGATACGGCCGCGCAGGCCCGCGCACGTCTGCGGTGGGGATTGCGCGGATTGGGGAGGGCGCCCGATCTCGTCATCGTCGAACTTGGTGCGAACGACATGCTTCGCGGCCTTCCCGTCTCGCAGACCAGAGCCAATCTCGATGCGATCCTCACCGAATTGCACAATCGGCGCATTCCCGTGTTGCTCGCCGGCATGCGGGCTGCGCCGAACCTGGGGCCGGAATATGTGCGTGCCTTCGACGGCATATACCCCGCGCTCGCCAAGAAGCATGGGGTAGCGCGCTACCCGTTCTTCCTCGACGGGGTGGCCGGCAATCGGGCACTGCTTCAGGCGGACGGGATGCATCCGAACGCGCGGGGTGTCGATATCATCGTCGGCCGCATGTTGCCGGGCGTTCGCAAGGCGTTGCGTAAGCCGGCGTCGCGGCCGGGATGACCGCGCCCGAACTGCTCGTCCGCGATGGGGCCATTATGCCCAGCGGCGCTATCGACTAGGTGTTTAGGTCGTGAACTCGTAAAGGGTTGTCGCTGATGGCAGCGGCGGGCATGCTAGAACCATGATTGAACGATCGCCGGTCCAGGCTCGATGGGAGCGATATCGCGACGCTCTTCGCGAGGAGCTAGCGTTGGCCGAAGCCGTGGTCGTACGTATCCCAGGGTGGAAGCCAGTCGACGCCGACCAGGGCTTCCGTTGGCTGCAGGCATTGAACCGCGCCGGGTTTGTCGGAGGCCCCAACTCCTGAGAGGAAGGGTTTATGACGAGCAAAACGACGAACAGGTTCTCGCCTGAGGTGCGCGCCCGCGCGGTTCGGATGGTGCTGGAACACGAGAAGGATCACCCGTCGCGGTGGCGCCGGTAGTATCGATCGCGGCGAAGATCGGCTGTTCCGGGCAGACGCTCAACGAATGGGTGAAGAAAGCCGAGGTGGACAGCGGTATGCGCGGTGGTGTGCCGAGTGACGTCGCGGAGCGGATGAAAGCCTTGGAGCGCGAGAATCGCGAGCTGCGCCAGGCGAACGAGATCCTTCGTAAGGCGTCCGCCTATTTTGCGATGGCGGAGCTCGACCGCCGAGCGAAGTGATGGTGTCGTTCATCGACGCGCACCGCGTGGTGTACGGGGTCGAGCCGATCTGCCGGGTACTGCCGATCGCCCCCTCCACCTACCATGCCCATGTTGCCAGAAGGATAGAGCCGACCAAGCGGTCGGCTCGCGCGCGGCGGGACGACGTGCTCCGACCGGAGGTGCGCCGCGTGTTCGAGGAGAATTTCCGCGTCTATGGCGTCCGCAAGATTTGGCGGCAGCTGCGCCGCGAGGGATTCGACGTCGCCCGATGCGCCGTTGCCCGGCTGATGCGTGCGATGCGTCTGGCAGGCGTGATCCGCGGCAAGCCGGTGCGCACCACCGTCAGCGACAAGACGGCACCATGCCCGCTCGATCGGGTGAAGCGCCAGTTCCGTGCTCCGGCGCCGAACATGCTATGGGTGTCGGACTTTACCTACGTGGCGACCTGGGCGGGGTTCGTCTACGTGGCGTTCGTCATCGACACCTATGCGCGTCGGATCGTCGGCTGGCGTGTCAGCCGGAGCGCCCATGCCGGCTTCGTCCTCGACGCGCTCGAGCAGGCGCTGCACGATCGTCGTCCCGCGCGAGATGCTGGCCTTGTCCACCACTCGGACCGCGGCAGCCAGTACGTTTCCATCCAATACACCGAACGCCTCGCAGAAGCCGGCATCGAGCCCTCGGTCGGCAGCGTCGGAGACAGCTATGACAATGCCTTGGCCGAGACGATCAACGGCCTGTATAAGGCTGAGGTCATCGATCGACGCGGGCCATGGCGCAGCTTCGAAGCCGTCGAATACGCCACCCTCGAATGAGTCGACTGGTTCAACCATGGCCCACTGCTCGAGCCCATTGGCAACATCCCGCCTGCCGAACCCGAAGCGAACTACTATGCTGCCGCTGAGCAGATCGATATGGCGGCGTGACTCACATCCAATGGCCTCCGGCAATCCCGGCGCGGTTCAGGCGGATATGAACGACCGGCTTTGGTCGCCAGCTGCCGGGAGCGATGCGCCCAACGATGATGGCCGGCGAGTGCGCCGAACGAAGGTGGAAAAATTGAGTTTGGGGTGCGAATCAGGCATTCGCCAGCGCTCTACCAGCTGCGGATGCGAACGCCACGGGTCCTAGAACAATCCGCGAAAGTCCGCCGATTTCCAGCTACGGTTTTGCAGTAAATTTGCAGTAACTTCCGCGTTCGTGCAGCCATTCAGTGGCTAAGCCTTTGAAAAGGCTGGTGACCCCTACGGGACTCGAACCCGTGTTTTCGCCGTGAGAGGGCGACGTCCTAGACCGCTAGACGAAGGGGCCATTGCTTGGCGGAGGCGGCCAATTACGTTCCGGGGTCGGCTCCGTCAAGCAATGATTTTACGGCATGTTCACCCCGCCACCGGCAGGCGGAGGGTGCCGTCCGGCTCGTGGTGCACTTCGCTATAGGCCGTTACCGCATCGAGCGGCAGCGGGCCGTAGAGGTGGGGGAAGAGCTGGCCGCCGCGCGAGGGTTCCCAGCGCACCGTGTCCCCCAGCGCCGCCAGATCCACGGCGGCGAGCCACAGGTCCGTCCGACCCGCGAAATGCTTCTCCAGCGTCTCCTGCGCCTGCTCGGCGGTGGAGAGGTGGATATAGCCGTCAGCCAAGTCGATCGGCGCACCAAGGAAGACGCGTTCGTGCTCGAGCGCGTCCATCTGCTCCTGCGTCAGGATCTTGTAGGCGGTGAGGGGCATGTCGGCCATGGCTCAGCTCTCGCCGCCGTCGGCGAGGTCTTCGCCCGGCACCGCGTCCGGCGTCGCTTCGCCCGCAACCGCGCCATCGCCCAGGTTCACCTCGGCCTCGTCCTCGGTTTCCTCGATGCGTGCCGCCGAGACGACATGCTCGTTCTGCGCGACGTTGAACAGCCGCACGCCCGCCGAGTTCCGGCCGATCACGCGCAGATCGCCCAGCGACATGCGGATCATCTTGGCCTGATCGGTGACCAGCATCAGCTGATGCCCCTTGGTCGCCGGGAAGCTCGCCACCACCGGCCCGTTGCGGGCGATGTTGTCGATATTGGTGATGCCCTGGCCGCCGCGACCCGTGCGGCGATATTCATAGGCCGAGCTGAGCTTGCCATAGCCATTGGCGCAGACGGTGAGGATGAACTGCTCCCTCGCCTTCAGCTCCTCATAGCGCGCATCGTCCATGCGGCGCGGCGCGCGATCGGCATCCTCGCCCTTCCAGGGCGCATGGCGGAGATAGTCCTCGCGCTCGTCCTGGTCCTTGATGCCTGCCTTGTGCAGGATCGACAGCGACATGACCTGGTCGCCCTCGGACAGCCGGATGCCGCGCACGCCGGTGGAGGCGCGGCTCTGGAACTCGCGCACGTCCTCGCCGGGGAAGCGGATCGCCTTGCCCATGCGCGTCGCCAGCAGCACGTCGTCGCTTTCGTCGAGCAGCGCCACGCCGATCAGGCGATCGTCCTCGTCCTCGCCTTCGAACTTCATCGCGATCTTGCCGTTCGACGGCACGTTGGTGAACGCATCCATCGAATTGCGGCGGACATTGCCCTTGGCGGTGGCGAACATGACGTGGAGCTTGCCCCATTCCGCCTCGTCCTCCGGCAGCGGGAGCACGGTGGAGATGGTCTCGCCATTGGCGAGCGGCAGCAGGTTGATCATCGGCCGGCCGCGGGTGGCGGGGCCGCCCTCGGGCAGCTTCCACACCTTCATGCGATAGACGCGGCCGAGCGTGGAGAAGAACAGCACCGGCGTGTGCGTCGAGGTGACGAACAACTCGGTGATCGCGTCCTCGTCCTTGGTCGCCATGCCGGCGCGACCCTTGCCGCCGCGCGCCTGGGCGCGGAAGGCATCGAGCGGGGTGCGCTTGATATAGCCCTGAACCGTGACGGTCACGACCATGTCCTCGCGCTCGATCAGGTCCTCGTCGTCGATGCCGTCGGCGGCAGCGGCGATCTCGGTCTTGCGCGGGGTGGCATAGGTGTCGCGGATCAGGACCAGCTCGCCGCGCAGCACTTCGTAGAGCTTGGCGCGATTGCCAAGAATCTCGAGCAGCTCGGCGATCGAATCGGCGAGTTCCTTGAGCTCGTCGCCGATCTCGTCGCGACCCAGCGCGGTGAGGCGGTGCAGGCGCAGGTCGAGGATCGCGCGGACCTGGGTGTCGGACAGGCGATAGGTATCGCCGGTCACTTCGGTGTCCACCGCCTCGACGAGGCGGATATACGGCGCGATCTCGGCGATCGGCCATTCGCGGGCGAGCAGCGCCTCGCGCGCAGCCGCCGGGCTCGACGAGCCGCGGATGATCTTCACCATCTCGTCGAGATTGGTGACCGCGATCACCAGGCCGAGCAAGATGTGCGCACGGTCGCGCGCCTTGGCCAGCTCGAACTTCGAGCGGCGGGTGATGACCTCCTCGCGGAACTTGACGAAGGCCTCGATGATGTCGCGCAGGTTGAGCAGTTCCGGGCGGCCGCCGCGGATCGCGAGCATGTTGGCCGGGAAGCTCGATTGCGCCGGCGTGTTCCGCCAGATCTGGTTGAGCACCACCTCGGGCGTCGCGTCGCGGCGCAGGTCGATGACGATGCGCACGCCCTCGCGCGAGCTTTCGTCGCGAATGTCGGAAACGCCTTCGATCCGCTTTTCCTTGGCGGCCTCGGCGATCTTCTCGACCAGCGCGTTCTTGCCCTGCTGGTAGGGTATTTCGGTGAGCACGATCGAGCGACGCTCGCCGCGCTGTTCGAACTCGTGGCGCGAGCGCACCAGGATCGAGCCGCGGCCGGTCTGATAGGCCGAGCGGCAGCCCGAGCGGCCGAGGATCACCGCGCCGGTCGGGAAGTCCGGACCGGGCACGATCTCCATCAGCTCTTCGGCGGTGACCGCGCCGTTATCGATATACGCGAGGCAGGCGTTGATCACTTCGCCGAGATTGTGCGGCGGAATGTTGGTCGCCATGCCGACCGCGATGCCGCCGGCGCCGTTGACCAGCAGGTTGGGGAAGCGGGCAGGGAGGACCGACGGCTCGCTTTCCGAACCGTCATAGTTCGGCACGAAGTCGACCGTGTCCTTCTCGATATCGTCGAGCAGCGCCGTCGCCACGCGGGCGAGGCGCGCTTCGGTGTAGCGCATCGCGGCGGGCGGATCGGGGTCCATCGAGCCGAAATTGCCCTGGCCGTCGATCAGCGGCACGCGCATCGCCCAATCCTGCGCCATGCGGGCCATCGCGTCGTAGATCGAGCTGTCGCCGTGCGGGTGGTATTTACCCATCACGTCACCGACGAGGCGGGCGGACTTGCGGTAGGGCCGTCCGGCGACATAGCCGCCTTCCTGCGCTGCATAGAGAATGCGGCGGTGAACGGGCTTCAGGCCATCGCGAACGTCGGGCAGGGCGCGCGCCACGATCACGCTCATCGCGTAATCGAGGTACGAGGTCTTCATCTCGTCGACGATCGAGATCGGGGTAATGTCAGAAGGGTCGGCGAGCAGGGTCTCGTCGGTCAAAGCGGCATACTTTCGGGTTTTTGTTACGCTGATATGGCTCTAGCCGCCCGCATGCCTCCTGCCAACCCCGCGCCCGCGCGTACGCACGCGCGTGGGGAGCATTGGGAGCCAAGTGGGCGCAGCGACGTTACAGCCGCGCAATGGCCCTATTCAATCGTGGTTCAGCCTCTTTGCGCCACGGGCATCGTGCTTGAATGGGGATGAAGGCGCCTTTACAGGGACCGCAACGCCGCCTGGCCGACGAGGAGAGTTTCACATGAAGTTTGTTTCGAAGCTTGCGCTGACTGCGATGCTCGCGCTGGGTTCGACCGCGCTGGTGACGACGCCCGCGCTGGCCCAGAAGGATAAGAAGGGCGCCGCGAAGGAAGACCCGAACGCGCTCAAGGTGGGCGATGCCTTCCGCAA